>JBJETY010000067.1:0-4305 GCA_051883555.1 Christensenellales bacterium | reverse complement strand
TTGACCGTATACCGTTTTCGAGTCTGCGACGGTTTACGGTAAACGGCATAGTTTAGAGACCTTACGCCGTGCTGAATATAACGATAAATTAAATATATAACGCCAAGAAGAATATTCAGGAAGAATATTTAGGTATATATAAAAAATATATTATTATATTTATACATTATATATTCACAATGATTTAGTATTTTAATGTACAATAGTTAAATTGTCAACATATTAACCGAGGGTAATTTTCAACGCTGCAAAGCCAAGGGAAAAGCTGCAAATTTGCAAAAAAATAATGTTTTTAATATCGAAAAATGCGAGTTTTTAAGCAGGTTTGCCACAAAATTGCAAATAAAAAATGAATATTGATTTTTACGTTTAATTAATGTATAATTCATATTGATAACCGCCGACAAGACGTTCGTCCGCATTTTTGGATATCGACTTAGGCTAAGTGGCGGCAATGAATAAAATTTTATTTAAAAACGGAAATCGGAGAATGCGGAAATAAATTGAAATTGACGATAATATAAGCACCTTAGTATTTACCGATTTAAACAAAAGAAAACGGAAAAGCGGCAATCGAGAAATAAAAGGACAATATATAACCGCAAAGATTATTATTATGAAAAATACGGAAAGAGTACAAAAAAGAAATTTATCAAGCAAAAATAACGACGATAAAAGATACATAAAATTTTATACGGGGTCGTTTTCGGACAAATACGGGTGGAATTTTCTTCAGAAAATGATAGCCTGGACGCTTTTTGTCATTATTATATGGTTCTGCCTGTCGTTTATGTCGTTTAGCGAGCCGAAGGGCGAAATGCAACACGGTTTTAAATATTTAGGAGTACGCCCTGAAAGCGAAAATCCGTTTTTTGATAAACAGCCGATACCTTCAGCCGCCGACGATTCCGAAGAAATGATAAAATATGCTTTGTCGCTTTATTATGCCGGCAATATGGGCATGTTACAATCTGATTACAGCGGTATATTTTTAAGCGGTTACAGCAATTCGACCACGCTTGGAATGGACATTCCGTTGCTTATAGAAGCGGTTGAGTTGAGAGACAACTTAAAAGGAGAATATACTAAATACAGAACGCAGGTTTGTAACACCGAAAAAGCGGATAATGCAACCGCGCTTATAGGTAAAGTCGGGGCGGAACTTGCGGAAATCAGGCATTACGTAGTCGGCGACGAAGCGGTGACGTACTATAAAACTACGGCATACGTACAACAAGGCGATTCCTACGAACCCGACTGGAGCAAACGTACGGGCGCGTCTGCAAGTCGTTTGGAAATTTACACAACGCCGACGGCATTTACATCCGCTGCAACTTTGACCAAGCCGACAGATATCGAAGTCGAAGGTTTCCGCTACGTTTTGGCGGGCGGCAAGTATTATCCGTATCACGTAAATAACGGCGGCGTGGAGATGACTTATGAAATAACCGACCAACATTTTGCCTGGCTTGAAAACGAAGCGAGTATTATGGGCGAAGAGTTTGAATCCGATTTCTTTAAAACCGTTAAAACGACTACTGTAGAGTATAACGCCGACGAAAAATACTATGACGTAAAGTTGACGATGGATCTTGATAAAGAGTATTCGACGTATGATACCATATGGTCCATTCAGGATAAAGAAAGTACGAACAGCAAAAACGCGCGTTATAAAATCGTTGATTTGAATTTCCAGATTTGGGATAACGGATATTTTAAAATGGCGGAGCTTACGGAATTCTGGGAATGTTACAACGCTAAGCCGATGGGAATTTCCGTCGCATATATGAAGGCGGACCAGAAATACACGATGCAATTTACGTACAATGCGTCGGATTGCGACAATTCGAGATTCAGTTTCTGGAAATAAATTATCGTTTACGGAAATAAATTATCGCGCGGTTGATAGGCCGCGTCAAAAAAAATTTTAAATCTGTTAAATTTGCTTGCCGAAAAGCGAAACGTATGATATATTTTTTCTTGTTCGACAAACAAATTATGCCCTCGTGGTCAAGCGGTTAAGACGTCGCCCTCTCACGGCGGAATCTGGGGTTCGATTCCCCACGGGGGTACCATAAAAATTTAGTCCCGATACCAAAACAAAGGTATCGGGATTTTTTATCTGTTAACGTGTATAATGGCAAAAAATTCGTAACGGTAAAAGATTCGTTTTGCGGAATTTACAATCGATTGCGTTTAAAAAGGGTAAACAGTAATGAAAAAAGGGGATTAATAAAGTAGTGTAAGCAGTAATAAAAAAGGATTGGTAGACAAAATGCTTTGCAAGTGATACGAGATTTTACGTAAAGTAAAATAATGATTGGTAAGGGTCAGTCTAATAATGATTGATAAGCGGAATTCTTTTTTTATTAGGTTTAAATTTTAACCACGCATATAGAGCGGTAGTGTCATTTGCCGTTTAAACAGATTGCAGTAACGACTATATTAAGGAAAATTTTTAACGGAGAAATTCAAAACTTGCGAAGCTGAAAAATGCAATAAAAAAGCAATAAAAAAGGCTTGCTAATAGCAAGCCGTATTTTTGACGTAATCCCACTAATGTAAGATACAATTTTTAAACCTGTAAGTACAGGGTGGGTACTGACTGTCATCTCCGCTGCCTTCCACTGATATGATGAGGCCTGACATTGTAAGTATGAACGCATCATCCCTTTTTAAAAAATTGTGGTTCAAACATAGTGTATCAATACCTTAGTAGGATTAAATACAGTTTATCATATAGTCATACGCATTTCAATAGTAAAACAAAAAAAACTATTATTTTTTTTTGACGGAATGCCGGTAATTTTTGTCAAAAAAAATCTTTAAAGATCAGGGCGGTTTTAAAGCGTATATTTTTTGTTTTTATATGGTTTTATAAAACCGTTTATCAGATTTAAATCAAATCGTATTCGTCGGTTGAAATTGCGTTTTATTTAAACGTCAATTACGACTTTAAGTCGCCGTTTTCACGCCTTAAAATAATCGGTATAATTTTATGGTTGCAATAGATAAAAGTATGTGCTATCATATGGCGGTGGAGGAATTTATGGAAGACGTAAAAGATTTAGAACAAAAAAAGGGCATTTCGCCTAAACTTGAAACTATTTTATTTCTTTCGCTGTTTGTCGTTATATTTGCGGCTCTTGTTGCGATTGCGTCGGTATATGATTTAGAGATAAGCAAAATATTGACCAAAGGAAATTTACATACAGGACAATATTATTCTTCAAGTCAATTCGGACTCTTTTTCGAGGCATTCGGCTCTACGCCGATTTGGCTTGCAATAGCCGTAGCGGGAGTTATTTTCTTCTGGAACGCACCGAGAATAAAAGATTCAAAAATTAAACTTGACGAAAAAGGCAAGAAGATACTTTCCGTTTTCGTTATGATAGTTTGTGCTGTCGTTATATTTGCGGGATTATATTTCTTTGTATCCGAAATTTGCAAGTACGTTTTTGAACACATGCTCAATGAGGAATATAAAAACAATATATACGTTATGGCGCTCGAAGCGTTCATCGCATTGCCGATGGCTGTGCTTTTGATTTTCAGTTGGAAGAATTTTAACAAAGATACGCACGCAAAACTTATGAAATTTGCATTCGTATTGATTTGTACCGCCGCTTTCTATTTGCTCATAACCGTTATCAAAACGCCTATAGGCAGATGCAGATTCAGAACAATGAATTATCTAGATAATTTTGACTATTATACTCCTTGGTACACCGTAAACGGAAAACGCAATATTCTTACCTTCGTAGACGACAGCTGTAAGTCTTTCCCGTCGGGACATACGTTCTCAGCGGGCGTAATCTATTCGATTTTAAGTCTGCCGTATTTATTTAAGAAATTAGACAAAGTGTGGGTAAAGGCGTTATTCTATATTATAGCGGTGGGCTATACGGCGATGGTAGCCATAAGCCGTATTATGGTTGGCGCTCACTTTATGTCGGACGTTCTTTTCGGCGGAACGATAGCTTTTGCCGCGTCAATGCTTGCAAGAGAAATATTCGTTTGCAAATTCAGTCATTTCACTTGTTTTAAAACGGCAAAGGGTAGCGACGGTGCGGTTGCGGAATCTACCGTTGACGCACAATCGGAAGCAGAGTCGGAAAACAAGGCTGAAGAAGCAAAAGCAGAATAATTTTGTGGCGGTTATCATATGCCTGCATATTTGATTTTTATAATTTATTTAGGTGCGATGAGCTTTATTACGCTCATCGCATTTATAACGGATAAGATAAAAGCGGTAAACGGCGCTTGGCGTATTCCCGAAGCGGTTTTGCTCGGATTGTCGTTTGT
>JBJETY010000066.1:0-4359 GCA_051883555.1 Christensenellales bacterium | reverse complement strand
AGCGAAGCACTGAAACAACTTTTAGAATTAGACGATTTAAAATTAAAAATTCTTTTAAGACCTAAAAAATCTAATTTATCGTTAGGCAAACGCCTTGTAAAAAAATACAAAGACAGAATCGACGTAATCTTCGGCGATTTATCCGAATATAAAGACTGCGAACTCCTTATAAAGAACGTTGATTACGTTTTGCATTGCGGAGCGATAATTCCGCCAAAATCCGACCATCAACCAAGTTCAACGTATAATTCAAATTATATAGGCACTAAAAATCTTGTCGACGCCGTTTTAAACAGCGGCAGAGCCGATGAGATTAAGTTCGTTAATATCGGCACGGTAGCTCTTTACGGAAACAGAGACTATCACCACCCTTGGGGAAGAGTCGGCGACCCGCTTATGCCGTCCACTTACGACGTATACGCCGCTACAAAACTCAAAGCCGAAAGGTACGTTTTGGAAGCGGGACTGCCTCATTTCGTTTCGCTCAGACAAACTGCCGTTCTGCATAAAAAAATGTTTATGAACAACATAAAAGACGGCCTTATGTTCCATACGTGTTGGAACGCTCCGCTCGACTGGGTAACCGATATCGACAGCGGCTTGCTCTGCAAAAATCTCGTGAAGTTCGACAGCGAAGGAACGCTAAAAGAAGATTTCTGGCAGAAGGTATACAACATAGGTTCAGACGACGCCGGACGTTGCACGGGTTACGACACTTTCGACAGCGGATTCAAACTTATGGGCGGTTCTACAAAAAAATTCTTCAAACCGAATTGGAACGTTATCCGTAACTTCCACGGAATGTGGTTTTACGACAGCGATTTGTTAAACAGCTATCTCGACTATCAAAAGACGGACTTAAACGATTATTGGAAAAGTTTGGGAAAAAAGTTATGGTATTTCAAGCTCGGTGCAATCGTACCGCCGCAACTCATTTCCAAATTGGTTATTCAACGCTTGTTTTCTAATACGAACTCTCCGCTTTATTGGAAGAGAATAAGGCATGCAGGCAGACTCGAAGCGTTTTTCGGGCCGAAAGAATCGTTAGATACGTTACCGGAGAAATGGGACGACTTCCCTCTTTTCAGCGAAGGTAAAACGCCGGACGGCGATATCAATTATAAAGAAGTTAAAACAAAAGAATGGGCGCAGCAGCATCTTTTGAGTCACGGATACGACGAAACGAAACCGGATAGCGAACTCGACATCGAAGATATGCGTCAAGCCGCAGAATTCAGAGGCGGAAAATGTATTTCAACTTCAATGAAAAAGGGCGACCTATATTCGAAACTCGAATGGGAATGTCACGACGGTCACCGCTTCGCCGCAACGCCTTACACGATTTTAAAGGCGGGTCACTGGTGCCCTACGTGTTGTCAACCGATGCCTTGGCATTGGGGAGAACTCAGTCAACATATTCCGTTTTTCGCACAGGTATATTGGGATACGCACGACAAGAGCGAAACCGGCACTTATCCTGTGACAAACAATGAAGAAGACTTTATAAGCGAGGAATAAAATGAAAGCCGTAATATATATTTTTACCGGCTCAAACAATACCGAACGTATTGCCAACTGCTTTGCGGAAGAATTTAAATCCAACGGTGTCGAAACAGATGTTTTCATATGGGAAAAAGACAAGCAGATACCTAATCCGAACGACTATGATTTAGTCGGTTTAGGCTTCCCGATACACGGTTTCAATCCGCCGAAAGTATTTATCGATATGGTAAAAACCTTCCCGTTGACTCACAACAAACCGACTTTTATGTTCAAAGTCGGCGGCGAACCGCTTTGGCTTAACAATTCGGCAGGACAGAAAACTTATAGAATTTTGAAACGCAAAGGTTATAAATTCCTTACGGACAGGCTTTTTGTTATGCCATACAATATGATATTCCGCCATAACGACGGAATGGCAAAGCATATGTGGATATACGCAAAAGCATATGCAAAGGTCACCGCACAAGACGTATTAGAAGGAAAGTGCGAAAAAGTTAAACTGCCTTTTATAAAACGCATGCACTCTTTCTTCTTCAGAATCGAATGGGGATTTTATAAACTGAACGGAAAGTTTTTCAAAGTCAAAAAGGATAAATGCGTAGATTGCGGAAAATGCGTCCGAATTTGTCCTGCAAAAAATATTTCCGTGAAAAACGGAAAAATCAAATTCGGCGGCAACTGCATTATGTGTACCAGGTGTTCGTTTAATTGCCCTACAAACGCTATAAACATAGGATTGCTCAACGCCTGGAAAGTTAACGGCAGCTATCGTCTGGACAACCTCGAAAAAGACGACAACTTACAATTTCCGTATATAACGGAAAACACGAAAGGCGGATATAAGCTTTATAAAAAATATTATCAACGTCTGGATAAATTACTTGCAGAACACAACGTTACCTTGACGGAGCAAAAAAATGATTAGCTATCGTTGCCCGATATGCGGTGAAACTTTAACCGCCGTCGGAAAATCTTTAAAATGCACGAAACACTGTTATGACGTGGCCAAAGAAGGCTACGTCAACTTTTTATCGAGCAGTGATAAACATTCCGTATCCCCCGGCGATAACAAAGATATGGTCGTCGCTAGGCGTACAATTATGGACAACGGATATTATCAGCCTTTAATAGATTACGTTAAACATAATTTTGATTTCAAAGATAAAGCCGTTTTGGATATAGGTTGCGGCGAAGGCTGCATCGCAAGAAACCTGTCCGAATTTACTACTGAAATATTCGGTATAGATATTTCAAAAGAAGCAATCAGGCTTTCGGCAAAATCGGATAAAAACGCTTCCTTTTCGGTTGCGTCGATGACTCGCCTGCCGTTTTTCGATAATTCTTTCGACTTTGCCCTTTCTGCGTTTGCCCCTTATAACGCAATAGAAACAAAACGTATTTTAAAAAATAACGGAACGTTTATCGTGGCCGTTCCGGCGGAAGAACATTTGCTTGAACTTAAAAAGCGACTTTACAAAATGCCGATATTGAATCCGAAAGACGAAACCGAAATCGAAGGTTTCACTCTGACAAAAAGAGAAAAAATCGACGGCAATTTCATAACCGACGGTAAAGGCGCCGTAACTCTTTTAAAAATGACCCCGTATTTTTACAGAACAAATATGTCGGCAATCGAAGCCCTGACGAATATTGAAAGCATTTCGGTAAATCTATCTTTTTCCGTTTCAACATTTAAGCCGAATAAATAACTTACAAGTTTATAAGTTGTATTTTAACTGCGTTAAAGTAATAGCGTTTAGCTGTGTTTAATCGGCGTTAAAAAACGATTTAGCTATGTTAATCGGATTTCATTAAAAATAAAGACTGCCTTTTCGCAGTCTTTTTTTACTGTTTGATTTAAACCGGTAACCTTTAATTTAAATTTAATTCATATAAAATTCAGATTTTCAAAGCGTTCTCGATTATTTCGTCAATTTGCTTCTCGCTTAGTCCGCTCTTTTTTAAGGCGGCTTCTTTTACGGTCAAGTCGTTTTCAAAAGCAAAATGAACCAAATCGGCAGCGGCTTCATAACCGATATACGGAGAAAAAGCAGTCGCCGTCATAAGAGAAGAATGTAAATATTCCTTCATCTTTTTTTCGTTCGGAACTATGCCCCTTATGCAATGAACGGTAAAACTTTCTAATGCCTGAGTCAACAATTTTATAGACTCGTGAATTTTAAACGCTATGATGGGCATAAAAACGTTAAGTTCAAAATTGCCCTGACTTGCGGCAAAAGACACGGTTGCGTCGTTACCCATAATTTCACAAGCTACCATAGTCACCGCTTCGCATTGCGTAGGATTTACCTTGCCGGGCATAATCGAACTGCCTGGCTCGTTAGCGGGTATGGTAATCTCGCCTATGCCGCATCTCGGACCGCTTGACAGCCATCTGACGTCGTTTGCTATTTTCATACACGAGACCGCAAGATTTTTCAGCGCTCCGTGGTAAACGACCAAGGCGTCTTTAAAGGCTAATCCGTGATATTTATTGTCCGATTCGATAAAGAATTCGTCAAGATATGCGCTCAATTCTTCGACGGCAAACTTTGCATAATTTTTAGGCGTATTAAGTCCCGAACCGACGGCAGTTCCGCCAAGCGGTAAGACTCTTATCCCCTCAACGGCATTTTTAATTGCAAGTTCCGCTTCTTCGGCAGCTCTTTTCCAAGCCCCGATTTCCGCCGAAAACGATATAGGCGTTGCGTCCTGCAAATGCGTTCTTCCCGTCTTTACCACACCGTCGTATTTTTTTTCAAGGCTGTCTAATTCCGCTATAAAACCGTCAAGTGCGACCAGCAACTCTTTTGTCATAAGAACGGTCATAACGTGAATAGACGTCGGAAAAACGTC
>JBJETY010000065.1:0-4524 GCA_051883555.1 Christensenellales bacterium | reverse complement strand
ATGCAGGCCGTTATGTATGCATGTATGGTTTTAGTTACTTATTTCGGCGGAAACAAAATCATTAAGGGCGGTATGTATTACGGCGATCTTACCGCCTTTATATCGTATATAAATCAGATTCTTATGTCCCTTATGATGATCGGTTTTGTATTTATCATGTTGGTTATGTCAAGAGCTTCGGCAAGCCGTATCGTTGAGATATTTGACGAACAAATCGATATAACCGACGATGGCGCAGACCCTGATCTTACGGTTGCCGACGGTTCAGTCGAATTTGACGACGTCGAATTCAGTTACAGCAAAAATCCTGAAAATTTAAATCTTAAAAAGACTAACATTAAGATTAAATCGGGAGAGATTATCGGCGTAATAGGCGGAACGGGTTCTTCGAAGTCTACGCTTGTGCAACTTATCCCAAGACTTTACGACGTAACTAGCGGCAGCGTAAAAGTTGGCGGTAGAGACGTCAGAGATTATAAGCTGAAAACGCTAAGAGACAGCGTTGCGATGGTTTTGCAAAAAAACGTGCTTTTCAGCGGTACGATAAAAGAAAATCTTAAATGGGGCAATCACGACGCCGACGACGAAGAAATTATACGCGCGACGAAAGCCGCTCAGGCTCACGACTTTATCGAATCTTTTCCGAACGGTTATGATACCGTTTTAGGACAAGGCGGCGTAAACGTTTCGGGCGGACAAAAACAAAGACTTTGTATCGCAAGGGCTTTACTTAAAAAACCTAAAATTATGATTTTAGACGACAGCACTTCTGCCGTCGATACTGCGACCGATAAAAAAATCAGGGAAGCGCTTAAAGAGAATTTTAACGACATAACCGTTTTTATTATCGCTCAACGCGTTACAAGCGTTGCCGACGCCGACAGAATTATCGTTTTGAACGACGGAGAAATTTCCGGTGTTGGAACGCATGAAGAATTGCTTAAATCCAACGAGATATATCAGGAAGTTTATGAATTGCAAAAACAGGGGGTGGAATAAAATGACTGAAAAGAAAGATAAAAAATCTACCCGTGCGGTAAATACCGAAAATAAGGCTGCAAATCTTACGCCTGAAAATTTTGAAACGCAATTTGCAAAGCTTAACGAAAAAAATACCGAGGCACTCGTCAAAAACGCTGAAAACGTGGCTTTAACCGATGCGGCAATGCCTGAAAACAATGGTTTGCAAAATTCAGACGCCGCAAACGCTATCGAAGATAAAAAACGCATGAAACTTTTGGGAAAACAAAAAAGGAAAAATCTTTTCGGAATTTTCAAAAGAGTAATGAAATTAATGGCTACTCACAAATGGGCTTACATTGCCGTAATGATTCTGTACGTTTTAAACGTCGGGGCAAACGTTGCCGGTACCGCTTTGTTGACTCTTGCAATTGATAATTACATTGCTCCGCTTGCCAATCCGGCGATGAACGTCAACGGGGTAGTCTATGCGGATTTTATAAAAATAATATGCATAATGGCTTCCGTTTATGCTTTAGGCGCACTGTCCACCTACGGAGCTGACAGGATATGCGTTTTAGTTTCGTCAAAGATATTGCAAGGCGTTCGTGACGATATGTTCGAGCATATGCAGAAACTGCCGGTGAGATATTTCGATACACACGCACACGGCGATATTATGAGTTGTTACACAAACGATACCGATACTTTAAGAGAACTATTAGCAAACGCTTTGCCGTCTTTAGTGTCATCGGTTCTTACTATAATTACAATATTTGTCGTTATGGTTGTGCTTAATCCGCTTCTTACGCTGACTATTGTCGTTATGCTTTTATTTATGGTTTTTATTGTCGGCAAAATCGGCGGTAAAAGCGGAAAATACTTTATGGCGCAACAGAAGGCAATCGGCGCAACAAACGGCTTCATTGAAGAACACATAGAAGGTCAGAAAGTCGTTAAAGTTTTCAATCATGAAGAGTTTGAAAAAACCGATTTCGATAAAGTAAACGGCGCATTGTGCAAGGCTGCGGCAAACGCAAATACCTATGCAAACATATTGATGCCGATTCTTGGCAATTTAACTTATATTAACTTTGCATTGACGGCAGTACTCGGCGCGCTTTTCGCTGTTGCAGGAGTTGGCGGAATGACTTTCGGTAAGATGGCGGCATTTCTGCTTTATTCCCGTCAATTTGCAAATCCTATTTCACAGATGGCGCAACAGGCAAACACCGTGCTTATGTCGCTTGCCGGAGCTAGCAGAATTTTTGAATTGTTGGATCAGGAAACGGAAAAAGACGAAGGCTACGTAAAACTTGTAAACGTTGTCGAAAATTCCGACGGCACGCTTACCGAATGCGAAGAAAGAACGGGCGTATGGGCTTGGAAACATCCGCACAAAGAGCTTGGCACGACTACTCTTGAAAAGCTGAACGGCGAAGTTCAATTCGATGACGTAACGTTTGGATACGTCCCGGAAAAGACGGTTTTGAAAGATATCGATTTCTTTGCTCACGACGGTCAAAAAGTCGCTCTTGTCGGTTCGACAGGCGCCGGAAAAACGACTATTACAAATCTTATAAACCGTTTCTACGACGTACCTGACGGCAAAATCAGATACGACGGCATAAACATCAATAAAATCAAAAAAGACGATTTGAGGCATTCGCTTTCTATGGTTTTGCAGGATACGCATTTATTTACCGGAACGGTTATGGATAATATTCGTTACGGAAAGCTTGACGCCACCGACGAAGAGGTAATTGAAGCGTCACGACTTGCAAATGCCGATTTCTTTATTTCTCATTTGCCGGACGGATATAATACTATGCTTACAGCCGACGGCGGCAATCTGTCGCAAGGGCAAAGACAACTTCTTTCGATAGCGAGAGCGCTCATTGCAAATCCGCCGGTACTCATTCTCGACGAAGCTACTTCGTCTATAGATATGAGAACGGAAAAGCACATAGAGCAAGGACTGAACAACCTTATGCAGGGCAGAACGGTTTTCATCATTGCTCATAGACTTTCAACCGTAAGAAACGCCGATATGATTTTGGTGCTTGAACACGGTGAAATCATTGAACGAGGCAATCATGAACAATTGCTTGCAATGAAAGGTAAATATTATCAATTGTATACGGGAGCGTTCGAACTCGATTAAAACGTGATAAATAATAAACTCTGCTTTTGCAGGGTTTTTATTTAATCGGAATTGTATATGTTTTAGTTAAAAACCGATTAGTAAAAAAAAACGAAATAACGCCTTGCAGACTTACGGCATATAATAAAGTCGTACGTCGTCGATATTTGAAATTGACATATTAATTTATAATGCTTATAATACTAATAAGGAGTAATTATGGGATTATATAAAAAATTGATAGATAAATTTTGCGATTTTTTAACGGTGCACGACGGAGAACGTATTGCAAGTCAGAATCCGCCTGAAAACGTGACGGCTATATGCGATATAAACTATGCTCACGACGACGAATTATACAATAAGCTTGACGTATATTATCCTGCGGGGGCTGAAAACGAGCTTTTGCCGACTATTATCGACGTGCACGGCGGTTGTTGGTTTTACGGCACAAAGGATATTAACAAATATTATTGTATGGAAATCGCCGCAAAAGGATTTAAGGTCGTAAACATAAGTTATCGTTTGCTTTTTAAAGGCGGTCGTTTTCCTAACAACTTGTCCGACATTTTTCATGCTTACAATTGGGTTGAAGAACATGCCGAAGAATATAAGTTCGATTTAGATCGCGTCTTCCTTACCGGCGACAGCGCAGGCGCTCATCTTAGCGCGATGTCGAACGCCGTTATTGCCGATGAGACGCTTGCCGATAAACTCAACTTAAAAACGGGACTTAAGTTTAAAGCCGTAGCATACACGTGCGGAGTTTTCGATATCGATTATTACAGAAAACGGGTAAATATTTCGCCCGTAAGGTTTATGTTGAAAGAGTTTTTCGGAAAGAAATATCGCAAAAGCGAATTTCTGCCTTTAGCTTCTATAAAAAATGCTAATCTTGAAAAATTTCCGCCGATATTTTTAGCTACCGCAAAAGGCGATTTTATGAGAGGACAGGTATTACGTTTCGATAAGCTGCTGACTCAACGCGGAATCGAACACGAACTCAACGACCTTGTAGGCACGAGCAATAAACTTGAACACGTTTTCCCGATTATTCAGCCGCATTGGGAAGAATCGGAATTCGTAACGAATAATATGTTGGAGTTTTTCAGAACGTATGAACAATAACGATAAATTCAGAATCGAGCACGACAGCCTTGGTGAAGTCAAAGTCCCTTCGGATAAGTTGTGGGGGGCTCAGACACAGCGAAGCCTTGAAAATTTCGTTATAGGCGAAAAAATGCCTTATGAACTTATAAAAGCTATCGTCACGGTTAAGCGTGCCGCCGCTAAGGCAAATGCCCGTTGCGGAAAACTTTCAGAAGATAAATGCAATTCTATTGTCGAATCTTGCGATAAAATTCTGCTGTTTAGAATTGAAGCAGACTTAGGAAATATTTATGGTTTATAATTTTACACTT
>JBJETY010000064.1:0-31080 GCA_051883555.1 Christensenellales bacterium | reverse complement strand
TTACAAACATATACAAACTGCATTTTTTTCCAAATCTTTTCGACCTATGGTTACTGTTTGCAAACGTTTCAATTTGCAAACGTTTTTATCAAATTGCCGCTTTTAATCGCTTTGCGGAAAATTAAACTATTGCCGTTATGCACTCTTCCGTTAATAAAATAGATACGTTGTTTTCAATGCCGTCACGCTCGTAAGTCACTTTTAACGTATCGCCCGCTCTTGCGCAAAGCATAGCGTCGGTCACTTTATATAAACGGTCAATAGTCACGACGTAGCTTGTAGGATTGCCGTATTGGTCGGTAGAAATTATCTCTATCTTTTTTAATTCGTCGCCGACTAAAAGTCCTGCGTTGCTTGCAAGTCCGCCTTCGGTTATATCACTGAATTTAATTTTTTCGACAACTTTATATTGTTTTGAAGTCGAATTATATTTTGCACTGCTTTCAACGGTCTGAACCACAACACCTATAATACACTTCTGAACGCACGTTTTACCTTCTTCTGATGCGTCGATAAGATTATCTGCGACCGCCGTGACTACGCTGAGCGGAATAGCATAAGCAATGTTTTCAATTGAAGTAGAACTAATTTTTGCGTTTACAATGCCTATAAGCTCGCCCTTGATGTTAAAAAGTCCGCCACCACTGTTTCCGCTGTTTACGGCAGTGTCGATTCGCATAACACGCATTGAAATGGTTGTAACGTCATCTGCGGCGACCATCTTTATCGTTTCGCTGTCAACGCTTATAATACCCGACGTAACAGACAAACCGCCGGCTGCCGGATTTCCGACCGCAATAGCCGTGCTGCCGACGCTGCACTCTTCCGACGCCACGTCTACGCTTTGCGCTTCAGAATTTTTAAGAATTTCCGAACCTTCGATTTTTAAAACTGCAATATCGTAATTCATCGAGCCGCCGACGTATACGGCTTCAATCTTATAATCCGACTTTTCGCTTCCGTATAAATAAACGACAATATTGTCGCTGATATGGTCTTCCGTCGTTGCCGTCGAATAGTAAACAACGTGGTAATTCGTTATAATGATAGCGTCGCCGTTTTCCTTGTCCAGTTTATAAATTATGCCCGACCCGGACGAAGTACCTGTTTTCGTCGTGCTAACACCCATCACGTTTGTAGTGTATTCAAACGTAGCATATATGCTGACAGCAGAACGCATTGCCTTGTTTGCCGCGGCCTCAACAGAAACGGAATTCTGTTCGGCAAAATATTCGCTTAAAAATTCAAGATACGTACCAGTATATCCCGCCGCTACGGCTTGGTCGTATATTTCCGATAAAGAGCTTATGGCGTTTTGACCGTCAGTGCCGTTTTCGCCGTTTATACCGTTTATGCCGTCTTTACCGTCCTTCCCGTCAACTCCGTCAGTACCTTTAAGAGATTCTAACCATTCCGTCTCTGTACCGCTAAATCCGTTTTTAACGGCAATTTCATAAGCCGATAATCCAACTGATACGTTATCGTCGCATGCTGACAGCATAAAAACCGAAACGACTGCAAATATTACCACCAATAACATTAAAACCGCATTCTTTTTTGTAAACGTACTCTTCTCCATCCTACCCCTCTTTAAGATTAAAGTTTTTGTTTAATTATTCGTTTTTCACGCATTGTATTTCATTAGTTTTCGTATTTTCAATTTTATTATAATCATATTACTTAAAGAATAATTAAATTTTTGAAATAAATATAACTTATATTTGGCAAAATAAAAAGCCGTGCATTACCGCAGTTCCCATAGGGAATTTTTCGGTAAGTCGCAGGGTTCAGAGTTAGGCGTGGCGTGATGCCACGCCTTTTCTCTTGCTTTTTAATTGTTTTCGTCAAGTTCATCGCCCCAAATCGGTCTGTCGATTGCCCCGACGAAATTGTAAACGATTTCTACGGTCTGTCTGTAATGTCCATCAACCTTCGTTTTCTCGTGAACAATCACCTTGTCGATGAACGAACGCAAAATTTCGGGCGTGAGTTCTTCAAAACTGCTGTACTTATGAATAAGCATCATAAAATCGAGGATTTTATCGTCTTGCTCTTTTGCTTTCTCGATTTCCGATTTCAGAGTTTTAACCCGTTCTTTCAGCGCGCTTTGCTCCGATTCGTATGTATCGCTCATTTTTAAGTACCGTTCTTCGGAAATTTTCCCTTCGACCTTGTCTTCGTAAAGGCTCTCAATGATTTTATCGAGTTTTTCGATGCGTTCTTCCGAAGTTTCGATTTCTTTCAGATTCTCTTTGAGTTCCTTTTTCGTTTTCGCTTCGGCGTTATTTTGCAAGGTCTGCAAGAATCTCTCGTTTTGACTTTTAGCAAACTGAATCGTGCGGTGCAAGTCGTCCTGTATCAGCGCCGTTATCGCTTTTACGGTTATCTGATGAGATGTGCAGGTTCGTTTCAGGTTCTTCCTGTAAGACGAACAGTTAAAGTATTCTGCTTGTTTCATCGTTGTACAACGACATAGATACATTTTCTTTCCGCAGTCTGCGCAGTACAGCATACCAGACAGCGGACTCATTTCGCCCATATCGGTAGGACGGCGCTTACTTTGTCGTATTTTTTGAACGGTTTCAAAAGTCTGCTTGTCTATGATTGCTTCCTGCGTGTCCTCGAAGATTACCCAATCTTCTTTCGGAACCGCAATGTGCCGTTTAGACTTGTAAGACTTCTTATATGACTTAAAATTCACGGTACACCCTGTATATTCCAAGTTTTCAAGAATACCCGCAATGGTTTTCTGTGCCCAAATCTCCGAGCCTTCCCGAATTTTCAAAGACGTGGGCAAGCCTTGATTATGGAAGTAGATAACGGGCGTTTCGACTTTTCGCTCGGTCAATATCCGCGCTATCTGTGTCGGACCGTAACCTTGAATACAGAGTTTGAAGATTTCTTTTACGATTTCCGCGCCTTTCTCGTCTATAATCCATTTCTCTTTGTTTTCGGGATCTTTCTTATAGCCGAGCGGCGGTATGCTCGTAATGTGCTTTCCGGCATTGCCTTTTGCGCGGACAACCGCTTTAATCTTTTTACTGCAATCTTTGGCATACATCTCGTTTAAGATATTCTTGAACGGCGTAATATCGTCGTCGGGGTTGGTTTCGCTGTCCACTTGGTCGTAGATGGCGATAAACCTTACGTCGGCTCCAGCAAGATAATATTTCGTGTAATATCCCACGAGAATATGGTCTCTGCCAAACCTTGACATATCCTTGACGATTACGGTAGAAATTCTTCCGTTGTCCACGTCGTCCATCATTCGATTGAAATCGGGGCGGTCGAAGTTACTGCCCGAATATCCGTCGTCCACGTAAAATCTCACGTTGCGCAAACGGTTTTCGTCCGCATACTTTTGCAATAACATTTTCTGATTGCGGATGCTGTTCGAATCGCCGTCTAAATCGTCGTCGCAGGATAGCCTGCAATAGCAAGCCGTCCATTGTTCTTCTGTGCTTTTTGCTTTCTTATTTTTAATTGTCGGTTGCAAATTCATTGTTTATTACCTCCCGAATTGCAACTTTCAAACGATGACTTATGAGATAACCGAACGGGAGGCTTTAAGGCTTCGTCTATATTCCGTTCGATTATTCTTTTTGTAATGTCGAACGCCGTGTTGTCGGCATCCGTCTTTTCACGGGAGATAATGGTGTAAACCGTGTTCCCGATTACTTTTTCGCGGCTCCTTATATATTCGCCGTTCGGTTGCTTCAGATAATAGGTGAATATACTTGCCGTGGGTTTTGTTGTTTTAATAGTTTTTGCTTGGTTTTCCGTAATTTTAATCTCCTTATCATTGATTTCAATTACGCAAAACGGCAGGAAACAGGTTACGGCAAATCGGTAGTCAAAGTGCCGTTTTCTTTCTTTTTCTTCAAAGCCTCGTATCCCTCTTTGACGAGGCGGACTTTGGTAATATCGTTTTCTTCGAGAAATTCGTTTATTTCATTAAAAAGCGCTCTCGGTATCATCGTGCCGAAGTTTCCGCTCGCCTGTTTTCTCTTTTCCTTATTCTTTTCTTCGTACTTCCTGCGCGTCTTGCGTACAGGCGTATCTTCTTTCCGTTCCATTCAACTTGTCCTCCGAAAAATAAAATCGTATTGATACATATTATAACGATATTTTCGCCCAGAGTCAAGCTCTTTTAAGAAACAGGACAGAAAATATTCCTTTAATTCTTGTAATTATCGTATCTGTTGTGTTTTTCGTATTCTTTACGTTCTTCTTCGAGTTCCGCTTCTATCTGTTGCAGGCGTGGAATCCGCATTGTTACGTCCTGCGTGAACATAGATAGAACGGAGTCGAAGAAACTGCCGATTGTTTTCGGTTTGCCTTGGCTTATGCGCTTGTATTCCGTAGGGTTCGTTCTTGCAAGAGTTTTTCCGACGCGGGCGTAATGCGAATCGCTGTCTTTTTCTCGTTGCAAAGTTTCGGCTTTCTTCGCATATTCGAGCGTTTCGCCCATAGAGCGGTCAAGCCGTTTGGTCAGGTCTTTGTTCTCCGCCGTTAAGGCGACAACTTGTTCTTGCAACCGTCCGCGTTTACGGGAAATATCTCCGTTCTTCGCTTCGGCAAGAGCGTCTGCGTAAACCTGATTTTCTTGCCGTATCGCTTCGGCTTGTTCTATTATCTTCTTCGCCTTGAACTCTGCCGTGGACAGGTGCTTTGCCTGACTGCCTTCCTTGCCACGTTGTAAACCGTATTGCTTTCCGACGGCGTTGTAAAAATCCGTTTGCAACTGTTGTAGTTTCGATTTGTCGAACAATTCTTTACTGCACAATCTTCCGTCCGGTGTGATAGGGACAAGATTCAGGTGCATATGTGGCGTGGATTCGTCCACGTGGATTACTGCCGATATTACGTTTTCCGTTCCGTATCTTTCTTCAAAGAACTTGGTACAGTCCGAAAAGAAGTTGTATTGTGATAATTTCGATAGTCCGTCAAAGAACGTTCTATCTGCGCCAACGACAAAAGAGTTCATCACGACCGCATCTTTGCGCGGAGAGAGGTTCAACTCGGTTATTCGCTTATTGATGAATTCGGTGTACGTCCCATCGGGGGTGTGCATATGATAATTGTACTTTGTCTTTGAACTGTCTATCTGCGGATTGTCCGACTTGTAATTTTCGTCCCGTTCGTTTTCCCGTTCGATAGGGGCGACGTCTTGCTTATGATATTTTTCCATGTGACATACTAAATAAGATATTGTAGTTTCCTCCTTAATTTTGATTTAGTGGTGTTTGGCAAAGTGGTAGTAGAGAGTGTCTACCGACTGTTTTTTAGTGGACAAAAGCCCTCGGCAGAGCCCACTCTTTGCAGCGCAAAGTATAGTGGGCTACACTTTGCCCAAACTGTTCTCTTTTTGCGTACCGTTTTCTTCCAAAGTTGCGCCCGCTTATGGCGGTCGAAATTGCAAATAGTTTTTCATACAAACCTCCTGATTTTTAACATAGAAAAGG
The DNA here is from genome assembly GCA_051883555.1 of Christensenellales bacterium. Taxonomy (GTDB): domain Bacteria; phylum Bacillota; class Clostridia; order Christensenellales; family CAG-917; genus CAG-917. Next base: position 25,615 of record JBJETY010000064.1, on the reverse strand, counting down.
TCGCTGATTTTTCTTCATCACCGACCTTAATGTGCGTTGGCATAAGCCTCAACGCGGTATTAAATTGTCTGTTTCTCTTACATAATAAAGCCTCCTTGTTTTTGCCTAAGAATAAAAAAATCCGCACGAATGCCAATCAACCGTTAGACGGTAATCTTCTTCGTGCGGATTCGTTCCGCCTATTAAATTGTAGGTTGCACTTAAAAAATTGTACAACAATAAAACCCACACCTCAACCCGCTTTTTTACGGTTGAAATGCCTGCCGCAGTAATTGCTTATTTCAAACGCAACTCTATGGTAAAGCGACAGTAATTCTCCGCCACGCCTTTTCATAGCAACGCTCGTAACCACAATAAGGAAACGAGTTGACGGGTAAAAACTCTCTATCTTATATGTACCCGCACAAAACACAATTCAAACATACGTTCGTGGTTGTGTACTTATTTTAGCATATCTTTTTCTACTTGTCAAGCCACAAACGTCCATAATCGTGGACATTTGAAAAGATTCTCATTCCAATTCAAAGGCTCACATGTAAAACTGATAATACGTTACTTTTTCAGCAATCAGCTTTTCGAATTTTTACTGTACGATAATACACCCTTTATTTATTATTTTTTAATCATAGTTTCTGTATGTACGTTATTAACAAAATAAATTCTTGTATATCTTTGCATAGTAGTCGATTAATTTTTCATTAATCTCTGTTGACACGCACTGATACATAAATCGATTTCTTGCTTTTATCATCCCATAAATAAAATTCCGATCTCCCCAAAGAGGACGTTCTATATCAATAGCATATTGTAGTTTTTCGTGATTAAAAATAAAATTAGCAGTGTTGCAATCGGTTAGAACAAAAACACTTTCCTTTAACTCTGGTACAATATCAAAACCTGCAAGCAACTCTGCTTTTTGTTTCGGATTAGCTCTTTCTATTATTGACATTAAAAAGGATCTCCATGAGGAGTGTTCCGATCTTCCACATCTGTCCATAAAACCAAAGGAATTAGCTTTAATTTGCGTCACTTGTTCAATAAAAGACACAATCTGCGATAATATCATCGTGTTGCAATCTTTGTTATAAAATACTTGCCCGTCTTTTTTCTCTTCTTCTAAAACGACAAATTCGTCAACCAGCTCGCCTTTATCATAAATTTTATCAATTTTTACAACAGGAAAACCATGTCCGATTAGAACATCATGTGAATATTTTTCAATATAATAGGATTCGTCTGTATCAGATGTATTATAGCTTGCTCGTGCGATCTTAATAACCTTGTTGCCTCTGGTAAATAAGTAATGTTTCTCGCTATAATTGAAAGGCACGTATCCAAGAGCGATCAAATTATTATAGTATGGTTCTTTTTTCGGTTCATTCTTCATTTTTCTTATAAATACTATTTTTTTCAATAACACTCTGTAAGAGAGTGGTATCTACACCGTGCTTGTTCCCTTGTGTCGTAATTGAGGCAATATCTTTGGGCAGGCAACTACCACCATAGCCTCGGTTATCTTCATAAACGAAAGTGTGGCTTGCCCCGATTCTTGGATCGGCAATCCATATCTCTCGGGCTAAATTATAATCTGCTCCAAGAGCCATTGCTATATCGTACATTTCATTACAAAAAGTCACCTTGGTTGCCAAGAAAGCATTCTCCATATATTTCGCCATTTCCACAGACTTTGCATCAGCTTGATAAATACGCACGTTAGAATTAATAACTGTCTGATATGTCTTAATTGCTAAATCTATACCCCTTTTAGTGCCACCGAATGACAACCAAGTTCTATTATTCAAATCGGCAAAAGGATGAGCAACAGTTTCACCGTAATACTCAGGTTGAAAAACGATTTCTTTGCCACTCTTTTTCATCATTTCGTCGGTAAAGCCTACGTAAACGGTAGATCTTAAAACAATCAACGGCACTTCTAACCAATTTAGCACTTCTTCTACAATACTTGTATCGCAATTTCCGTCTATGCGCTGTGGTGTAGGTACGCATACAAATACCGTATCGCAACTATTGATTTCTTCTTTTGATCCAATATGAAGGCATTTATCGTATAGTATTGCGTTTTTAAATAAACCATGCATGGCTTTTCCAACGTGTCCGTATCCAACAATTCCGATTTTCATAATTTTATCCCCTGTATTTTATTCCGTGATGATATCTTGTATAGACATCCACGTATTTATCTAAAATTTCAATAGCTTGTTGAGGCGTTTCAACGCCATATATTTTATCGTCTATCGATTGATAGCGTTCTCTGGAATCCAACTTTCTTCCTGCGAGTTCGCTACTCCAGCCGTCCACATTACAATAAGCGATAACCAATCTAAAAAGCGACCAAGCAAGCGCCATTTCGGAAAGCGTACCACTTCCTCCGCCGATGGCGATTACACCGTCTGCGCTGACAACCATTCCGTTTCTCATGACATCTATACCCGTAGGTATAATAATATCTGCATAATGGTTCGCTTCCGTTCTATCAAAAGACGGAATAATGGCAATAGTATCACCGTCTTGATATTTTTCAGAGGATTTTGCGCCTTGAAACACAGCCTCCATAATGCCGCCCAAACCTCCGCTTTGAACTCTGTAACCGGTATCAACAAGGGCTTTTCCTGTTTCAAATGCAAGCTTGTATTTTAAGCCGTCTTTTTCTATTTTCCCGTCGCCAATGACGGCAATAATCTTTTTCATACGCTTTGCTCCTTAATTTTATATGTTTGAATGGTCAATATACCTTCCTCATAGCTATTTATAAGGTCAAAAACAACTCCCTTTCCGTTTGATTTAATTTTACTAAAATTTGTTGCAGGTGTTTTAAAAAACACCAATTCATCCTTTCCCAAAGCGACATTGTTTACGCTCAAATCTCTGCCTTGAATTCTTATTAGAGTCAAACGATCAAAGTAAAATTTACTATCTTTAAACTGATAGACTTGGGAAGGAATATTGAAACTAAATCTATCGGGCGAACAGGAGACAATGATACGTTCCGTTTCACTATCAATAATCGAACTATTTGCGGTTTTTAATGACCGATCGATATCCGAATAACAGTCTATTACCTTATCTCCATAACGACGAAATAATAAAATCGACTTTTGAAAAATGCGCTTATATTTTACACCGATTAAATTGTTTATTATATGATAATAATAATTTTTCCTTACATAATCAGCATAATTATGATTTCCCATTGAATCAAGATAGGCAATTAAGTCATTAAACGCTGAAAAAATATATGGCAGATCAAGATAATATCCTGTCTCTCGGTTATAGAAATAGTAGTCGTTTAACATTCCGTAATGTGCGGCAAAATTTCTTAATACAATAAGCCGTGACACTAACTCAAGTGGTGCATTTAGCTTGTTCAAAACCACAGACAATTTTGAATATGTATTATATACGGGAATTCCTAATTCAAACACAAATTTCTCTTCTATATTGAGAAGTGCTTTTTGAACGCCTTCACTTGCACTTTTATTGATTTCGCGCATATCGGAGAAGTTAGCTCCGCAGCAAAGGATCGTAATATTTTTATTCCTATAAAACTTGGGTTTATTGAGCTTCGATAGCCTTTCCATATCCACATCCGAAATATCTTTTAGCTCTGTTATATTGTTATGGTAAAGATATGCTACACCTAAAAACGGAGGGGTGCATTGACATATTGCGCTAAACGCTTTTACGTCATAGATTTTTAACACATAGTCCTTATCAAAATATTTTCCAATATTACTTCCTTTATCAACAGTCAAAATACACTTGTCCGCCGCCATTTCAATTTGACCGGACACGCAAAACCGCGGAGCTTTTACCCGTTCAGACAAATCAAGAAAAAAACGCAGGGTGTTTTGATTTATCATTGTGATTTGAACGTCATGATATATACGTCCAAAGATGCTTTCAAGTATATTTTTATCGTTATTTTTCTCTCGGATGTCCACTTCATAGTTATTCCGAAACGTATCGGCAAAGACTAACTCTAATGTGTTTCTGTATTCATTTATGCTGTCATTTCCAATATCCCCCCATATAGATTTACCCCAAATATTAACAAAATTGCACAAGAAAGATTTTGAATCATTCTGCGACAAGGCAGCTAATATCATAATCATCATTCCTGCGATCGTTAATTCACCATTTTTTACATAACAAATACTTTCTGCAAACTTAGGGAAAGCCTGAATAAAAGATTCGTCAATGCGCATGGTATTGCTAAGGGGAGTTGAGATGATTGCGTGCAAATTGATGTTTCGAAATCTTTCCAACATCCAAGTATAGTATGTGATACCATCCACTATTTTCTGGCTGCCCTCGGCATTATAAATCGAATAGCATTTGTTTGCGAAGCGTTCAAATAGAAACGGGAATTGTTCTCGGAAAAGACGTTGATCTATTTTATCGCTTTCTAAGCTGATATCAGAAAAGTAAACATAGCGAAACCCCCGTTCTATTTGAACAAGATCAGCTGACAACATTCCTTTTAAGAAAGACAAATCTTTCCCATTAACAAAATGTTTCTTGCGATGATAAATCTGACTGATCGGAGCATTAAGAAACTCCAAAGAATGTAAATCAAATATTGTTTTTCTGTTACTCATTTTCTCGCTCCTTTGCTTTTTCAAGCAAAATATTCTTTATTCTCTGCTTATATGCCTCGCTATATTTTCCAAAGCGATTGACGTTATTTGTGCTTGGTTCAAAATAATACAATATATCGGGAATAAACACGTTCTTCTTTGATTTTTCTATCATAGGAAGCATTATTGCAAAATCTGTATTTACATCTACAAAACACCCATTTATTTTGAGATCATTTTCAATATCAATGCAATCAAACAATTTCCTCTTGAAACACTTGGGATGCAACCAAATATTGTCGCCGCCGCGTTCCCAGACACGTTCAAAGGAGTATATTTTATAAGTCTTAAGAGGTTTGTCGTAGCGTATACAATTTCCGCAAGTTATCTCCGCACCGTTATGGAACTCATTTACGATTATTTCAATCGCCCGATGGTTCACAAGATAATCGTCATTGTCCAAATTGATTACAATACAGTCAGGATTCAAAATAACGTTTTGCATAACAAAAACAAAATTTCCGAGTTCCCCGACGTTAGTATCGTTGAATATGGAGATAACCGTTTTGCTCTTGAAATAACTGTCATAGCGTAAAATGCATTCCGCATAATCGTCGCTCTCGTTCTGCGAAGCGTCATCAACATAAACAATGGAAAAATTCTGATAGGTTTGATTCTTCAAACTATCAAACATTCTTTTTAGTTTTTCAGGAGGAGTATTAAACCCTCGAATATAAATCACAACGTCTGCATTTGTTGTCTGCAACCAATCTTTTTTATTGCCCGCAAGATTCACTTGATTGTATTGCATATCCGGAATTTGATTTTGTTCTATCCGTCTTTCCGCATAGGAAATGAAACCCACTTCTTGTTTTTTGCAATTTTCAGGATGAATAAACCAAACGCTCCTATCAGATAGACGAACGCTGTCTTTTCCTTGCAAACTTTGATCCAAGGCTCTGTGCCAAGGCAATTGGACAACGCCGTCTATTATGTGGTTTTTGATCGGAAGCATACTCTTTAGTTTATTTAATGCCAAAAAGCAACTCCGCACTTCCGTTCTGCATCCATAAATGGGATTACACTCTACTTTTTTGGCAATAGAAAGCGATGCGGTTACAGCACCGTTTTTCAGTGCTGTTAAACCGTCTAAGAAACCACTCACGTCTTCATTATGATACAGAATATCGCTATCAGTCTGGAAAACATAATCCGTCTTAATGTTTTCAAAACCGCAAAGGGTTGCGTATAATCCTTGTCCATTTGCACAATGCCCCTCCGGGCTTTCTACACCAAAATATTTTATGTATAAGTTTTTAATCCTTTCGTCATCATTCTCAGCATAGACAATGTCATCAATAAGACCGTTTGACTTTGCCCGCTGTAATTCCGTCCGTAAAGTTTCCTCATCATCCAAATCATATCTTCTCGCTCGTTCAGAAGTGCAGGTTAAATCTGCGACAACAACTTTACGTACAAATCTACCGCCCTTTTCGAGGCTGCCGACAATATGTGAAATATTACGATAAACGGACCTATGTTCCATAGGATTGGTTTTAATCAATAAAGACAGATTATAAAAAACTTGCGATTCGGATATTTTTTTACAGTCGAATATAATATGTTCCGATATAGGCATGAGAGTATCTATATCCGCACCGTCGCCTTCAACAATCTGTTCAATACGCAATCCATATTTGCTGAATAAATTTTTATAAAACTCTATCGGACGATGATACTCTTTACGAATCTTGCCGTTTTCCGCAGAGTGTTTTTCAAACATTTCGGAAATATGATAGTTTCCTTGCAAGCTCGTAGTTCTGAGTTCCGTGTTTTGAACACTGTTAAAGAATGGATTACAGACGCTTATGATTGCCTGTCCGTTCATTTTTAAAATTCTGACGATATTGCGAACTACTTCTTCCGCAATTATGTTATCGATGCAACAAAGCACAAGATTACTTATCACAAAATCATACTCCGCAGAGGGAATATCATCTGCTGATTTATAAACCGTAACCGAAGGGTTTGCACGTTTGGCGATGGTGTCCAAATCAATATCGAAAACACTCACCTCATAATTCTCTGAAAGCGTGTTTGCTATCTTGCATTTTCCTGCGCCATAGTCTAAGAGCTTTTCAGGATGATATTGATTGACTAAATTGATGACTTTCCCGTCATGTAAATCTTCTTTATAACGCTTATCGACTACTCTCTTAAACAACTCGCAACCATCGTCCAAATACAGACTGTCACCTTGATAGTAGCGCTGTATTAACTGTTTAAAATCCTCATCACTTAAAAAGGGATAACGCAACAGTTCATACGCCCTGACGACTGACTTATCATATTTCTCCGTATCGAACGGCAAAAACGATTTTCCGTAATCGATCAGCTTCAATTTGCCGTTTGCCACAACAAAATTGCATTTTTTAAAGTTATCGAACACGCAACTGTTTTTCTTTAAGAATCGTAAAAGGTCTATAAACTGCCTTATATGTCCGCCATGATAAGGTTTTGATTTTTCATAGGGATATCTGATAATATCAGTGCCGTCAGACTGAAAAAACTCCAACGGATATAGAGCTTCACATTCTTTGAACACTTGTCCTAGCATTTTAAGATAATTGAGATTTTTTAATGGTTTATAGAAGTACTTATAGACATAAGCACCGTCGGTAAATACTGCGCCTTCGCCGCCGCTCCCCAATAATTTCAACACATCTTGTGATAGTGTAAATTTCTTTTCTAATTTTGCCTTTATTTCGTCAATATTGAGTAGTTGTGACTGAATATGCAACTTGTAATTCAACGACTCAAAAGCACAGACAACCTTATTAAACTCCAAATAGGTGGATGCTTCTTTGATAAACGCCTGCAATCTGACGTCTGAAAACAATTCAGAATATTTAAAGTCGTTTATAATAGAAAGCAACCCTTGGATCCTTCGGAAGGAAGCCACATATTTTACCAAACGTTCAATAAAATACCCTTTGTAAGTATTGTAAAAACCTTCTTTTTTTGCATCAACGCCGACCTTTTCAACGGCTTTTGTAAAGGAAGATCCTATTAAATCCAACAACAATTTATTTTCTTCCTTTTGTATATTAAAAGGAATATTTCTTCGATTGTGAAGAGTTGCAAAAGGAACATTTACGATTTTATATCCTGCGGTTTTTGCTTGCAATACCCAGAAATAATCGCTACGCCGTCCTATTTTATCTCCTATTTGAATAGACCAATTAGGAATATTCAAAAGTTCTCGATTAAAAATAAGCGTATTCCCGCCTCGGCTTTTTACCTCCCTTATCTGCATGTCTTGCAAATACAATGGGCGACTATATGCTTTTCCTCCAAATACATCGTCAAGATTACAGTCTTTTCTGAGAGCAACAGGTGTTTCCAAATGGGTTGCGCCGTAATCTGTCAAATCGTAATAATAATCGGTCTTATCTGATAGCGTGTCTATTTCCCCGATGCTTGCAGTTTTATTATATACATAGTCCAACAATGCCGTTCGGATTGTAGAAAGAGTAGGTAAAGGCGCGTCTAAGGAATAATTTCCGACAACTGCATCATAGTCGTCTTTATATGTCGCAATTACGTTGTCTATATTGAGAGGCACATTTTCTATAGTTCCATTCCGTAAGACAAGTTCATTTAGCTCCATATCTTCGTCCAATATCCAGACTACATCTCCGTCTTTCGTAAATTGATACAGAAACTTTTGCAAAATAGTACGGGTAATTGCTATATCTTGTATAACGGCACCTTGCAATTTCTCTTCGGTGACAAACTGATCAAAATCTCCTTTTTCAATGCGGGCAAGCACTCTGTTTTTATCTACGATTTCATAGTAATAACCGCTCGCCTTTAGCAAAGCTATATAAGGAGATCTATCTTCAGTAAAATTTATAAAAATGACAATCTTTGTGTTATTACGGTGTAATGCTACTAACTGTTCTAAGAGTCGTAGCCCCAACTTGTATTCGGTTACGATAAATCCTATTGTTAAATTTCCGTTGTAACCAATAGTTGAAATTTTATTCTCAAAAGGTTGTTGTACTCTTTTTTCTACGGTTTCGATTGCCGTTCTGTCCACGTCAAACAACTTTTTTGCACGCTCAAAAAAGGCTTGCTTAACGTCATCTGCCATATATCCGTTATATTTATAATAGAACTTTCTGAGTCCTTCTGCTTTTTTTGCTTTTCCGTTTGTAATACGTTCACGATCGTTATAGGCATTTACTTCTACTAAATACTCGTTTATCACGGCATAAGTAGGGTGCAACAACATAATTCTGGTAAATATATCCCTATCGGTTGTTGAGCTAATATTTTCGTCAAACAATCCGGCTTTGAGCAATATATCAAGTTTAACAAATGTATTTGAACCTTGAATATGTGGATTTCCTTTCAAGAAACTGTCAACGGAAAGAATTTGCGGAATGGAAAGCCGTTTCGCGCCATCTTCATTACAATAAATTAATCCGCTGACTAAAAAATCTTCTCCCCGGAGCGACTTTTCAGCTTTCTCCAAATATGTATTTAACCAAATATCGTCGTCATCTAAAAAAGCGACATACGTATTTTTATAGTCTTTTTGCAAAAACAAATTCTTTTGCAGAATATAATGGATAGCCGTATTTAACGAGCCCGCATAGTTATGAGCGTTTTTATCATCGAGAATGGTTACGCCCGAGTTTTCAATCAACCTTTTTTCAATCGCTTTATTTTCATTCGTTGAATCGGTAACGATAATTATTTCATCCGCCCGACGCGTTTGAGAGAGCACGGATTGTAATGCCCTTGCAAATAATTCCGTCCTGTTTTTCGTAGTAATAATCGCTATAATTTCCATTTATTCCTGTTCCCCCGCAGAAATATCCTTTGCATATTTCGTATCGCCGTCACAATAATTACAAGCGATGGATAGCTTTCCGCCATACATTTTTTTTAACTGCTGTCTCAATTGATTCTTTGGAAGATAAACCGATATTCCATCATCGGGAATATATCCCGATTTTGTCATAATCGCAGCCCTTGAACACACATAAATTTTACCTTCATAGAAGGATGAGCATCGTTTCATGCTGCAATCGTCAAACCTGTTGCCGTCACGCAATGTTATTTCGCCAAAATCCTTCCAGGTTTGATCTTTAAGATATATATACCGCACGCCGAATTTCTTAAATTTATCTATCAATTGTTGCGTTGTTATATTCGGTAATCTATAATCGCTAATTTGCACTACGATTTTGCTACTTGCAATTAACCGTAAAATGTTATCTGCTGGTATAATTGTTCCGTTTGTTGTAAGTCTTATCGATTTGATTTTCGGTTGATTTTTTACATAAGCAACAAACTCGGCTAATCTTGGGTGCAGGAATACTTCTCCACCATGAATTTTAAGGCGATAAAGACAATCTATTTTGGACAACAACTCATCCAACCATTCAATTAGAGATGAGATTTCATAGTTTTGTCGGTTATTTACCGTCGGGATTAGATTGGAACAATGCTTACAACGTAGATTGCATTTTGTTGTAATAAACATTTCCAAATAAGGAATTTCAAATTTCTTCAGTACAACCTGTCTGAACCAAATTTGAGAATATAACTGGAACTTTGAGATTTTTTTGTTTTCCTTTTGCCAATAGTGCAGACATTCTTTACGAATAAGAAACTTCATATTCCCCCCACAAAAACACAAAGCCCCGACTGTATCGTCGAGGCTTTCAATATGGCTATATTCGGCGATAAAATTACATAATATGCATTTATTACGTTGACCCATTGATGCATCACAGCATCTAAAAGCCATTTAGGTTTTATCTAATATAATTATAGCACACATGACTATGTTTGTCAAGTTTTACAATTAAATCCCTTCTATGGTAATTTTCCACCCTGATCATTAGCTATTAGAAAACTCAAAGCAGTAATAACTTCGATTTCAATCTTTCAAAATCCACCTGCAAGTGCTCTCATTGAATTATTCTTTGTTTTTGTCTATTCCTAATAAAAAAACACCCTTTGTTTGAAATCTTTGGCAGAGGACTCGCTATTTTGCGTTAATTCTTTTGTTTGTCCCAAGAAAACACCTTACTATGACTAAAAGAAAAATCCCACGGATATTGAACCGAAGGATTTCTCGCATCATTTGAAAGTGCAATTCTATAAAATTTTAATTTATAATCCCTATGGGAAATGCGCTTTGCACGGCTTTCTTTTTTTTTTATTACGGTGCTACGTAATCGTTGACGCTATAAATAAGTTCTTTATATAAAGCGAACGACGAATCGTTTTTAAACTCAGCCACGCTGGCGGCAGGCACGTAAATATTTAAAATTGCGGTTGCGCTTCCAAACGGTTCGAGATTGCCGATAGTTATATTGCTTGGCGACGTAGCGCAAAGTATAATTGCCGACAAAGCGTTGCAGGCGCTAAACGCATAGTTGCCTACTTCTTTAACGGAAGTCGGAAGAGTTATCGAAACAAGAGCTATACAGCTTTGGAAAGCCTGATTGTTAATGATTTCTACCGAACCTAAGTCAACGGTTGCCAAAGACTTACATTCATAGAACAACTGCTCTTCGATTTCGATTACCAAAGTGTTTGCGAAATTGAAAGATACAAGGCCCGAATTTTTAAACGCACATCTTCCGATTTCTTCGAGAACGCCTTCTGCGTCGTCATCGAACGGAACGTCCGTCAATGCAAGACAGCCTTCGAATGCGTTTTCGCCTATCGTTTTTACGCCCGACTTCGCACTGTCAAGCAATTCGATTTGAGCAAGGTTTTCACAATTCATAAACGCTTCGTTGCCAATGCTTGTAACGTATTTGCTGAAATATGCCTTTTCAAGCAACGTATCGCCTTTAAATGCGCCGTTGCCTATGCCGACTATTACGTAATAGTAATGAGCGTAAACGACGTTTCCTTCTTCGTCAAGCAAAGTCTCGCCCGTAACCGGGTCTTTCATTTCAACTTTTTCGGTAATGTATTCAGGTATAGAAACGGTTGACCAGTGGCTCGAATCGATACCGGTGATTGTCGCCACGCCGTTGTACGTGCATGCGTTTCCGTCGGCGTCGTAAATCGTTTCCGCAAATTCGGCTCCGTACGGATTTTCCTTAAACGTATCTACGGTATAGCTGAACAAATTCTGTGACGTTCTGAGTACAACAGTATACTTAATCGAGCTACCGCCTACCGCGCCACTTGTCGAATTATATTTAGCGTAAATCGTATGTTCGCCGTCAGTTGAAGTATCGAACTTAGTGAGTTTCTGCGTAAACGCGCTATCGCTGTAAAGCAAGATGCTTCCGTCAGAAATTGCGATATCCTGATTGTTAAGATAATCGGAAAGTTCACTTAGTTCTATAAGTTTTTCGGTCTTTACCGATTTTCCGTTCTCGTCCTGAGTGAGATAGTAGACAACGTAATGCGTAATCGTCTTACCTGCAGGGACCGAAAGATAATTGTACATCTCTCCCGTAATTTCATAAGAACGGTCTTCGTGCACGTCTACAGCCGTCAGCGCATAAATCTGACCGCCGTTTTTCGGGTCGTTACGGCTCATCGTAAGATACGTATCGGAAAGCGCTGATTTTGTAATTACCGCCGCGATGTCGAATTCGATAGGCGCTTTTTCGGTTATCTTCGTTATAACCGGAGCCTTTACCGCATATTCATACGTCGTTTCGACTGTCTGTTGACCGAATACGAATTTGAATGCAAGCGTATAGTTTTGCGCATTTGTAAACAACAGATTTTCAATCGTAAATTTGACGTCGGTATTGCCTTCGATATCCGCAATAGTTAAAAGTTTGTCGAGGCTGACGGTCTGATCGGATACGCCGCTGAGGTCGTAAGAAATCGTAGCTACGCCGCCTTTTGTAACGAACAAGTTGCTTGTCGTATAATATGAGGCAAGGCTCATAAACGTATCAACGCCGCCAGGAGTTGCGTTCACCGTGATTTTGGAAATTTTAGGTCTTATAGTATATTCAAACGTACATTCATGTACGATACCGCTGTTAGGGTCGGTATACTTAACGTTGAGCGAACGTTTACCGTTGTAAATATCCATACCGTACAACGCAACGTCTTCCGCACTCGAAGGAGTCAAATCGTTTGTATAGCCCGAAACGTTTTCAAGCGTCAGATACTCTTCATAAACAAGACCGTCGGTTTTTTCTATCTGAATTATCGCTTTATTTTCAAAAGCGCCCTTTGTAATCCAGTAGTTGCCAAGCGTCCAACCGCTGTTTCTTACGTATTCTGTTTCAAGAGTTCCTTCTTTAACACGAATACCGTTTTCAGCAATAATATTGAGTTCTTTTATAAAATTATTATTCTTATCAAAATAAGCTTTAAGGCTACTATGTTTTTTCGCATATTCAAAACAGTTTTCGCCACCGTTTATTTTTTTGACTGTGAAATAAAGCGTGAGCGTGCTGCTTACAAAGCTGTCTGTTCTGCTGTTGAAGAACGCCTTATCGGAAAGAGCGGTGCCTTCGAGCAATGCCGGCGCTTTGCTCGACAATCCGTCTGCTAACGATACGTGTCCGAAAGAAATCGTAACAAGCTTATTGCAAGCGTCGAAAGCGTAAGCGTCAATCGATTCGACAGAGCTTGGCAAGCTTATATGAGTAATTGTACTGGTATTCGAGAACGCATAGCTTGCAATTGACTTAACCGTGTTAGGAACGGTAACGATGACTTTTCCGTCGACGGCTGCAGGTTTTAAGGTATAACCTATAAGTATGCCGTTTATAGTGACAAAGCCGTTATTGTTTTCGCCCTGCGTACGATACCAGGCAGTCGCGTTAAACGCATTCTTGCCGATTTTTTTAATCTTACTTTCATTTGCAAAAGTAATGATTCTCAAATTATCGTTCTGAATGAAAAGATTATCTGCAATAATTTCGACGTTTTCAGGAATAGTTACCTGCGTCGTATCGCTTCCGCCGCGGAAGGAATAAAGAATCTTACCTATCGTAACGACGTCAGGTTGCAAAGACAACCAAATCGTATCGGCAAGTGCAGACGCACCTATAAATTCAAGATTATACTCTCCTTCTTCCGTCGTATCGATAATGAATTTTTCGAGAGCGCTACATTTGCTGAAACAGCTATCGCCGATTTCGACGACGGTACTCGGAATCGTTATAGACTTAAGATTCGTCAGATTATTAAATGCCGACGGATTGATAATAGATATGTTATCGCCGAAATATGCATATTTCAACGTAGGTTCACCCGGAAGGCTGTATACAGGCATAAGAGGATTGCTATTATCTATCGTATAGTTTTTGCTTCCGATGGTTGCCGTGTTTTCAAAAGTTATAGTGCCATTAATAGGGTCCTTACTAATGAAACCCGGTAAATCGCTTGCCGATGCGACAATGTTAGTTACCGACGTATCGCCGATATACTGAATCAAGCGTCCTTCATATTCAAGGAAATACGTGCTCTTTTTCTTGTTCAACAAATATTCCGTTCCGTTGAAAACGTCAACGCCGATATCCGTAAGAGCAAACAGATGGACTAAATCTTCATGCCCTGACTGATAATTTACATCAAATAAGTCGTAACTGATCTCAGTTCCTTCAAAAATTTTATTTATTTCTCTTAGTTCGGAACAGTAAGCGAACGCTTTATCGCCAATCTTACTGAGTTTAGATTCTTTTCCACCGCTTATTTCAACTTTAAGCAAGGAAACACAGCTCATAAACGCTCCGCTGCCAATTTCGGTTACGGGAATTTTGTCAATCGTTACAGGAATCGTGAAAGTCGTAACCGTCTTATCGTTTATGCCCGTAATTTTATACGTTCCGTCTGCTTTAAGTTCCAGACAGTCTTTAAACAAATAATCTATGTAATAGCTCGACTGCAATCTCGCATCGTTTACCAACGTCCATTTTGCATAGAGATACAAATTATCCGTGAAGTAGTTGTTGCTGTCCTCAAACGATCGACTGAACGTTGCGTCATAATACCAACCGTCGAATTGATAATAATAAGACGAATCGCTTATCTTACCTTTATAATAGAAACGGTTTTTGCTAAGATTTATGTTGTTTTTGCTCTTAAGAAGGTAATAGCTGTTGTTTGCCGTTCCGAAAACGCTTGCCTTATAATCGAGTTCGGTATAACGGATAACAACCGGGGACGATTCCGACTGAGTATCGTTTACGTCTGCAAGGTAATCGGTACGAACGACTTCACCGCGAGCGACGTCGTTTCCGTTATCGTCCTTTTCATAATAAATTCCGTCGCTTACCTTTATATAGTTGCTGTTGAAGAAACCGCCGCCGAGGTCAAGAGTAATTGTATATTTTTTCTTTTCCCATTTTGCATAGAGCGTCATATTTTCTCTGACGGTTTTTGAGAAAGACCATACTTCCGTAAAGTCTTTATCCGTATACCAACCCACGAAATTATATCCCGGAACGATTTCCTGAAGCGGTGTCGGCTTGGAAGCAATGTTTCCGAATACGTCGATGTTCTGATAGGTCTTAGGTCTTTGTGCCACGTCAAAGCCCATTGTATAATATTCCGTAACGGTAGGCGACGACGCTTTTACGTTATATTGTTTGTCTTCCGTTGCCATGCCCGTATCATCGCTATAAATTGCCTGCGTAATATGCGCAAAGGAGGCGTCGTTCATACCGAATTCTTTGAAGTTATAATCAAACGTTACTTCGGCAACGTTCTTTGTCCAGGTTGCGTAAAAATAGTTTTTAAAGCCCGATTTTGCTTCTAATTTTACGAAATTGTTTGCCATGTTATATCTGCCGTAGTTTCTTTCAATCTGAGCGGCGTCCATACCGACTGTGTCTTGTCCTTGAGTATCGAGCCAGCCGGCAAGAGTATATCTAGCTTTTGCAACCAATTCATAATTATTTTCAAGGTAAGTCAAAAATTCATCATAGGTTGCAAACACCGTTCCGACAGGAATCTGCAATTCGAAGTCTTCTACGTTTGCGCCGTTCGTATAGAATTTCCACGTTACCCTTTCAACGTTGTCAGGTCTTTTTAAATATATAGCAAACGTCGATTTATCGAGCGTAATGCCGCCTGTCGTATAACATGCCGTAAATACGATTTTGTTAGTTTCACCCGGTTTAATCGAATCGATATCCCCTTCGTTTGACGAAGAAAGCATAGACTCGTTAAACTCAATGGCGTCGCTTCTTGAGCCGTCCGAATAAACAACGTACATTTTTACGTCGGAAAATTTAAATTCATCCGTTGAAACAGGATTAATCAAACTGTTTGACGGCGTGTCAAAAACAAGGTGCGACGGCGTTTTTTTAGTTTCTCCGTCCCCTTCGTCACACGCAGACAAAACCAGTGCTAACGAACATATCAGCACTACAATTAAAAGCAGTATTGTAAGCCGGGCATGCTTTTTCATACTATCCTCCCTTAGATATATACCCTCATACGGGCATACTACGACATACTATTAGGCTATTATACAGTATCTATTGTAAACTGTTTGGTTGTCAAAGTCAATAAAAAATTTTTACTAGTCCTTTTTAGCCATAATTTGTCATTATTTTCTCAAAAAAATCCGCAAAACGCTCTTCTTTCCGTCTGCACGGTTACCTTTAAAGGAAATTCGGCGCATTAAAGTAAGACAAATGCTTATCAAAAACAAAAAAACGCATAAATTTCCACCGATATCGTTTTATTTTGTCTGAAATCAACACGCTTTGAAATCCATTTTCCCTTTTCCATTTTTCAAAAAGCCTTTTCCATAAAAAAAGTCTTTCACTTGAAAGACTTTTTTCGTATGCCGCTAAATTATATGCCACATTTATAATGCGGTGTTACTTAAAAATTTCGTTTATTATATTTGCCGTCACTTTCCCCACCTTTTCAAAATTCATGGCAGGCACGTAATAATCTTCAACGGATAGATGATTCTCTCTTGCCGCGGCAAGTTCGCTTATCGCAAGCCCTATCTGCCTTTCGTACTCAGCCATTGCATATTCGTCCGCTTTAACCGCCTTTTTCAGCGTTACGGAAAGGTCAACTGTTTCTTGAGGTTCATAGTCGAAACTATCTTCAACAATAGCATACCGACCGACTACCATAGCTTCGATACCGCATCCCAGCGGAGACATATAGGCGTCGTATCCGCAAAGCATCTGCGCCATTTTTTCAAAGAATATTTCCGTCTGCGCCTGACATTCCGATTTAAGCAAAATTATCTGCTTATCCTCTAAATGGTCGTAAAACGAAACTATCCCCTGCGGCGAAATCGCACGCGAAAGTTGCTTTGTAACCTTTGCCGCTTTTCTCACGTGATATGCAAGTGCCGAACATATCTGCGTCATTTTCGGCATCGAAACGTATGGCAGAAAATCTGCGTTTATCTCGTCTATGCAAAGTTTTGCACATTTAAGCCTTCTGTACGCCTTTACGTAATGCGCGGATTTTTCTTTACATAACCTTGCAATTTCCTCGCCGTATGGCAATATCTTCTTTTCGTTTATAAAGTCCCCCAATGCAACTACCTTTTCTTTTACTACAGGCAAAGTTGCTTCAATCGCATGCGGACAGGTGCCGTCTACAATCGCCGTATTCTTAGCTTTTACGTAAATTCCGTCAAGACTTTTTACGTCGCCGCTGCAATACCACAATTCATAGTCCAATCCCCTTTCCTTTGCCTGCAATGCGACTTTCTTAATCAACGTGCTTTTGCCCGTACCCGGACCGCCTTTCAATATGTAAACTTTGTCGCAAAACTTAAGGCGGTCTTCGAAATAGCTTTTGAAACCTTCCGCCGTATTTGCTCCCAAAAACAGTCTTTTTTCCATAATGCTGCCTCCCATTGCATTTTATGAAACCTTTTATACACAGTGTCACACAACGCGGAAAAATTCATAGTATACCGTGTAGAGGGTTTATATGAATTATCTGGTTTTGGGAGACGATGAACGAATGAATTACGTGCGCAACTATTTGTCGGACAAAGTAAATGACAAACTTTGCATCATTACTCCGCCCAACTTAAAACTTGACAGCAATTATGTCTGGAACAAGATTCTGCCGCTCAACGAGTTTACGCTGGTTTACGGAAAAATGGACGACGAAACAAAAAGGTTGCTGTCGGGATACGACGCATATTCGCTTTTGCAAGACGAACGCTTTACCATGGAAAACGCAAAACTTACCGCCCTTGCCGCCATAGATTTACTGAGCAAAACAAACCTTGCTCCGTACGACCTGAAATTGCTTTTGATAGGTTTCGGGCGAATCGGCACGGCTTTTGCAAAATATTTTACGGCAATAGGCGGACGTCTGGACGTGGCTACAAGTTCCGTACGGCAAGCAGGCGCTTTCGCCGAAAATATTATGCCGATTGACGATATAGATTTCAGCGGATACGACGCCATAGTAAATACTTCGCCCAAACTTGCCGCCGTCAACTATAAATCGCATAAGCACGGGGCGGTTTATATAGATTTAGCGGGAAAAGACGTTCTGCCACTCAACGAATTGTCGGCAAGCGGAATTGACGCTAAATATTATCCTGCCATGCCTGCCAAGTTTTATCCGAAATCGGCAGGAAAACTAATTTGCGACTTTGTTCTAAGGAGGGGCTTATGAAAATCGGTCTTTGCGTGTGCGGCTCTTTCTGCACTTTTAAAAACACTCTCATAACTCTCGACGAGCTTTTGACGGCAGGATACGACGTTACCCCGATTTTCAGCTTCAACGTTTACAACCTTGACACGAGATTTTTTAAGGCCGAAGATTTTAAAAAAGAAGTCGAAATCAAAACCGGCAAAAAAGTTATAGCGACTCTCACCGAGGCGGAACCTATTGCAAAGGCAAAACTCGACGCAATTTTGGTATGCCCTTGCACGGGTAACAGCTTGTCAAAAATCGCAAACGGAATAAGCGATACCCCCGTAACGCTTGCCGTAAAAGCTCAGCTGAGAAACGACAAGCCCGTTGTTATTGCGCTTTCGTCAAACGACGCTTTGGGCGCAAACGCCAAAAACTACGGACAGCTGTTAAACACAAAAAACTTCTTCTTTGTTCCGATAAAACAGGACGACCCGCAAAGCAAACCGAACTCGATGATTGCAGAAAGAGAATATATTCTGCCTACGTTGAAATTCGCTTTGGAAGGCAAGCAGTTTCAACCTAAATACCTTTAAATTTTAATCTACCTTTAAATCTTAATTTTAAAGCCGAATTCCGACCACGAATTCGGCTAATTTAAAATTAAACTTGCAAAATGCGACGCACAGCATTCCTGGTCTTTAAGCCGCACTCGTTTAAACGCTTTTTACCGCAAAAATCGAGCCGCCTTTCTTTGCGATTATAAAGTCTGCAATTCGCTTAAAGCGAGAAAATGTAATTTGAACCCTACGGATTATATTGGCAATACGGACAATGTGGCAATATGGGCAAACTGATATACGTTCAAATCCACATATTTAAATATTTATAGTTAAAAACAATAGAATACTCATATAAAAATGTGATAATATGAATATATGGTTATATCGGCATTTGAACCTTTCGTTAATCAGGACTCTGAAACTCTTATTTTAGGGAGTTTTCCCAGCGTAAAATCCCGAGAAGAAAATTTCTTTTACGGCAATAAACTAAACCGTTTCTGGACGACTCTTTCCGGTATATTTTGCGACCCTACGCCCCGGTCCGTTGAAGAAAAAAAAGCGTTTTTAACAAAACACAAAATAGCGCTTTGGGATATCGTTTCAAAATGCGAAATCGAAGGCTCTCTCGACGCTAATATAAAAAATCCGCAAATCTGCGACCTTACGCAAATCTTTAAAGTAGCTGCCATCAAAAAAATTATAGTAAACGGCATGGTGGCAAAAAAGCTGTTTAAAAAGTCTTATCCGCTTTTAAATAAAATAGCGTTTTACCTGCCTTCTACAAGTCCTGCGAACACCCACTTCGACTATAAAGCATGGGAAAAAGCTATCAAAGCAGATTTTATAACCGCAAACGATTTTTAATTTTACAGTTTGAGTTTTTTCTTATATATCGTTTTATATAGTTATATACGTAGTATTTATTGTTTTATATAGTTATATACATAATTTTCTATTGTTTAAACTTTTGTTTTATATCTATTTGTTTTATATCTATTTGTTTTATATCTGTAATACTTAGTTTTTTTCTACAATTTAATATTATCTTTTTTTTATCTTTTCATAATTACATATAAAGTCTTTCTATGTTTTATCGGATTGCTTTTTAGTTTTATGCGTGGCATTTTCTATAGTTTATACAATTTTTTACGTATGCTTTTACTTCGGCTTAAAAAATTGTTTTATGTTTTGTTGATTGTTATACGGTTTTATACATGTTATTTATAACTTGTATATTTTATAATTATTTTTTACATTTTAATTTTTCGTTCTGCTTAGACGTGTTTCAATATTTTAAGTCCGTTTCATAAACCTATATTTCTAAACTCGCTCTCCCAAATTTTCTTTTATAATTCTCGCTTTTCCTTTATCAAAAAGTTAAATAATAAATTACGTCGTTAAATTTGCCGTAAAAAAATTAACCGCCGCTAAGCTAAGTTTTATTTCTTTCGATATTGACAACAATTTATATCGGGGATACAATTGATATACCCTGTGGGGGTATATGAGTTCCACTCCGTGAACTCACAGAGTAAATTCCTTTTGAAAAATTCGTTTAAGAACGTTTTTGATTTTCAAAACGGTTTGATTTTCAAACGGAATACAAACTACTTTATTAGCGCTATCTGCGCAAACTATCGGCGCAAATTATTATTTTCTTAGGATACAAGGAGGATTATGCAAAACTGCGACAAAACCTGTTCTTTTTGCGAACGTACAAAAAAAGTGCTACGCTCTGAAAATACCGTAAAAAGTTTGAACGACCGTTTAAACAGAATTATCGGGCAACTTGGCGGCATAAAAGCTATGCTAAACGAAAATCGCTATTGTGGCGACGTACTTATTCAATTATCCGCCGCACAAAAAGCATTGCAAAACTTCGGATATGAAATTTTAAAAGAGCATTTTAAAACCTGCGTTGCGGACAGTCTTAAAGAAGGGGACGAAGAAATACTCGAAGAAGCAATAGCATTGATAAAAAAGATGAATCTGTGACTAATATGCAATTTATTAAATTCAATTTATAATTGCTATTTATAAAATAATATTTATTAAGTGCTATTTATAATATGTTATTTATTAAACGCTATTTGTTAAACGCTATTTATAATCGCTATTTATTAAATAATATTTATTAAATGCTATTTATAATATGTTATTTATTAAACATCATTTATTAAATGCTATTTACAAATATACCGTTTATAAAACATCGTTTATAAAATGTTATTCTTTAAATACTATTAAAGATTGATACTTAATAAGTTGCGGCATTCTCATTATATCTTCTTTGCGATATACGATGGGAGACGCATCCGGATAGTTCATATTCTCTTAGAGCAATTTCCCTTATCGTTTATAAATCATCGTTTTCAAATTGCTTTGTGTGCAGTCGTGTTAGGCAAATTATTGTCTTCAATGCGTATACCAAAATACGACTATACAAAAAACCAAAATATTAAAACAGCAACAAATCAACACTCTCTAAATTTTAAAAACCGCAAATTACGGATAGAAATTATGGAAAAACAAAGATTCAATATTAAAGGCATGACGTGCTCGGCATGCAGTGCCCGAATAGAAAAAACCGTAAAAAACGTCGACGGCGTAAAAGCAGTAGCCGTCAGTCTTTTAACAAACTCTATGGCCGTTGAGTTTTCTGCCCCGGCCACGGAAAAAATTATAATTGACGCAGTGCGTAATATAGGCTATCAAGCCGCTTCCGAAACATGCGACGGCAAAAAAGAAAAATTCAATCCTACGTTTGAATTGCTTATCAGATTTATTTCTTCTTTTATTCTTTTAATTCCTCTCATGTACGTTTCAATGGGCGTGCTTATGTTCGATTTTCCGATATCGGACGGCTTTAAATCAAATCCGTTTGCCATCGCTTGGTATGAATTTGCCTTTTCGTTAGCCATAATTGCCATAAACTACAAATATTTTGTCGAAGGCACAAAAAGTCTTATTAAGTTGTCGCCGAATATGGACACGCTTGTTTCTATGGGAAGCGGCATATCTTTTGTGTATAGCGTCGCTTTGATTATCTCGTCTTACGTCAATCCGATAAATTCCGTACATTTAGCACACAACCTTTATTTCGAATCGGCGGCAATGATTCTGACTTTGATAACGTTCGGAAAAATGCTCGAATCTTTGAGCAAGGGAAAAACAACGTCGGCAATCAAAGAACTGATAAGCCTTACCCCTGACGTCGTTCACGTAATCGAAAACGGTGTGGAAAAAGAAATTCAGTGCAAGGATTTAAAAATCGGAGACGTTTTTGTCGTGCGTGACGGCGAACGTTTTCCGTGTGACGGAGAAATTATAAACGGCTTTTCATCCGTCAATGAATCGTCGGTCACGGGCGAAAGTTTGCCGATTTACAAAACCGTCGGGGACAGCGTGATTTCGGGAACAACCAATCTCGACGGCTTCTTAACGGTTAAAGCCGTAAAAGTCGGCGAAGAAGCAACTCTCGGAAAAATCGTAAAACTCGTTCAGGACGCCGCCTCTTCAAAAGCGCCGATTTCGCTTATTGCCGATAAAGTCTCGGGAATATTCGTGCCGGCAGTCATCGGCATTGCAATAATTACGTTTATAATATGGATTTCCGTAACAAAAAACACAGCAATTTCTCTGACTCACGCAATCAGCGTTTTAGTCATAAGTTGTCCTTGCGCCTTAGGGCTTGCAACCCCTGTGGCAATTATGGTAGGTAGCGGAAGAAGCACAAAGTTCGGCATACTGTTTAAAACTGCTGAAGCTTTAGAACAAACGGGGAAGGCGGATATTGTCGTTCTTGATAAAACGGGAACGATTACAAAAGGCGAACCGAAAGTTACGGATATAATCGCTTTATCCGATTTCGACGAAAACGAAATACTCTCCATTGCGGCAAGTTTGGAAAACGCCAGCAACCACCCTATCGCTTATGCAATTGTAAGCGAAGCGCAAAAGAGAAATTTATCCGTTAGTTCCATTGACGATTTCAAATCGGCAATCGGTCACGGATTGATAGGAAAAACAGAGCGGTACAACGAGATACTTCTCGGCAACGCTTCCCTTATGAAGGAATATAAAATTGCTTTAAATGCGGCGGAAAAAACGTCGCTAACCCTTTCGGAAAACGGAAAGACTCCGCTTTATTTAGCAATTGATAAACAACTTATAGGAATAATTGCAGTCGCCGATGAGATAAAAAGCGATAGCGTAAAAGCTATAGCCGATTTGAAGAGGCAAGGCTTTCAGGTTGTCATGTTGACAGGCGACAATGAAATCTGCGCCCGAGCGGTAGCCGAAAAATGCAATATAGACACAGTAATTGCCAACGTTTTGCCAACCGAAAAAAATGCTGCCATAAAATCGTTACAAAACGAGGGAAAAGTCATTATGGTGGGCGACGGAATAAACGACGCCCCTGCGCTCACTCAAGCCGACGTCGGTATTGCCATTGGCTCGGGAACAGACGTTGCAATTGACAGCGCCGACGTCGTTTTGATAAAATCAGGGCTGAACGACGTTGTAAGAGCCGTAAATCTTTCAAGAAAAACGCTTGTAAACATAAAAGAAAATCTATTCTGGGCATTTATCTACAACTGCGTTTGTATTCCTATTGCCGCAGGGATATTGTCTATGCCGCCGATAAATCTTACGTTAAGTCCGATGTTTGCCGCAGGTGCTATGAGCCTTTCAAGCGTTTGCGTATGCTTAAACGCACTTCGCCTGAATCTTGTAAATCCTGACAAACTCACTAAAATGCGAAAACAACTTAAGACAATAAATCAAACGGCAGACGAGCCTTATTCAAATTTAAAAAATAAGCGCCGTTCAGATTTAAAGGATATAAACAATAAAACAGAAAATTTAAGAGAGTTAAATTTTAAAGGAGTTCATATGGACAAACAAATCTTTATTGAAGGTATGATGTGTTCCCATTGCTCATCACACGTTAAAAACGCTCTTATGAGCATACCAGGCGTCGTAGAGGCAGACGTATCACTTGAAAACAAATGCGCAACCGTAAAAACGTCTAAAAATATCGACGATGCTGCTTTTATATCGGCTATCGAAAATGCGGGCTATACCGTTACGCAAATTAAATAATTAACTTAAATTAGCTAAGCTCAGATAACGCTATATTCGCCCATCAAGCTACTATACGTTCTCTTTTCACCGATTAAATAAGACTCATAACGGTGAAAGCGTTACGCGTAAATTATGGTTTTCTATCATACGAATCTTTTATCGTATGTTTTTTACTATACGTTTCTGATTTTCATATGCCGATAATTTGCTCTCGGATAAAATACCATGCAGCTTTCCTTGCCGGTATTGTGTCTATGTAGTATTGCTTAACGTGTATAATCATGCACATAAACAGTTAAACAGCTAAAAATTTTAGGTCGCAAAAATTCTACGCTTAAAATCATGCCTTCTACAGTTTTCGATATTTTTCAATTTAAAATTTAATTTCCTTTACGATTTTAAAAGACGTAAAATTTTAAACGCATAAACTTACAAAAAATAACTCTATATCAGGATTCCTACAAATTTACGACAAATATGCCCCTAAGGTAAAAAACGTTTTATAAATATATATAATAAAATGGACATATATTTAATGGACATATATCTTATAATAAAGCGTTTTATAAATAATTATATTAAAAAGAATAAATAATTACCGCAAAAATGCCGACGCAGAAAACCAATCAGCGTTACAGCTTTATCCGCTTATTCGTAATGAATATAATGCAATCTTAAAGTAAACCTTAAAGTACAATAATTCAATATAAGCGTTAACAAAACGTGCAAATTTGCATTCCCTTTCTCAGAATTTATATTAACACAATATTTACGCTAAAAAATTCACCTTTATGCAAAGCCTATTCAGATGGATATTTCTACTAAATATATCGTTAGGTATCATTTTGCAAACAGCTATAAAATAACAAAATGCTTTCTAAATTATACTATACTTATCCATCTTTTTTTTAGCAATAAATACCAAAACAAGCATTCCAAATAGTATTACCCCTTAAAAACTATATATTTCCAGTAGCAACGCTAATCAAAACAACGTATACTCACGGCAATGCAAAATTTAATATCGAAGAAATTCAAATTTCATTAAATTGGTTTTATAACTTAGTATTTTTTAACGTTGCGTTTCAAATGGCAATATATTTCTAAATTTAACACTAATAATTCATCAGTTTATTTTAAGCAATAAATTCCAAAACAAGCATTCCAAATAGTATTACCCCTTTAAAAACTATATATTTCCAGTAGCAACGCTAATCACAATAACGTATACTCACGGCAATGCAAATTTAAATATCGAGGCAATTCAAATTTCAATAAATTGGTTTTATACTTAGTATTTTTTATCGTTTCGTTTAAATGGCAATTAATTTGTAATTACAATAAGCTTCAAATGGCGGCAAAATTCAGGAACAATAAAATTTACAGTAAAAAAAAGCACTAATTACTTAGTGCTTTTTTTCTGAAAAACCGGCAACGTCATATCCTCCCAGATCGTGTCCAATCAAGTACTTTCTGCGCTGAGAAGCTTAACTTCTGTGTTCGGCATGAGAACAGGTGGATCCTTCTCGCTATAATCACCGGTTATGGTAGAATGTTTCGTACATTCACAACTGCATAGTAAGAGATAAGTTTGAGTTCGTATTTTTGATTGAAGCCCTCGGCCTATTAGTATCAGTAAGCTGAACACATTACTGTGCTTACACACCTGACCTATCAACCTTGTGGTCTACAAGGGGCCTTACTCAGATTTCTCTTTAGGGATATCTTATCTTGAGGTGGGTTTCACGCTTAGATGCTTTCAGCGTTTATCCC
>JBJETY010000063.1:0-31675 GCA_051883555.1 Christensenellales bacterium | reverse complement strand
TGACGAATACGGTTTTAAAACCACGTTTTTTATCGGAGGCAGATGGGCGGAAAAGAACGGCGAATTATTAAAGAAAATGCACGAACGCGGCTTCGAAATTGCAAACCACGGTTATCTGCACCGTGACGCTTCCACTCTTAACGAAGAACAAAACCGTCAGGAAATCATAATTACGGAAAAACTTATAACTTCTTTAACCGGCTCGGCAACTAAACTTTTTGCTCCGCCGTCAGGCGACCTCAGCAACGCGATGTTTAAAGTCGCAGAAAACGAAGGCTATAAGGTGATTATGTGGACAAGAGATACGATAGACTGGCGCGACAAAAATGCGGATTTAGTTTTGCAAAGGGCGCTTAAAGACGTTAAAGGCGGAGATTTGATTTTAATGCATCCTACCGAGCATACTCTTGAAGCATTGCCTAAAATTCTCGACGGCTTAAAACAAGCCGGACTTGTTGCAGACACGGTAACGAACGCTATCGCATAAATTACTTTATACGCTTGCAACTTAATTCAAATTTAATTATATAAAATTTGACAAAAGAAGAAATTCATCAAAAACAAACTCGATTTAATAAACAACCTTGATTTAAACAAGCTCGATTTAATAAACAAGCTCGATTTGAAAAAACTAGATTTAAAAACTAACACGATTTAAACCTTTCAAAACGAGTATGAGTTAAAGGATAATTATGCTTAAAAACGATAAGAGAGTAAGCGTCGGCTTACTCTTTTGTTTTGCCGTTTTATTTCGGTTTGGTTCTGCTTGACGGTTTTAAACAAAATTTATAATTCGATTAAATTGAGATTTAAAAAAATTATACTTCGATTAAAATCTTAACTTCGATTAAATAAAAATATAAACTTTGATTTCGCAATTATTTGATTTGCAATTATAATTCGATTTTTCAATCATTGTTAGTCTCTTTTTTCGTCTCGTTTTCATCAAATACATCGGCATACTCTTTTACGGCCGTTGTTTCCACAACCGACGTTTCTATTCCAAGTGCTGTTTCTATTACGTCCGTCCTTTCGCCGCCTTCTTTCTTATCAACGATTTCCGTCTCCATGTTTTTTTCGATTTTGCTTTTTTTAGACTGCGACAAAAATTCCCGATAATTTTTAAGTCCGAATTTTCCGCAAACCGCCAGCGAAACAAAATGACAGACAAACCCTGTAAACAATCCGCATAACGCTCCTATGACAAGCATATACGGGAGATAGTAAAACACGCTTCCGCCGATTATGACAGACGCAACCAAAATCTGAACGAAATTATGCAGCATACCGCCCATTGCGCTTGTAGCCGGCACGGAAAACTTTTTGCAGGAAATCATAAGCGCCATAACGGTATATGCAATCAATCCTGCGGGAAAAGCCCATAAAAGCGCGGCGTAATTTCCCGAAAAAACCGCAGTGAATAAACATCGTAAAACTAAAAGCAGATAGCCTTCCCATACGCCTATCAACAAAAAGCAAAAAAGCAGAATTACGTTTCCGAGTCCTAACTTTGCATACGGCATAACCGGCACAAGCGGCGGCAAGGCGTTTTCTATGAGCGATATAATTAAACTTACGGCAAGCATTAAACCGAGATTCGCTATTTTTTTTGCAGATATTTTTCTCGTTTTCATCCTGTCACCACGTCGACTTCGCCTTTACCCGTGATTTTAACTACAACTTTATTCGGCAAGCAAGTTATCATTTCGCCTGCCTTTGAAATTTTACCCGCCATAACGCAATCCTGCCCCGTGCAATCGCTGTAAGATACGTATGCCTTTTTATCGGAAACGGTCACGGTTGTATGAGAATCGACTTTATACACGAAATCGCTCGATAAATTCCCCGACATGACAAGTTCGCCGTTTTTGTATATTTCCACAAACTCCCCCGCAGGCTTAACCAAAAAACAGATTGACAAAACCACCGCCACCAAAAATACGGCAAGAACGATTACGTCAAACCATTTAAAAACTCGCATACGCACCTTTTCACCGAATAGAAAATTCAAATTTAAAACGCAAAAACGTTATAAGCATTTTTAATTTGTCGTTTAGATTAGTTTATTTGTCGTTTGGTTAATTAGTTTTTGTAAAGTCAAGGTTGCCTATTACCGTAATATTTAAATCCGAGTCGATAAGCACGCCTTTCATATTCAAGCTTTCAATTAACTTTGCTCCCTTCTCTTTTCCCAGCACCATAACCGCAGTCGTTACGGCGTCGCACAAAGTATAGCTATCTGAAATAACCGTTACGGATATTAAATCGGCAGAATCTTTTATCCCCGACGGATATCCGGTAAAAGGTGAAATAATATGATGATAATCGACGCCTTCAAACGTATATCGTCTTTCGTAATCTCCGCTTGTAGACACGCTCATTCCGCTACTTAAAGTAAATTTTCCGACGTAACCGTCGCCTCGCGGATTCTGTATTCCGACGGTTACATCCTTTCCGACGGCGACGATATTGCCGCCTACGTTGATGATTCCCTTCTGCCCGTTTATCATTGACAATCCGACTCCCGCCGCATAACCTTTTGCAAGTCCGCCTAGGTCAATCTGAACGCCGTCCATGGTTTTAACAACCGTCAGATTTTCTTCGTCAAGTAGCAGTTTATCCATTCCTACAAGGCTTAAAAGAGAAGTCACTTCCTCATTGCTCGGTATAGACGTCGGAACGCCTACGTAAGCGTCTGCCGAAAATTTCCACAACCTTGACAAAGGATAAACGGTAGGGTCAAAAGCGCCGTCCGAAATTTCATACACGACTTTAGCGCTCTTTAACACTTCCATCGTCTCTTTGTCGACCTTTACCGCCTCGCCCATTTTTGCATTATTAATTTTATAAATGTCGCTTCCGCTTTTCGTTGCGGACATAAGATTTTCGATTTCTACAAATCGCTTTTCAATTTCCGAAAGTTTACTAGAAGCCCCGTTACCGCTTAATTCTATATCTACAAAAGTCCCGAATATTAAATATTGTCCTGTTTTGTTGCAAGCACAAAACAAGACAATACAAATAAGGCATAATAAAATCACTGCAAAAAATTTTTTTGATTTCATTTCCGTTTTTATCTGCTTTCCGATGGGAAAATAATACCGACGGTACCCGGTCCGCAGTGAGCACCGATAACAGGTCCGATAGGTTGACGCCATATTGTAGCGTCAGGATATTTTTCACGTACTCTTGCTTCCAATTCGTTGCCGAGTTCCGGAGCGTCGGCGTCAAGAACGATTATCGGAGCGTCGTCGTAAGGCATATATTTATCCGTCAATTGTTGCACCATAAAGCTGAGCGCTTTTTTCGTTCCGTTCTGTTTGCACAAAACGTCGATTTCACCGCTTTCGCCTACGCCCAATATCGGTTTAAGATTGAGCAAATTTCCTATTGCAGCTTTTCCTGCCGAAAGTCTTCCGCCACGGGCAAGATATTTAAGGTCTTCAACTGCAAATCGAATACAACATTTATGAACGATATCGTTTAAATATTCAACCGTCTTATCGACGTCTTTGCCGTGAGCATTGAAATATTTTGCACCGAGATAAACTATAATGCCTGCGCCCATGCAAATATTGAGCGTATCGAATTTAGTGAATCTTGCTTTAGGATATTTCTCGCTAAGTTGTTTTACAGCTTTATCCATCTGATTGAACGTACCGCTCATTTTGCTGGAAAAGGCTATATACAAAATATCTTCGCCCGCCTTAAAATACGGCTCGAAATATTCGATATAATCCTGCTCGTTAAGGGCTGACGTGATGGCGCTTGCTCCTGCGCGCATCTTATCGAAAAAGCCTTTAAAATCGGTTTCTTTTCCAAGGTCGTAAAGATATTCTTTACCTTCAATGGTATAAGGCATTTTTATAACCTTAATATCTAATTCTTCTGCATATGTATACCACAATTCGCAATCTGTATCACAAAATAATACTGACATAATTCCTCCACTTTAAATATAACTTTTATAGTTCGATAGCAATTTTAACCGTTATTTCAACTAAGCTCTTACCGAATCAACGTTTTAAATGCGGTACGGCTTAAATTGTTTTAATTTCTTAAATATAATAGATAAAAGAATAATTGTCAACAAACTTATCCGTCACGTCCTTCAACGTACGCTACGTATAACAGAATTAATTTGTCGGCAACTCTTTATCCTTAATTTAAATCAGATTATAAATCCGACGTAATTTAATACGCTTTGTTTTAAATAATACGCTTTAAATCAAAGGCTTTGAACGTCTAACGCCGTGCATAAATTTTATGCTTGTGCCAAAACTCGATGCGCAAAATTTATAAATCCGCATCGTCGACAAAAGCTTTTTAAAACTTTATCGGAAAATGCTAACTTAATTAATACAAACCTTTTATCTTTTCGTTTTCGTCAATCGTCATCTTACAAGCGTTAGGCACCTTAGGCAAGCCGAACATAAGCAACATACTATTGCTAAGCACTACGACAAAACCTGCTCCCGCGCGATATTCGACGTCACTGACGTGGAAAGTAAAATCGGTAGGTCTGCCTAAAAGCGTAGGATCGTCGCTGAACGAATATTGCGTTTTAGCCACGCATATAGGCAATCCTTTAATCAACTTTTCAACCTGCTTCAATCTTTTTAATGCCTGTTCGGAAAATTCAACCGCGCTCGCGCCGTAATAGTTTACGGCAAGTTTCGTTATTTTATCCTTAACGTCGTCGTCGAGGTCGTATATAAATTTAAGTTCTTCTGCCGTATCGGATTCGACCGTCTTTTTGACGATTTTAGCAAGGTCGACAGCGCCTTCGCCGCCCTTTGAGAAACTTTCGCAAACGGCAAATTCTGCGCCGAGCACGTCGGCAAGACGATGAATCATTTCGATTTCGTTTTCAGTGTCCGACGGAAAACGATTAAGAGTAATGACGATAGGCACACCGAATTTCTTAAGATTTTCAACGTGTCCTACAAGGTTCTGGCAACCGTTCATCAAATATTCTTCGCTCTCTTCTTCAAGACAAGAGCTATCCATTCCGCCGTTAAGTTTCAAAGCTCTGATCGAAGCTACCAAAACGACGGCAGACGGTTTCAAACCTGCATTTCTGCACTTAATATCAAAGAATTTTTCTGCGCCGAGGTCGGCTCCGAATCCCGCTTCGGTAATAACGATATCGGCATAGCTAAGCGCCGTATACGTTGCCTGAACGCTGTTGCAGCCGTGAGCGACGTTTGCAAACGGACCGCCGTGAACGAAAGCCGGCGTGCCTTCAAGCGTTTGAACGAGATTAGGATTGAAAGCGTCTTTAAGCAAAATGCACATCGCTTCTTCTGCTTTAAGTTGACGAGCGTAAACAGGTCGTCCGTCGTACGTGTATGCAACGAGAATATTCCCGAGCCTTGTCTTTAAATCTTCGAGCGAAGTCGCCAGACAGAATATCGCCATAACTTCGCTGGCGGCCGTGATTACGAAATTCGCCTCGTGTTCCAAAGTTTTGTTTCCGGCATTGACCGTTATATTTCTTAAAGCTCTGTCGTTTGCGTCAAGACATCTTTTGAATACGATATTATTAGGGTCGATAGCAAGAGCGTTTCCCTGAAAAATATGATTGTCAACCATTGCCGCAAGTAAATTGTTTGCGGCAGTTATTGCGTGTATGTCGCCGGTAAAATGCAAATTGATTTCCGCCATAGGATATACTTGCGAATATCCGCCGCCGGCAGCTCCGCCTTTAACACCGAACACGGGACCGAGCGACGGTTCCCTTAAAGCTAAGGCCACTTTTTCGCCGATATGCGCCAAACCGTCGGCAAGACCTATCGCAACGGTTGTTTTGCCTTCTCCCTGCGGAGTCGGATTTATTGCAGTGACAAGAACAAGCTTGCCCTGCTTTTCGCTTTTTACCGCTTTAACTTTTGCAATGTAATTTCCATAACAAAAAAGTTCGTTTTCATCGATGCCAAGCTTTTTTGCAACGTCTTTAATTTTTTGAGGTACAATGCCCTCTGCAATTTCAATATCACTTTTCATAGCTAGATTATAACATAAAATTTTTAATATTCAATCTTTTTTATCACTAAAAAATCCAATTACATATCAATTCACGATAATTAATTATAATTTTACGTTTTTGACGTTTTTTAGCGTTATTCATACTATTTTTTTCGTTTTTTATAATATAATAAAAAAAGTTTAATATTATTTTAAGAGAAGAATTTTAAATTGAGGATATTGAGAGGTGGCTTATGGATAATTTTTACAATTTTTACGATAACAATAATAACGATAATCAAAACGAACCGAAAATTCCGCCCGAACAACCTAACGAATCGTATGCAAAGTTAAAACGAAGCAATACGGCTTTAATTATCATTTCAGTAATTCTTGCCGTCGTCGTTATAGTAAATATTGTCGTTCTGGCGTCTATGCAAAACATAATTGCAGAAAAATACGGTACGTCGATATCTTCTGCAATAAGAGATGAATATTTAAAAGCCATTGAAGACAAACTTGCAGACTCGGATATAGTATCGGACGTTATAAGTTCGGCTTCCGACAGTGCAACGGCAAAGCTTGACTCTTCGATAGGCGAATACGTGGCTGACAACTGTATGCCTGCCTGCGCCGTCATAACTTGCACGGCAAGCGGCACGTCTTCTACCGCAACAGGTTTCTTGATTTCAAACGGTACAAAAAGATATATGCTTACAAATCATCACGTAGTTACTTATGAAAAAGAAACAAAAACGGGAATGTTTACTACAACAACTACCGTACAATACTCGTCAATTATGTGTAAATTTTACGGAGAGTCAACAACGTATCAACTCGAAATAGTATATTTAGACGAAGATTACGACCTCGCCTTGCTTACTTTCAAAACTACGGCTCCTTCTTCCGAAACGCATCCTGCCGTCAAGCTTGCGTCCGGAGATTATGCCAAATTAGGCGAACAAGTAGCCGTCATCGGCAATCCAAAAGGAATAGGTCTCTCCGTTACAACGGGAACGATAAGTCACTCGGCAATGAAACTTTCCAATTGGGGTAACGCATATTATATCATGACGGACGCCGCCGTAAACAACGGAAACTCCGGCGGACCTATGTTCGATAAAAACGGAATAGTAATCGGCATCATCGAAAGCAAAATATCCGAAACGGAAGCGGAAAATATGGGATTTGCCGTTGCAATGCAAACGGTGCTACAATTCTTAGACGACGCTGAAACCGAAAAATCGATTACAATAAACTATACCACCCAAGGCAGAGTATAATTTATAAAAAGTTACCTTTAAATTGTAAAAATATTCTGAATATAAAATCAAAGTTTAAATTTAATAAAATCAAAGTTTTAATTTAATAAAATCAAAGTTTTAATTTAAAATCCGAATTTAAACGACTTATTGAATTTTAAAACCGCCGAGAAGGCGGTTTTATTATTCTATATTTAGTTATAAATAAATTGTCATTCTTAAATTCTCGCTTTTAAACAATAGTTTTAAATGCCTGCCCTTTAATTTTTTTACAATATCTTTCACGTATTACCTTTTACCCATTGCCTTTATACGCATAGCCTTTATACGTATTATCTTTATACGTATTGCCCTTATACACCGACTTTTATGCACGCTTTGTATCTCCGATTTTAACGCGCGTTAAACGACGTCAGTTTATCTGAATTTAAAACCTACTTTTTAAAAATTCTTATAAACATCTTGCCAATTTCTTGCTTTCAAATAATATCTCGCCTTTCAACGCGGCAAGTATAAATAATCCCTTAAAATGGAAAACGTTTTTTTCCCTAACTTTTATCATACTACACAAGATAAATTCAGGAGGAATAAAATGAAAAATAAATTACTCTTAGGCGTGGCTGTCGGTGCAGTTGCTACCGGATATCTCGTCTACAAAAATCAAATCGCAGAGCGCGGTGAAAAAAAATTATTAAGAAAAATCGAAAACTTGTTTAAATAAGCGTCTCGGACTTTTCCGTCATAGCACTTAAACTTAAAAATTCGAAATCTTAAATAAAAAGCAAGGTTGCACCTTGCTCTTTTATTTTATAATTCTATTTTATAATTCCGTTTTAATTTTATAATTCCGTTTAAGATTTTAAATATCTTGTTTTAGCCGATATCGTAACCCGTTTAAACTTTAAATGTTTTTCAAGCTTTAAAACGACTTCGTTTAAGATTATATATGTATATGGTAAGTTTATGCGCTTTCTCATTTTTAAACACCTATCTAAGCTTATATCATACCCCGTTCAAGCTTTAAAACGTCTCGTTTAAAACTAGATAGCTCTTCAAGTTTAACACAAGCACCTTAATTTTTCGGTCGGTTGTACGCTGACGTGCGGCATTAAGCAATGATATAAATTTTACTTGGCGACTCGTCGATTTTTACCACAAACTCTTCTCCGGCATAAAATTTTTCGCCGTCAAGGCATAAAGGATAATCCTTGTCATATTTTACGCTTACTTTTTCTACCGCTTTAAAAACCATATTTTTGCTTTTATATTCTTTCCTGAATCCGATAAAGAACGCTCTGAACAACGGGAAGAAAATTTTAAATCGTTTAAAAGGTCCTTTCGGAGTCCTTATGGTAAGCAAATGAAATTTGCCGTCGTTGAATTTATACAGGTGATTGAAGTTAAAAC
Source organism: Christensenellales bacterium (assembly GCA_051883555.1). Taxonomy (GTDB): domain Bacteria; phylum Bacillota; class Clostridia; order Christensenellales; family CAG-917; genus CAG-917. Next base: position 23,039 of record JBJETY010000063.1, on the reverse strand, counting down.
TGAAACATCTACGTGAATCAAGACACATAATAAGCGAATAGATGCCTTCATCAACTTCGCCGTCGGCGTCGATAGTCGCTTTCATATTATAAACTTTATACTCTTTTAGTACTCTCAAAACATAAGCAAAGAATTTAAGTTTACGCTTAGATTTGTTGGTCGTCGAATATCCTATCGGTGTAAACGAACCGGTAGCGGCAACGTAAACGAATTGTCTGTCGCCGATATATCCCGTCTCGTTTACAACGCCCATACCTTCTTTCTTTACGTGCTTTGCAACTTCGTTCAAAGTTCCGTAAGGAAAATAAAACACGTCTATTTTATAATCTCTTGCCTTGTTCAACGCATTGCTTAAAGTACCGTCGCCACCGCATACGGCAACTGCGTCGCAATTATCCAATTCAAAAGTATCGTTTTGTCCCGATAAAAAAACGGTTTCCGCCACTTCAAATTTTTCATTGAACCTGCATTCAAGTTTTTTTAAAATTTTATCCGAATAAGCCTTACCGCCGTTTCCGCTCATTCTGTTTATAACGATTTTTAATTTTCTCATAGCATATTTATTTTAACATACCAAAAAATTATGTCCACAAAAATACTGCCCTTTTCATATTTTATTTTAATTTTGGCAGAATATTTACTAAAAAAATAAATTCGCTCAAAACAACAATCGATTTTAAAACCTCGCCGCATCGAGAAATCAAAACTTATATAAAATCACAAATAATCAAAACTCAAAGAACTAAATTAATAAATTATGTAAAATCGGAATCTAAAAATTTAAAATCAAAATTAAGTTAAAATCAAAATTAAGATTAATATAAAACTAAAATTAAATTTTAAAATTTAAAATAAAACTAAATATATTAAAATTTAAAAGAATTCGTTATAAAATTTAAAAGCAATAATGCCGTATAGAAAAATTGCAGGTTTTTACGTTCCGTACAGACTATTTGTCAGTCGGCAAAACGCAGATAAATCTATCGCTTTGCAACCTGAAGTTTAAAACAAGATGAAGTTTAAAACAGGATATTGAAAATTTATAAATTACGATATATAATTTAAAAATAAGATAAATATAAAAAAGGACGGAACACCCAAAAATCGGAGAGAAAAAAGGTGTTCCGTCAAGGCGTCGCCAAGCGACAAGATTAGGGCAAAAAACCTTTTTTATCAAGTCGAAACTCAATAAAAGAAATTTGTGCTATATGCACGTATTCTGCCTGCCTACTACGATTATAATAAAAACAATAGCTTAAAAATACATTAAATATTTGCAAAAAAATAAATATTTTTAAATTTATTCGCAAAGGCTTTCATATTTCATTTTGTAACGCTATTTTGCAAACCAAATCGTTAAAACGGCAATTAAAATATTAGTATCTAAAAAATAGCATTTAAATATTAACACTTAAAAATAGTATTTAAATAAAAGTATATTTTATTTTTTTAATAGATTTTTAAGTTGCAAATGATAATTTATATAAAGAAACGCATCAAGGGTTTAAATATTGCAAAACAACTTAAACGTTATTCAACGATATTTATAATCTAAACAAATTTATATAAAAACGTAACGCGATTATAACAACAAAAATATAGGAGATTTGTATGAGAATTTTACTTATCGAAGATTCACAAAGTTTATCCGACGCATTGGTTGCCGTGCTTAAAAAAGAAAAATATGAAGTCGAAAGCGTATATGACGGGAAAAGCGGTTACGAATACGCTATGAGCGGCATTTTCGACGTCATCTTATTGGACGTTATGCTTCCGCAAATGAACGGGTTTGAAGTTTTAAAAAGACTTCGCCAGAATAACGTATCCACGTCAATCATAATGCTCACTGCTCTTACAGACGAAGCTAACAAGGTACAAGGTCTTGATTACGGTGCCGACGACTACATCGCAAAACCGTTTTCCATTCCGGAGCTGCTAGCAAGAATCAGAGCTTTGACGCGTCGCAAATCTGACGCTTATTTAGGAGTGTTGGAACATCTCGGAGTAAAATTAGACGTAAACACGTACGAACTCAGCTATAACTCAAAAAGCGTTAAACTCTCCTTAAAAGAGTTTGAAATTATGAAATACCTTTATGAACGCGACGGCAAAATCGCCGATAAGGAAAACCTTATAGCAAAAGTATGGGGCTTCGACAGCGAGTTCGAATCGAACACGGTGGAAGTATTTATTTCGTTTTTAAGAAAAAAACTTAATTTCCTGGAAGCTCCTTTCACCATATCTGCCATACGCGGCGTAGGTTATCAATTAGAGGAGAAAAAAAGTGAATAACGAAAAAGAACAGTCCTCGGAAAATGAAAACGAGATATTCAACGACCTTAAATATAAATTTATGCTTATATGTTCCGCAATCGGAACCGGTATTCTGCTTTTGTTGTTGACCGTCATTTTTTGCGTTGCATACGCTAATATGACGAAAACCGTAAAAGACAGTTTAAATCTGACTATAGAAGATTATAAAACAAGCGGCGGTTTCGGCCATGAATTTCAGGATTTCGGAACCGTCACAAATTGTATCGTAATAGTTGAAAGAAACAACGTAGTAGTAGAAAAAAAGCGACTCGAACCGTATACCCCCGAAGAACAGGCAAAAATTATTAACAGTGTTTTAAACACGTCGAAAAATAAAATCAATATCGGCTCTCGTCATTTCTGGATTCAAAAAGCCACAATAGACAATCCCGTATACGACGAAACCGTTTATGCAGTTTATGACTACTCGGCAGAATATCGGGCAATGATTACGCTTGTTATATCCTTTTCCGCGGTAGCGTTCGTGTGCGTATGGCTTTTTGCCCTACTCGGTTGGTTGTTTGCAAGAAAAGCCGTAAAACCTGTAGAAAAAGCTTTCAGCAATCAAAAGGAACTTGTCGCAAACGTTTCGCATGAATTGAAAACGCCGCTTACAGTCATATCTACCGATTTAAATCTCATAAGCGACGCTTTATCGGACAATCAGGAAGCCAAAAAATGGATAAACAGCTCCAATCAACAAATCGACAAGATGAATCATCTAGTTTATGAAATGTTGGAATTGAGCAAATTCCAAAGCGAATTTTATAAACCGGACAAAAAACTCATAAATCTTAGCGAATATCTCGAGGCTACTCTGTTATCTTTTGAAGCCACTTGTTTCGAAAAAAATATTACTCTTGAAACTAAGATTGAAAAAGATATTTACTATATGGCGGAAACCGCAAGTCTGGACAAACTTTTGTCCATTCTCTGCGACAATGCAATTAAATACGTAAACGTCGGAGGAAAAATCAGAGCCGGGCTCGAACGCAATAAAAAAATCGTAAAACTTACCGTTTCCAATACCGGCGACGGCATAGAAGAAGAAAACTTATCTCATATTTTCGAAAGATTCTATAAGGTAACGAACGAAGAATCGGAAAAGAAAAGTTTCGGTTTAGGTTTGTCGATTGCCAAATCCATTGTAGATACAATGGACGGAAAAATCGAATGCAAAAGCGAAGTCGGCAAATATACTATGTTTGTCATTACTTTAAGCGGAGAAGTAAAAATAGATAAGGAAAGAAAAAAGAAACAGCTAACGGAGCGCTCCGAAAAAGATAAATCTTCAGCTGAAAACGATAAATTCTAAGCTATACGTAATTGCCAATAAAATAATAAATCAAATGCAAACGCCAAGCTTTAAGACCATATAACGATGCAAAATTTAAACGCAAAATTTTAAAGTTGAATAATGCTAAATCTAAATGCCAAACTTTAAGGCTAAATGCAAATGCTAAGGATAAAGCCAAAAGTAAATTCTAAACGTAAATAACCAAAATAAAAACCGACTCGGAATTTAATTTCCGAATCGGTTTTTTATTTTACAAACTTATCTACCGCAACTGACTATCACCGAAACTAAATATCGCCTAAGCAGTATATCGCAACCGAGCAATTGCCGCAATCAATCTTTAACCTTTAAACTTCTTAAAAATCCTTTTCTTTCTTCGGTTAAACGATACGACTCGGTTGCTTTTTGAATACTCTTGTTATGTATAAATTTTTTGAAAGTCTGCGTTTTAAAATAAGATACCGCCAAGTCATAACACTTTACCAACGCTTCCGCCATAAGCCAGGATATAGCCATATCCACGTAATATCCATCCGTTTTTATCTCTAAAACGTAAGGCATAAAATCGGAAAACCTTTCGGGCAAAAACTTATTCATAAGACACACGACCCCGTATCTGACCGTAAAAGGTTTATCGCTTTTAAGGCAATTCAAAGCGTGTTCGTATACGGCGTTTAAATCGCCTTTTTTCCATAAGGCGCAAACCATACTGTCGCAAACCGCCCAATTATCGACGTATGGCAAAAATTTGTCCAGCATTTCAAGTTTGGCATGCGTGTCGCATTTTAAATATGCCAGACAAAACGCATGGCACAGATTTTCATCGTAATACGTATGAGGCAAATCAGACATAAATTCGATTTTTTCTTCATCGCTAAGTCCTTTCGCCACCGACTTAACCATAGGGTTACGACAGCCCAAAACGTTTTCTACGCCGGGAATAAGGTTTTTATGAAATTCTCTGTACTTCTCGTCGGCAATCCGTTTTAATTGTTCTACGACTTTCATATTCAATTAAATGAGTTTTCTTGCAAGCTCTATAACTTCCTCGGAATGGCCGAGAGTCACAATATGGTCGCCTTTAAGGAAAATAAAGTCGGGTGTAGGCGAAGGAATAAATTCCGTCCCTCTTTTAACGGCTATGACATTTATATTATAATTTTTACGAACGCCGATATCTATAATGCTTTTTCCGTCCCAATTTTCAACGATAGGCAACTCGACAAGTGAATAATCTTCCGACAACTGAATATAGTCGAAAACGTTATTCGTTCCGTATTTGACGGCAAGACGCTCTGCGCTGTCCTTTTCCGGATAAACGACTTCGGTAGCGCCGACTTTCAAAAGGAATTTTGCTTGCGATTCTCTTGAAGCCTTTGCAACGATTTTCTTTGCGCCGATGTCCGACAATAACGACGTTATTTCGAGCGAAGCCTGAAAATTTTCGTCGATTGCAACAAAGCAGCAATCGAAACTAGGCACGCCGATTGCCCGCAAAACTATCTCGTTTGTACAATCGCCGATATGAGCATCCGTAAAAATAGGCGCTAATTCTTCTATAACTTTTTCATCCTGGTCGATAATCATAACGTCGTTGCCAAGTTCTAAAAGTTTCATTGCAAGATATTTTCCGTAACGACCTACGCCGATTACTAACATAGATTTCAAACCGTGTTTCTTTGCCATATTTATACCTTTCCTATAAAGTTTTAATTTATGCTTATATGCGCTTATAAGTTTAAAGCTGTCTTATAAGTTTTTATATATTGTCCGCCAATATAAGTTATAATTCCGTCCGCAAATATAAATTGTTAATTTTAAACTCGTCTTATTTTTACCCGTAAAATTCGTAACGCATTATTGGCGGTCAAGATTTGCGTTAAAATCATCTCGAAATTTTACGTCGTTTTAAATCGCGACGAATTGTTAAGTTTGGGTAAAACAGGTCTATCCTATTATAATTTTTTCCGTCGGTCGTTCGAGTGGCACAACCTTATTCTTATTAGCAAAAATCATAATCAGCGACAACATACCGACTCGTCCGCCGAACATACAGAAAATAAGAACAAGTTTTCCCCACCAAGTGAGAAGAGGAGTAATTCCGAGCGTCATTCCGACGGTTCCCAATGCGGATACCGCTTCAAAAACAACTTCGCCTAACGTAAAACGAGTATCGATTGACAATATCGCCGACGCAATAACCGCAACTATCAGATATAACGTAACGATTGCATAAGCCTGAGACGCATTGCTGTTATCTATTTTTCTTTTGCCGACCGTTATATTGTTTTTACGCTTTACGTTTGCTATGACGGAAAACAACAATACGACCACCGTCGTCGTCTTTATACCGCCGGCCGTTGAGCCCGGACTTCCGCCGATAAACATCAATACGGTCAAAAGCAATCTTGCGCCTTCGCTGAGCGACGCCGTATTTACCGACGCATATCCCGCCGTTCTGGCAGTTGCAGACTGGAATAAACAAATTAAAAACGCTTCCCCTGCCGATTTGTCTGCAAGCGTATTATTCATCTCGAAAAGATAGAATAAAAGCATTCCTATGCCCAGCAACGAACAAGACGTTACAAGAACAATTTTCGTGTGCAACGTAAATTTTTTAGGATTGAATTTCTTTTGAATAATGTCGCTCCATACCAAAAAGCCGAGTCCGCCGATAACAATCAAAGCGGTTAAAGTTACGTTTACGATTACGTCGCCGGAAAATGCGGTAAGAGACGAAAAAGCGCCCGAATATCCGCCCATCAAATCAAAGCCGGCATTACAGAACGCGGAAATCGAATGGAATAAAGCAAAATACAAACCTTGTCCTACCCCCATTTTCGGACAAAAACTTATGGACAAAAAAATCGTGCCGAGCAATTCGAAAATCGCAGTGCCTATACCTATAAATTTTATAATGCTTTTGGTAGTTCCGACTTCGCTGCCAGTTGAATGTATAAAAAGACTTTTTGCCGAAAGTGAAAGCTCTCTTCTGACGAAAAGAGAGAACAAAGTCATAATCGTCATTATTCCGAGTCCGCCGATTTGAATCAAAATAAGAATAACTATCTGACCGAACACCGTCCAATGCAAAAAAGTATCAAACGTTATAAGACCGGTCACGCATAACGCGGAAGTAGCGGTAAAAAAAGCGTCGATAAAAGGCGTTTCGCCTTCTTTTGAAGCTATGGGCAAGCTTAAAAATGCCGTACCGATAAGTATCAATACAAAGAACGCTATCGCTACAATCTGATAGTTCGTCAATTTATTTTTTATTTTTGCAAACATTTTCATAACTATTTTGACCTATTATATACCAAAAAAAACCATATATCAAGCATTTGACCAATCGCAAAGAATATTGTATATTTCAATGAAATTTTGCATAAATATCCATTTTTATCCTTGTTTCGACGAAAAATTGAATATTGATTTTATAAATATAAAAAATTTTGAGTTCTTTTTTTAATAAAATCGAGTGGCAAAAAATAAAAAACGGAAAAGCTTAGTCAAAATGCCGATAAAAAAACGGCTTGAAAGCCGTTTTCTTATTTCGCTGAAATTTACATTAAATAAACGGATAATTTGTCTGATAAACCGTTATTTATCTTCTTCCGTCAATTCCGTTTTTATCTTTTCAGGAACTTCTGGATAGGTACGTTTCCAACCTCTTTTGCTTTTTCCGTCTGCCGTCTTAAATTTTCTTGCCTGTCCCTCGAAACGAGAGATAACTTCGTCAAGATTTTTAAACGGCGTATCGGATTGCGCTTCCGCCTTAATAATTTGTCCGTTATACTCTGCGATAAGCTCGGTCGTATACGTTTCCCCTGTCAACGTCACGGTGAATTTAAGTTCTGCGTCGTCTTTTAAATACTTCTTAAGTTTCTTGCTCTTTTTTTCAGTAATACTTTTCAAAGAATCGCTGACGTTATAGCCCTTTCCAACATATTCGATTTTCATAGCCGACCTCCTAAGCTTTTGATAGTTATATTATACACTTAAACCGCATCTTTTTCAATACCCAATTTGCAATATTTGCCAAATTATGGTTTGTATTTATTTAAATTAAATTAAACAAATTCCTTGCTTCAATCTGTTTGAAAAATAGATTTATCGTTTTATCTGCTTGTTTAAATTTATTGTTTATACGCTTATTAAATTTTTATTGCTTTATCTGCTTGCAAATAAATACTCCGTTTTTTAAATTTTATCGTTTAAGCTGCTTGCTTAAATTTATTGTTTATACGCTTATTAAATTTTTATTGCTTTATCTGTTTGTAAATTAAATTCTCCTTTTTTAAATTCTATCTTTTAAGTTGCAATGAAGAATTTAAAACAATTTAATTTTACGGTAAATAAAACGATTTAAATCTTCGATAAAAAAAGCGATTACAATTTGTAATCGCTTTTTATACTCTAAACTCTGATTCTGTTTTTCGGCAATAGCTTTATTGCAATAACTTTTGAGAGGCTTTAACCGCTCGCTTAAATTTTAACTCTCTTTCAGTTGCTTTCCGAAAGGTTAAAAGTCAAATCTCCGTTTTCAAGCACAACCTCGACCTTATCGCCCAACTGAATATTGCCTAAAATTATCTCTTCAGATAAACTGTCTTCAAGCAATTTGGAAATCGTCCTTTTTAGCGGTCTTGCGCCGTATTCAGCATCGTAACCCTTTTTGAATATATATTCTTTAGCCTCTTCAGTCACAACGAGTTCTATACCCTGTCTTGACATTCTTTTAATCAGTTTATCCAACATAAGAGAACCGATTTTTTCGACGTTTTCAAGCGACAGATTATGAAATACGATAATTTCGTCGATACGGTTTATAAACTCAGGCTTCATAAAACTTTTCAAAGCGTTTACCTGTGCTTCGCGTTTTTTCTCATAGCTTTTTGCTTCGTCATCCGTATTAAATCCGATATTGCCCTTATTTATTTCGGCTGCCCCTGCGTTTGACGTCATGATTATCACGGTATTTTTAAAACTTACCGTCCTGCCTTGGCTATCAGTCAACCTGCCGTCATCGAGAATTTGTAAAAGCAGATTGTAAACGTCCGGATGAGCCTTTTCGATTTCGTCAAACAATATAACCGAATACGGTTTTCTTCTTACCTTTTCGGTAAGTTGTCCGCCTTCATCGTAACCGACGTAACCGGGTGCCGAGCCGATCATTTTCGATACGTTTTCTTTTTGCATATATTCCGACATATCGATTCTTATCATAAGTTCTTCGTCGCCGAAAAGTTCAGCTGCCAAAGCCTTTGAAAGTTCGGTTTTCCCTACGCCTGTAGGACCTAAAAATACAAAGCTGCCTATCGGTCTGCCGTCGTCGCCTAATCCCGCTCTTGCTCTTTTTATCGAACGCGCTATTGCGTCAACCGCCTCGTCCTGTCCGATTACGCGTTCTTTAAGGTGCTGTCCTAAATTCATTAACTTTTGAGATTCCGTTTCCGTCAACTTCGTAACGGGAACGCCCGTCCAGGAAGCAACAATTTCGGCTATCTCGTTTTCGCCGACTATCGGTACGGAACGTTCGACTTTGTCAGCCCATTCTTTTTCCTTACTTTGTTTATCGTTGACAAGAGAATCACGCTCGGCTTTAAGTCTTTCGACAAGCGACGTCTGACCGTTTTTCTCTCCTTCGGATATTTCAAGTTCGATTTTGCTTATTTCGCTTTCGAGCTTTCTTATATCGTCAGGCACGGTGAAAGAATATATCTTCTTTTTCGAACACGCCTCGTCAAGCAAATCGATTGCCTTGTCTGGTAAAAACCTATCTGTTACGTATCTTTCGGACATAACGGCAGCAGCTTGCAATGCGTCGTCTGTGATAGTAACTTTATGGTGGACTTCGTATTTATTTTTCAGTCCTTTCAAAATTTCAACCGTCTCAGATACGGAAGGTTCAAGCACGCAAACAGGTTGAAAACGTCGTTCCAACGCCGCGTCCTTTTCGATATACTTTCTATATTCTTCGATTGTGGTAGCACCGATAGTCTGAAGTTCGCCTCTTGCAAGCATAGGCTTTAAAATGTTTGCCGCATCCAACGCGCCTTCGCTTCCGCCCGTCTTCATCAACGTATGAATCTCGTCGATAAACAACAATATGTTTCCTGCCGATTTAATCATATCGAGCGCCGACTTAAAACGCTCTTCGAATTCGCCGCGATACTTTGCCCCCGCCACTATAGACGTAAGGTCAAGCGAAAACACCGTTTTCCCGATCAATGCTTCGGGAACGTTTTCGGCAACTATCGCCTGACTGAGTCCTTCGAGAACGGCGGATTTTCCTACACCCGGTTCGCCTATTAAAACAGGATTGTTTTTTGTTCGGCGACACAATACCTGAATTACTCTCTCTATTTCCTTTCCTCTTCCTATGACGGGATCAAGTTTTCCGTCTCTCGCTTTTTGCGTCAAATCGACGCCGAATTTCCCAAGCTCAGACGGCAAACCGTTATCCGCCGTCTTCGAAGAAATTTTTACGTCAAAACTGTTTTTCACGTCAAAACTCTTATCGGAAGTTTCCTTCAAATCCTTAAATACGTCGGGCTTTGCGCCGCCGTTTAAAATGCCGTTATTCAACTTACCCATAAGGTCGTTAAAATCCGCAACCAAAACGTTTGAATCGGAATTTTTATATGCGTCGTCCGTTTTAAGTCCGAACGATTTTTCCAATTCGTATATCAAAGCGTTCAGATTCATACCTGCATTTTTCATATATTCATAAGCTATGCTATCGCTTTCAAGCAAAACGGCATAGAGAATATGTTCGGTTGCCGCCGCTCTGTTCGATTTTAAAGCGACGTTTATCGCCTTTTGCCTTATGCGGTTTGCTCTTTCCGAAAAAATCGCTCCCCCTACGGAATGCAATTTAAAACTGTTAAGCAATTTTTCAGCCGAAATAAAATCCGATAATATCTTTGACGCTACGGAACCTTTTGCCGATACAAGACCGTACAGAATATGTTCGGAATAAACGACGCCTCCCGTTTCAGACGCAAGACGGAACGCCGTGTTAAAAACTTTTTCGAAATTTTCAGTTACTCTTACGTTCATATCAATCTCCGTTTATCGCCTTTTTGACGAAAGCCGCCCTTTTTATATCTCTTTCCTCAGGCGATAACATTCCTACACCCTGGCAAAGCATTGCCGCCCCCGAAAGCACGGCAAGCCTGTCAAGCTTCCTAATATCATAGTTTGGCAATATTCCTAAAATAATTCCTAATTTTACGTCGGATAACAAACTCATAAGTTCGCTCGACGACATTATGTAAGCGTTTGTGATAAGTCCCCAACTGCGACAAATCTTATCTTTGAGAGGAATAGTCATTTCGGCGAGAAGTTTTTTTCTTGCCTTATCTTCAAAATCAATAAGTTGCAATGCCGTCTTTTCCACGCCGTCTATTATATCCGCTTCGCTTAAACCTAACGTATACGAATTGGACAATTGATAAATATTGCCTTGCGCTTCGCTTCCTTCGCCGTATGCGCCGCGGAAAGTATATCCGCCAATTCTTGCGACTTTCATAATTACGTCGTCCAAAAGATGAGTCATTTTAAGAGCAGGCAAAAACATCATAACCGAAGCTCTCATTCCCGTTCCGACGTTTGTAGGACACGCCGTCAAAAAGCCGAGACGATTGTCAAAAGCTATATCCAAACCGGAAAGCAACGCATTATCGACGCGGTCTATCCTTTTGTATGCTTCCCTTAAATTGAAACCGTCCGTTATGCACTGTTCTCTTATATGGTCTTCTTCGCTAAGCATAACGCTGATTTTTTTATCCTGGCTGAGCACAACGCTGCCGTATTTATTTTTAAGAAGATTAGGACTTACAAGATGCATTTCCACAAGAGATTGTCTGTCAATTTCGCTAAGCGACGATAAAACGAGCGTTTCACAGTTTTCAACCGACTTTACGGCGTTTGCCGCTTTGAAAGTAAAATCGTAAATTTTATCCGCTTCAAAAGTTTTATAATTCTTAGGAAAGCTAAGACCTTTAATATTTCTTGCAAGTCTGATTCTTGACGAAATAACCGTATCGTTTACGCTCATAAATCACCTCGATACGGTCTTTTGCCGACGTGCTTGGTTCCCGGTTGTACTCTTCCTATCGCTCCGAGCACGGCTTCCGACATATCCTTATAGCAATCGCTGCAACCGAGATAAAAAGTATCTTTAAAATCGTTTACAGTCGTTCCGCAAAAATTACATTCCGTTCCGTCGCGTTCAATGAGTTCTTTGACGACTTCAAACGGGTCAAGTCCTAAACTGTTCATCTTTTCATAACAGACGGGACAAAGATGCAGAACGACGCACTGACCGTTTGCCGTTTTGCTGTAAGTTAAATTTCCTTCTCTTTTTTTACAATATTCACACAGTACCATAAAATTCAAAAGCCCGCTAAGGGGCTTAATTTAAAACTTTTTTACAATTTCATTCAAATACTTTTTAAAGCCTTCGGCTAAATTCTTATCTCTTAAAGCATATTCGACGCACGCTTCCAGAAAGCCTTGCTTGTCGCCGATATCGTATCTTCTGCCCATAAATTCATAAGCATAAACGCCGCTGTCTGCCGCTTGAGTGGCTATTGCGTCCGTAAGATAAATTTCTCCGTTAGGCGACGGCGCCGTGCGTTCCAGAATTTCAAAAATGTCAGGCATAAGCACAAATCTTCCAAGGCTTGTAAGATTGGACGGCAATTCTCCTTTCGGTTTTTCGAGCAAAGATTTAAGCTTTGTAAATCTTCCTTCGGTTTTTTTGTCCGGGACGACAACGCCGTATTTTCTTATTTCTTCACCCTCTATTCTCTGAACGCCTAAAATCGACGTTCCGGTCGTCATATATGCGTCGATAAGTTGCTTCGTTACAGGTTTTTCTTCATCGGTCGTATAGATTACGTCGTCGCCGAACAGAACGGCAAACGGCTCGTCGCCGACAAAGTTTTTGGCATAATGTACCGCCCAACCGCTGCCCTTCATTTCCTTTTGACGGACGTATTCGATATTTGCCATAGAGCTGATATCTTTTAACATTTTAAGATATTCGTCTTTGCCCGTTCTTACGAGATTCGTTTCGAGTTCGAACGATTTATCGAAATGATTTTCAATAGCCTCCTTACCACGGGTAGTGATGATAAGTATATCCGTGATTCCGCTGTCGACCGCTTCTTTTACAACGTATTGCAAAGACGGCGTATCGACGATAGGCAACATTTCTTTAGGCACGGCTTTTGTAGCAGGCAAAAAGCGAGTCCCGTATCCTGCGGCAGGTATAACTGCCTTTCTGACAGGTTTGAGCGTTTCGGATTTGATTTTTATCTCTGTAATCATAATTCTTCCTTTTTAATTTCTTTGTGATTTAAATTGCGTATTCGCAACCGTTATTTGCATTGCGTTTATACTGTTTAAACGCTGCAAAAAATTTATATCTGCTTTTTATCTATTTATAATTGCACGAAGTGCAAGTTATAACGACTGAACGCACATTAAGAGGATATTCACCGTTTGTTAAACCGCTTGTTAAGCATAAAATTCAACTCTTTTGTCCGTAAGTTAAACGGAAGTGACGACTAATAAAACTATTTCGTTTTGTAGCCGTCCGGATGAGTGCTATGCCATTTCCATGCAGAAGCAACGATTTTTTCAAGATTGTTATAAACCGGATTCCATCCGAGTTCACGCTTTATCTTATCGCTCGACGCAACCAGCACCGCCGGGTCGCCTGCACGACGAGGTACTACTTCGCGGTTAACTTTTCTGCCGACAACTTTTTCAACGGTTTCAATAACCTGTTTGACGGAAAAGCCGTTGCCGTTGCCGAGATTATACCAATTTGAATTTGCCCCCGCTTTTAAACTTTCAAGAGCTTTTATATGCGCGTCTGCAAGGTCGATGATGTGAACGTAATCTCTTATGCACGTTCCGTCAAAAGTCGGATAATCGTCGCCGAAAATTCCGAGTTTTTCACGCTTGCCGTTCAGCACCTGCATTATTATAGGAATGAGATGACTTTCAGGATTGTGGTCTTCACCGATTAAACCGCTTTCGTCTGCGCCTGCCGCATTGAAATAACGAAGGGCTACGTATTTAAGTCCGTAGGCTTTATCGAAATCGGCCATAAGCCGCTCCATCATAAGCTTTGTCATTCCGTAAACGCTTGTAGGATTCTGCGGAGAATTTTCAGTGATGATATCCTCGCCCGTATCGCCGTACGTTGCCGCACTGGACGAAAAAACCAAATGTTTCACGTCGCAACTGACCATGGCTTCGAGAAGGCACAACGTTCCTGATACGTTATTTTTATAATACTTAATAGGATTAGTCATCGATTCGCCGACAAGAGAATATGCGGCAAAATGTATTACCGAATCTATTCCGTATTTCTTGAAAGTATCTTTCAAAAGCTCGACGTCGAATAAATCGCCTTTGACGAAAACAGCGTCACCGACGGCTTCTATATGCCCCGTTGAAAGATTGTCGTACACCACGACGTCGTATCCTCGACTGCGAAGTTCCTTAACCGTATGGCTTCCGATATAGCCGGCACCGCCCGTAACTAAAATCATTGGCGACTCCTTTTCAATTTTATTTTTGCGTCAAAACAGTTAAACGAATTTAAAAATTAATTTATAACGTTTTGCACATAATTATTATATAAAGTATACAACAAAGTATATTGTTTTGCAATAGATTTTTTGTTATAATAAACCTATGGATAAAACGATACTGCATTGCGACCTTAATAATTTTTACGCTTCCGTCGAAGCATTGGCACACCCCGAATATGCCGGTATGCCGATTGTCGTATGCGGCAATCCCGAGCTCAGGCACGGCATCGTTCTTGCAAAAAATCAGATTGCAAAAGAAGCGGGCGTAAAAACGGGAGAGCCTATCTGGCAATCGAAACAAAAATGCCCGGACGTAATATTCTTAAAACCGAATTTCGATAAATACGTTTATTACAGCAATATCGTTTTTAACATTTACACGGGTTATACGGACAGAGTGGAACGCTTCGGAATAGACGAATGCTGGCTTGACGTGACCGAATCCATACCCCTTTTCGGCGACGGCGAAAAAATGGCGTACCAAATCAAAGAAGAAGTCAAAGCGAAAACGGGACTCACGATTTCAGTCGGCGTTTCTTTTACCAAGACTCTTGCAAAACTCGGTTCGGATATGAAAAAGCCCGACGCAGTTACGGTTCTTGACAAAAACAATTTCAAAGAGAAAATCTATAATATGTCTCCCGACGAATTGATTATGATAGGAAATAAAACCGCAAAAAAACTGAAATCGCTAAATATTAAAACCATCGGCGACCTTGCAAACGCCGACAGAAAAGTTCTGTCTTCTCATTTCGGCATAGTCGGCGATAAAATGATTAACGCCGCTCAAGGCATAAGCGACGAACAAGTAAGGCATTATTACGACAAATTCGTACCTAAATCGGTAAGCCACGGCACTACCACGCCAAAAGATATAAAAACTTTGGACGAAGCGAAAACCGTTATATACGCTTTAAGCGAAATGGTTGCGGTAAGACTCAGAAAATACGGCCTTGTAGCAAACGGAATTTCGCTCGGCGTAAAAGATACGAAATTGCAATGGGACAGCAAACAGAAATCTCTTTTTGCCGCTACCGCAAACGCTAAAACAATCGGCGAAACGGCAATTTCCATTATCAACGAAATACACAACTTCAAATCGCCTATAAGAGCAATCACCGTCGGAGCTATAAGGCTCGATAACGCCGATTCATATCAGCTTTCGTTTTTTTCGCACGACGAAGACAAACAACTCTCTCTCGAAAAAGCTATAGACGGCATAAGGAATAAATACGGCTACCATTCCGTACAACGCGGTATTTTAGTAGATAATGAAATTTTAGGCAACCTTCACGAAGACGACGATTTTCTGCCTTTTAAAAGATAGCGGATTTCTTTTAGATTTTGCTTTTAAAAATCGATTTTTGCTTCGAACAATTTATTCTAACAATTTAATTTATAAAAAAATAAAACTCCTTAAAAAGGAGTTTTATTTAAAGAGTTTTATTTCATTGCATAAAACTTAAAATTCAAGTTCAAAATGCTATTTTAAAACGCCGTTTAATTCAACTTTTTCGTTCTGACTTCTTCGGACATACGGGCAATCAAGTCGTCAAGGGACATCGTTCCGAGGTCGCCTTCCGAACGGTATCTGACTGCGACTACGCCTTGTTCCGCCTCTTTATCGCCTATTATCAACATATAAGGCACTTTTTCAAGTTGAGCTTCCCTTATCTTCTTGCCGATTTTTTCACTTCTCGTGTCGACTTCCACTCTGAAACCGTTGTATCTGAGTTTATCGGCAACTGCTTTTGCGTTATCAATCGTTCTGTCCGTCAAAGACATAACTCTTGCCTGAACGGGAGCAAACCAAAGAGGGAAAGCTCCCGCATACTTTTCGATAAGCATTGCAAGCGTTCTTTCATAACAACCGATTGACGAACGGTGAACGATAATCGGATGAACCTTTTCGCCGTTTTCGTCGACGTATACCATATCGAAACGCTCGGCAAGAGCAAAATCGATTTGTACCGTAAAGAGAGTATCTTCTTTGCCGTATACGTTCGTTCCTTGAACGTCGAGTTTCGGTCCGTAGAATGCGGCTTCGCCCCACTCTTCCGAATAATCGATTTTAAGGTCGTCGAGAATGTTCTTCATTGCGGTTTCCGTCTTTTCCCAATCTTCTGCCGTTCCGATGTATTTATCGGAATTATTCGGATCCCAACGCGAAAAACGGAAGGTTATGCTGTCGTCCAATCCCAAACACTTTGCAAGATATTTTATAAGGTCGACAGCGCCTGCAAATTCGTCTTTAAGTTGTTCGCGAGTACAAACTATATGACCGTCCGACAAAGTAAATTGTCTTATACGGATAAGTCCGTGCATTTCTCCCGACGCTTCCTTACGGAATTCCTGCGCCGTCTCGGCATAGCGGATAGGCAAATCGCGATAGCTCTTAAGTCCGTTTTTATAAATTGTAAATTGGAAAGGACACGTCATAGGTCTTAAGCACATAATGCCGTCTTCGGAATCTTCCGAACCCATCCAGAACATTTTGTCCTTATAATGTTCCCAGTGTCCGCTTGTGATGAACAGATTGTTTTTCGTCATCGACGGAGTTTTCGTCAGAACGTAGCCGCGACGTTCTTCTTCGTCTTCGACAAAGCGTTGAAGAATCTGAAGCATTTTTGCGCCTTTCGGCATAATGAGCGGCAAGCCCTTTCCGACGTTTTCGTCCGTCATAAATATGCCCAACTCACGACCGAGTTTATTATGGTCGCGGTTTTTGGCTTCTTCGAGTTTTATAAGATAATCGTCCAAATCCGATTTCTTATCGAATGCCGTACCGTAAATACGGGTAAGCATTTTGTTCTTTTCGTTTCCGCGCCAATAAGCTCCTGTAAGCGACGTCAATTTAAACGCCTTAATTCTGCCCGTGCTGTTAAGGTGCGGTCCGCTGCAAAGGTCTGCGAAATCTCCTTGAGTATAGAAAGAAATTTCTTCGCCTTCACGGATATCCCCTAAAAGTTCGACTTTATACGGTTGTTTTATCTGACGCAAAAACTTTTCGGCTTCCGCTCTCGTTTTCGTCGATTTAACGATAGGTAAATTCGCCTTGATTATTTTGGTCATTTCCGCTTCGATTTTGGTAAAATCTTCTTGAGAAATAGGAGTTTTGAATTCAAAATCATAATAAAAACCGTTTGAAATTGCAGGTCCGATTGCAAACAACGCAGTCGGGAAAACGGTTCTTACCGCCTGAGCCAAAACGTGCGAACATGTATGACGATAAGCGTCGCGGCCGATTTCGTCTGCAAACGTAAACGCTTCCAGTCTGCATTCGCCGGTAAGTTTATCGTCAAACGATACGAATTCATCGTTTACTTTGATAACTAACGTGTTTCTTGCCAATCCCTCGCTGATAAGTTTAACAGCCTCGATTGCGCTGATGTTGTCCTGTGCGGAAATTCTTTTTCCGTCTTTTAAAATAAGTTCCATAAACCCTCCAGTTGGCTATACAAACGCCATAGTAGAAAAATTATATTGCTAAAAATTTACGATGTCAAACAAAACGGAAAAATTTTAAATTTTATTTTCTACTAATCATCATATTTCAATTAGCAAATAATTCAGATTTTAATTAAATAAGTCACGGATATAACCGTGACTTATTTTTGATTACTATGAGCAATTTTATTTTACATCTTCGGGTTGGTCCAAATATACTCTATCCAAGACGAAGACACAGTATTGACGTTCCCGCCATATGCCCTGACTTTGATTTTAATAGTTTGGTAAGAACTATAATCGGATATCGGATTCAGTGCCGCCGCCGCAACATGACTATACGATGCCGGATAATCTTCATCACCGCAAGCTAGATAATAATCATATCCGTTTGCTCCGCTTACCGTACCCCACTTAATTACTCCGTCAGAATTAATTGAAAAAGTACTGAACGTCGGGGGAGCCAATAAAACTATCTTGTAAGCATCGTTTCCACCGACATATTGTGAATCTATATAGTAATTATCACTGCTATCGAAATTTCCCCCAACTGCTTTAACTTTTATATAATATGTTCCCGTACTTTCAATAGTTTTTGAATATGTAAGGTCGGATGAAGTTGCACTTTCACCTGCTATTTCATATTGATACGATTTTGCATTTTCCGACGGTGTAGTAATGTTTACAGTAATTTTACCGCCATTTACAAATTCGTCGCTACTGTATGAAAATTCTATTTCAGGTGCTAAAAGAGCTTTTACAACTTGATAATAAACGCAATTATTACTGTTTATATTGTTATAACCATCCCCGGCTGCATACAATTTAACAGTATGAGTGCCTATAGTATTGTAAAGCGGAATATAACTGTACGTCGAACCAGAAACATGAATATCGTTATCTACAATTTGCCCGTCAATTTCCAAAACATATGAACTTGCATTGGCTACGGTTGTCCAAACGTATGCACCGTCACTAATATTCAGCACAGGAGTTGCAAGCTTGTAAACAGTAATACTATTTGACATCTCACTGTCTAGATACTTACTATCATTCCCGACAGCTTTCACTTTAAACGTATACGACATACCGCCATCTAAATATTCAATGTTAAATTTGGTAGCGTTCTGTACACCACCCGTCTGCATAACGCCACCCTCATATACGGCATAAGTCGGGGTATATTCCTGCGTATTTATATTACTTGAAGCATTCCACAAAAGTTCCTTACTGTTTGATAAAGCTCCTTCCGGAAAAGTAGGAGCAGCGAGTCTAATAAATTGCTGAGTCGCTGAAGCTTCACTTGTCATATAATAAATCGTACCTAACTCATTATAATAATTCGCAACGGCAATCATATTTAAAGTCGTTCCCGATTCTTTGATAAACTGATACATATTATCAAATGAACTTTCAGGAATAGACGTTCCGCTTGCATCAATGAAAGTCTGATAACTTTTAGCATATGACACAGAATCAAAATTCAATAATCCTTCCCCGGAACCGTATGTAATTTTTATTCCGGTAGGTGCCGCAAGACGAACAATCGACGCTTCGGCTGTGAAATTTGAAGCCAGCACGGCACTTCCATTACCTTTTGTACATACGCTGACACTATAAGTGCCTGCTTTTATAGTCGAAAGGTCTATAAGTTCAGTATTCGTTCCTATTACAGTAGCTGCATATTTTACCGCATAGCCGTTATTACCCGTAACAGGATTCCAATTCGCATTAAAGCCTGACATATTAAAACCTGTCGGCATAGCCTGAACGGTAATATTAAAACTCAAAGCACTATCGCTTAAACACGACAAAGTAACGTATTTCATAGAACCGATATTTTTAACGCTTCCTATACTTTTTACCATATAAGTATATTCTTGCTGTGTTATAACCGAATCGCCTGCAACGGCATTGTCGGTTATCGATAAGCCGGTACTCTCTTTGCCGCTAAGTAAAACTCCGTCCTTATAAAGTTGATAACTACTTGCATTAGAAACAGCCTGATAATTTACCGTGAAACCGTTTTTTAAATTGCTTGCATCACTTACAATAAAGCCACTTGCAACGGCTTTAGGTGCCGCAAGCCTTTCTATTTTTATTGTATCGGAATATTTTGAATCGCTATACGTTCCGTCCCCCAAAGAAAGAGCTTTTACTCTTATTTCATATACGCCTACACTTATATATGCATTTGCATAGGACGCTTGCATAGCACTAAAATCTTCATTGGTTACGTTGCCGTTGAAAGTCGTTTCAACGCTATATCCTGCAGCTCCGTTTACCAAATCCCACGTAAGATTATTATTCGCAAGCCCGTCGAGTTCAAGGTCGGAATTCCAATTTAAAACAGGCGATTCAAGAATATACACGGTTTTGCTTTCCGTCCAGTTGGAAAAATAATTATCCCCTGCATAAGGTAAAAGTTGAACGTCAAGCGACGTGCCCGTCGTTAAATTTCCATATTCGTTGTCAGTAATTTTAACGTTTTGAATTACTCCGTTGATTTTTAACTTATATTCATTTGCGCCTGCAACTTTATCCCAACAAAGTACGCCGTCAACAACGTTTACGTTTCTAACGCTATCGAGATAATGGAAATCCATGACCGAAATTTTAGAATCAAACGTGGAAGCATAATTACCTAAAGCTTTTATTTCAACGTCAAAATCAAGATTGTTTGAATCATAAACAAACGAGGTTTCATTAACTTCAGTTTTTTGTCCGTTTATGTTTATCTCATATTGTGGAGCATTACCCGTCCAGGTTATTTTTTCGCCATCATATTTTATTTTATTCGGAGCATAATGAATATATAAATTTATATCGTCGCTCCAATACGAAAAATAGCTGTCATCATTTTTTACGCTTGCTTTAATTGATATTCTGTTTGAACCTTCGTTTAAAGCGTCAAAAAAATTCGTTGATACAGTGTCTTGCATTACTTCGCCGTTTACACTTATGATATATTCGTTTGCACCGTTAACTTCACTCCAACTTATCGTGCCGTCGTTACCGATTTGAACATTTGTAACTTTTTCAAGCGGATAAAACGTTTTTTCCGTACTTAAATCGGCTACCGAATTTACGGCAGTTATCTTTGCAGTAAACTCTTTATTACCGGCGTCATATGTAAACGTATTACTGTTTACCCTTTGGTTATCACCACCGTTTATAGAAACGTAATAATAATTCGCAACGGCAACTTTATCCCAAGTAATAGTCGTTCCGTCATATTTTATATTTTGCGGCTTTACCAAACCTCCTAAATCGTCTTTATTGCATGCAACGAGCGTTAATGCGGTAACTACTAAAACCACACATAAAACAAATATACTAAACGTTATTTTTTTCTTCATTTTCTCCTCCGTTTTTAATATAACGTGCTGGTATCGGCATATTCGATATTAAGATACAAGTCTGAAAAATATCCTTGAGATGAACCCCATAAGCTATAATAAGATGTGTAATAATACATATAAACAACCTTATCATTCAGTTCCATATCAAATTCAAACTCAAAATCTCTTTTTACTGTCGAAACGTCAAAGCTAAAAGTTTTTATTAAATTTGATGAACTTATATCGGCACTTTTATAAAAACATAAATAGTTTTTAACATTGTCTAGTTTATGATAAGTAATGCAGTGAACCTTTATTTTTATAGCCGTTGGAATTCCGTTATAAATATCTTCCAGATCGATAATTTTTCTTCTATTACTTGACTCCGACGTACTGTCACACGTAATGCTAGAATTACTTGCCACAAGAATAATATTTTTTGTAGCAATTTTATAGTATTTTGCTTTCAAAGTTATGCTTTCGGAAGGCATATACGTTTCGTTAAATACTTCGCCCTTTTCCGTATACCAACCGGCGAAAATATAACCTGCTTTTTCACATTGCGGTAACGTTACGTCAGTGCCTGCATTTTGGCAAACGTCGCTTACTTCCGCCCCGCCCCTTTCGTCGAATATTAGCATAGGCTTCCAGATTGCGGTTAAAGTTGTACTTTCAGAAGGCATTGAAGTATAATTTACTGCAACTCCGTTAGAATTTTTCCAACCGCCGAATCCATAATCCTTTTTTGTCGTAACGGGAAGCGAAATAGCACTACCGGCTTCCGCTACGATAGAGGCTACTGTTTTTCCGCCTAAAGTGTCAAATTCAATTATCGGCGCATATTCAAGAGCATATAAGACCATATCGGAAGTTACTTTTCCTACGTATACCTCTGAACTTCCGTTTGTTTTCGTCCATTTCAAAACCGCTTTTCCGTCTACTCTGGTTTCAGGAATAACTTGTGAAATATCCGTCCCATATTCAACTTTCAATTCTTCCGGAGAAGAATAATTGTTAAAATAAAGAGTCAAAGTTTTAAGTGTTCCTCTGAATCCTGCATAAAGAGCTATCCTGTTTCCTTCCTCGGGAATCTCGTAATTCTTTTGACTGAAAATCTCCATAGCAGGTAAAACTCCGTATTCATCTGCCACCTGCAACCCTTCTCTGTTAGGTTCAGTAAACCACCCCATAAAATCTTTATTTTCTATTTGCAAATTTAAAGGTAATCCGGAAATTTTTCCGTCATATAAAACGGTAACGCTTCTCGCCCCCGTAACTTCAGCCCCTTGGTAGTCTAGAGTCAAAACATATTCTTTTGCTTTAAACTGCGGAAACAAAATTATGTTCTTTTTATCAGTATAAGCTGATACAGCTGAACCTTGTGCATTTATATATTGCGTTCCTCCTGTTTCCGCATCATAATACCCCATAAAATCATACCCATATTTTTCCGGTAAAATATCTGTTGAATATACGTCACCGTTTTTTACCGTAATCGTATTGACCACTCCGTCAACCGTAAACTGAATATTATATGATTTATCGTCATCTTCTTTATCGCAAGCCACAAGAGTTAAAGACAATACAATAAACAACAAACAAATTACAATAATAAAACCGATTTTTCTCTTCATTTGCTTCTCCTATTTCTTTAATATACTTTAATTTTAACAAGATTTCGTGTAAAGTCAACAAAAATACACTTATCCGTGTAATATAGCGTTATGCAAATCGGTGAAAATTTAAAGTTACTTAGAAAAATGCAAGGTTTGACGCAACAAGAATTGGCTGAAAAAACAGGAATAAAACAACAAAATATATCACGTTGGGAAAATGGCATCCACGTCCCCGATATCGAAGAATGTATAAAACTTGCCGACTTTTATGAAGTGTCTCTCGACGATCTGGCGGACAGAGATTGTAATTTCAATAATAAAAAATTTAAATAATCAATTAAACAATCAATATATAAATATCAATCTATATAAACAATCAATATAATAAATACATAATCCATATAAATAA
>JBJETY010000062.1:0-5173 GCA_051883555.1 Christensenellales bacterium | reverse complement strand
TTCTTTAAATACTTCGTCTGTCACTATAAGTTCGGGCGAAGCGGAACGAATACAGTTTTCGTAAGCAATATATTTCGGTACGTTTGCAATGACGTCGCATTCGCCGACGTCAAGAGTAGGTTCACCGTTCATAAGAGCTGCCAATTCGCCTCTTTCATCGATAATTAACGTCTGAGCCTCGTACGAAAACAATCTTGCCAAATCCCTTAGCACCGTAGTTTTTCCGCAGTTAGGTGGAGACACAACAAGCAGGTTATTAATCCCTTCCGATTTTATAATTTTTTTTATTTCTTCTCCGCACCCTATTACTTCGTGAGGAACTCTTACTATTAAACCGGAAAAATTTTTTATCGAAATAAGCTTCCCTTTTTCACAAACGCCTTCCCCTGTCGCGCCTATTCTTATACCGCCTTCGTATTTTAAAAATCCGTTTACAACTTCTTCCATAACGGAATATACCGAATAATTGCTGGCAACGCCGAGAATACGGTCAAAATCGCTTTGCTTAGCCATATACAATGCGCCGCTGTCCAATTTAAGTTTTGCTTGTCCGTTTACCGTCAGAACCGTTACGGGACGGTTTAACCTTAATCTGATTTCATATATTTCCTTTTCAGAAAAAGGAGCTATCAATTTTCTCAACACTCCTGAAAATAAATCGATTAGCATACCTAACGATATGAAAAATTCAATATCAAATTGCATATACGACAAAAAAGTATCAAATGTTACACACAAAAAAAAAGTTAATTTAAGATTTACTAAATAAATTAATTAAAAAGTAAAGTTTAAAATATTAGGTTTGAAAATAAGTTTAAACGACGTAATTCGTCTTAAAAACGTATTAATTTTTATCGTAAAACCTTAAACAATTTAAATATATTTATTAATTCCGAACGGTCGCATTATTTAAATTTAAAATAGACGCGTTATACTGTCGCATTGTTTAAATTTCAAACAGTCGCATTATAGAGTCTCATTATTTATATTTAAAACGGTAGCATTATTGGGTCTTATTTTAATTTAAACGACCGAATTTACCGAATTTGATATAAACTTACGCATTATATTCAACCGAAATTTAAACTTTATATTTCATTTTTAAGGCCGTTTTTATCAAAAACCGCAAATTACATCAATTTATAACCTGTGGAAAACCTATTTCAAGGAAATTATAAATGAAAATGCAAAATAGGATTTAATTTACGCAAAATCGTTAAACGATAAAATTAGATAATGCAATATAATATAAAAGAAGGAAAGAGGAAAAAATAAAAACGCCAACCATACGGAAAGCGTTTTATTTTAGTTGATTTAAGTTATATGATAAATATAAATCAAGAAGGCATAATCAATTATACTCTCGACATATATTCGCCCGTTCTGGTGTCAATACGGATTGTGTCGCCTTCGTTGACAAACATAGGAACCTGAAGTTCGTATCCCGTTTCAACTGTTGCAGGTTTAGTTGCGTTTGTTGCCGTATTTCCCGCAACGGCAGGTTCACATATAGTAATCAAAAGTTCAACAAAGTTTGGCGGTTCGACAGAGAAAGGTGCGCCGTTAAAGAATTTCATTTCTACCGGCATGTTCTCTTTAACAAAGTTCAAAGCGTCTTCGACTTGCGACTTGTTAAGAGGAATCTGTTCATAAGTTTCACTATCCATAAAGTAATAAAGTTCGCCATCGTTGTAAAGATATTCCATAGTTCTCTTATCGATGTGAGCAAGTTCGAACTTTTCCGTAGGGTTGAAAGTTTTTTCAAGAACGCTACCTGTTACGACGTTTTTGATTTTCGTACGGACGAAAGCGGCGCCTTTACCCGGTTTGACGTGTTGGAAATCTACGATAACCATTATATTGTTATCCATCTGAAATGTAATGCCTTTACGAAAATCTCCTGCTAAAATCTGAGCCATAGTTTTTTTGCTTGTTTCCAAGCTCCTCCTGTAAATTTGTTACGCTACTGAGCGATTTCAATTAATTCTATTGTGTGTCGGCTAATCGGTTTTCGACTGCCTACAATAAACATATTTTCGATTCGGACGCCCAATTCACCGGCAATATAAATACCCGGTTCAATCGTAACGACCGTATTATCCGTCAAAATTTCGTCGCTCTTTGTATTGAGCGTCGGCGCTTCGTGAATTTCAAGTCCTACGCCGTGTCCGGTTCCGTGAATATATTTGTCTCCGTATCCTGCGGATATTATATAATCGCGAGCCGCCTTGTCTACGTCGTAACAAGATACGTTTGCCGATAATATCTTAACAGCTTCAAGCGACGAATTTTTAACGATTTCGTATACTTCTTTCATTTTTGCGTTTGCCTTGCCGACGACAAACGTTCTTGTAAAATCACTGCAATACGAGTTATATTTTGCTCCCATATCGATGGTGACAAATTCATCGGACCGCAACTTTCTGTCCGTCGGCACGTGATGCGGCTCTGCACCGTTTTCTCCGAAAGCGACTATCGTATCAAAAGACAAACCGTCGGCGCCCAATTTTATAATCTTTTCGTAAATAAAATCAGCAACTTCTTTTTCAGTCTGCCCGACGGCGATATTTTTTAAAATCTCATCGAAAACGCTGTCGACAATTTCTGCGCTTTTAACAATCAAAGAAATTTCTTCTTCTGTCTTAACCGCTCTATTTTGCATATTCTACGCTTCTGACCTCTCGAATTACGTTGACTTTAATTTGTCCCGGATAATCAAGTTCCGACTCGAGTTTTCCTGCAATATCTTTAGCAAGGAATACGGTTGCCTGGTCATTGACCTTTTCAGGTTTAACGATAACTCTGATTTCTCTGCCTGCCTGAATTGCATAAGACTGCTCGACTCCGTCGAAAGAATTTGCAAGGCTTTCGAGTTTTTCGATTCTCTTGACGTAATTTTCAATAGATTCACGTCTTGCACCCGGTCTTGCGCCGGAAATAGCGTCGGCTGCCTGAACGAGAATCGCCTCAACAGTTTCCGCTTCGACGTCACCGTGGTGAGCCGCTATGCAATGAACGATTGCAGGATTCTCTTTATATTTCTTCGCAATGTCAACGCCGATTTGAATGTGCGTGCCTTCTGTTTCGTGGTCGATTGCCTTTCCGATATCATGCAATAAACCTGCTCTCTTTGCAATCTTTACGTCGGCGCCGAGTTCTGCCGCCATAATGGAAGCGATAAACGAAACTTCAAGCGAATGTTTTAAAACGTTCTGTCCGTAACTGGTACGATATCTGAGTCTGCCGAGAAGTTTGACAAGTTCCGGATGAAGACCGTGTACCCCTGCGTCAAATACGGCTTCTTCGCCTGCTTCCTTAATCGATTGCTCGACTTCCTTTTTAACCCTGTCAACCATTTCTTCGATACGCGCAGGGTGAATACGTCCGTCGGCAACAAGCTTTTCAAGCGTAACTCTTGCGATTTCACGTCTAACGGGGTCAAAGCTCGAAAGCGTAACTACGTCAGGAGTGTCGTCGATTATAAGGTCAACGCCGGTAGCAGATTCAAATGCTCTTATATTACGACCTACGCGACCGATAATTCTGCCTTTCATTTCGTCGCTTGGAAGAGGAACAACCGACACGGTACTGTCAGCCGCATGGTCTGCCGCACATCTCTGAATTGCAAGCGAAATGATATTTTTTGCTTTTTTTTCAGCCTGTTCTTTTGCCTGAGTTTCAATTTCTTTTGCTTCAACGGCACAATCACGCTTAACGCCTTGCAAAAGCGAATCTTTAAGCTGAGCCGCCGCTTCTTCTTTAGAAAGTCCGGATACTCTTTCAAGTTCTTTCTGCACTTTTTCCTGTGCAAGTCCAAGCTCTTCTTCGATGCCTTTCAACTTAAGTTTCGTATTCTCAATTTGTTTAGCGGAGCTTTCGATTTCTTCTTGTTTCTTATCCAGAAATTCTTCTTTTTTATCTAAAGATTGTTCTCTTTGAATAAGTCTGTTTTCTGATTTTTGCAAATCGGCTCTGCGTTCTCTGGTTTCTTTGTCAAACTCCGAACGCATCTTGTGCAATTGTTCTTTTGCTTCAATCATGCCGTCTTTGCGAATTGTTTTTGCTTCTAAATTTGCTTCTTCTACAATTCTTGCTGCTTCTCTCTTGGCTAATCCAACCTTATTTAGGGAATATAATCTATATCCTAACAGTCCGATAAGCAAGCCAACTACCAATGCGGCTGCACCGACTATTCCTGCAATAGCACCAGAGGAAAGACTTGCTGCAAGCGAATAAGTTATGCTTGTCAATTTGTTATCCTCCAAAAAAATCTCAATATTACCCCTATCGTAATATAATATACTGCATTAAGTATACACGATTATTTATATCAAGTCAACAATCGGTAAAAAAAAGGACATTCTAATTTTGACGAATTTTTTTAATTTTAATCAAAATTACGAAATATAAAAAACAGTTAAAAAAGGGCACATGCGTGCCCTTTAAAAAATCAAATACAAAAACTCCGTTTCGGTTTGAATTTTAAAATTTCATACCTTTTTCAAAGTATCGTTGTATAACATTTTATTGCTTAATTATCATTAATTTTCGCATCAACCGTCAATCACTTTTCACCTAAAATGAAACGTAATCTCAGAATTAACTATTCCTCAACGGCGCCATCGGCGGACGCATTAGGTTTTTGAACCAATTTTTCTTTAACGGCTGCCTCAAGTTGTGAAGCAATATCCGGATTGTTCTTCAAAAACTCAATCGCTTTGTCTCTGCCCTGACCGATTTTTTCATCGTTGTATGAAAACCAGGAACCGCTTTTTTGAATAAACCCGTTAAGCACTGCGAGGTCAAGAATACAACCGGTATTTGAAATGCCCGTTCCGAACATTACGTCAAACTCAGCAGTTCTGAAAGGAGGTGCGACTTTGTTTTTGACGATTTTAGCCTTTACGTGGTTACCGATAAAATCGCCGCCGTCTTTAAGCGTTTCGACTCGTCTAACGTCAATACGAACGGACGCATAAAATTTAAGAGCTTTACCGCCAGTAGTGGTTTCGTTACTTCCGTAAACAACGCCGACTTTCTCACGAAGTTGGTTTATAAATATAATGGTAGCCTTATTTTTACCCGTCGTCGCAGTCAGTTTACGCAAAGCCTGCGACATAAGTCTTGCCTGTAATCCCATATGAGAATCACCCATCTCACCGTCGATTTCAGC
>JBJETY010000061.1:0-5184 GCA_051883555.1 Christensenellales bacterium | reverse complement strand
TAATGACGGTATAAGTGCCGTCGGAGTTTTTTGAATAGTCGCAAAAATATTGCTGTCTGCGTTTATAACGCATACGGTTATCGCGCGTGTAGGTAGTTATTTCGTCACGTATATGCGACGGTATCCTCGTATAGAACAGGGCAAGACAACTTGTTCCGTCCTGCGTGATGTTTATATAGTCTGATTTCGGTACTCTGTAAAGAAGGTTGGTTTCAAGGAGTTCGTCGAGACATTGCTTGCAGTCGATATAACGCAGCCAATTATTGTCGGAAGAACATAAATCAAGCACTGTCGATTCTTCGAGAGGAATCGCCATTTTTTCGAAAACGAACAGTACTATTAACTTTTGAACTTTGATGTCCAGCGTTGCCGGATTGTCTACGTCGTACATATTTCTCCTTTGTGGAAAGGTATTGTATCATAAGGGGAAAATTATTTCAACTTTTTATGAAAGTAATTTTTTCGATACAATTTATGCCAACAAAACGAAAAACGGACACAATTTATAGAGCCGTTTTCGGCGTTTATTCGAAATTTAAAAGATTTTGAATTTTACTCATTCGCCGCGAGCGGCTTCGAACGTGATTTCATACCGTTTTTTTATAAAAAATCATAAAAGCCGCATTTTGGCGTATTTTCAGGCTAATCGTTTTTGCAACAGGAATTTACGATAAATCTTGCAAAAAACTGAGTTGCTTCTTCCATGGCGTCGACGGTAATTCTTTCGTTTAAACCGTGTATTCTCGGTTGTGCATCCTTACCGTTGATGAAAGGAGCGAAACGGAATACGTTGTCCGATACCGGCGAATAGAATCTTGCGTCGGAAGCGGCTATAAACATATACGGAATGGCGACGGTATTGTCGTACATTTCCGATATGGTTTGTTCGAGCATTTTATAACCGTGGCTTGTTATATCGCTGACCGGGGTAGGAGGTGTATAGGCGGCGGTGACGATTTCAACTTTTTTTCCGCAAACCTTTTTGAAGTGTTTGATAACGTCCTTGTCTGTTTCTCCCGTCATAATTCTTGTATTAACGTTGACTTTGACTTCGTTTGGCAGAATGTTTCTGGCTTCGGCGCTCCAAATCATGGTAGGAGCGAACGTCGTTCTGACAAGAGCGTTCGTCATGCTGTCTGCTACGGTAAGAATTTTTTTGACTAACGGCGAGAAAATATCGCGGTTTGCGAGAACGAATTTAAGCGGACCTTTCGCATAAGGCGTGATAGCTTTGAAAGTGTCTTTCGTCACGCTTGTCCATTTTGTCTTCATAGGATGTTTTTGCAGTTTTACAAGAGCCTTAGCGAGCATGCCGACGGCGGTTTTGCGTTTAGGGTTGCTTGCATGGCCGCCCGTATGTCTGACGATAAGTTCGAAATCGGAATTGCCCTTTTCGCAAATGCCTATCATGGCGAGAAGTTTGTTTACGCCGAGCATTTTGCCGTCCAAAACGATACCGCCTTCGTCTAAAACGAATTCGAATCTAATTCCTTTTTCGATAAAGTATTCGACTATTTTCGGAGCGCCTTCGAAACTTGTTCCCGGTTCTTCATCGTGTCCGAAACAGAAGTATATATCTCTTTCAAAGGTTTGTCCGTTTTTCAAAAGAGTTTCCATAGCTTCGAGAAGAGCTATCATATGGTTTTTCATATCGAGAGCGCCTCTGCCGTAAATATAGCCGTCGTCCGTGATTTTTCCCGAGAAAGGCGGATATTCCCATCCTGCTTCGGGTGCGGGAACAACGTCCTGATGAGCTAAAAAGCATGCAGGCAGAAGAGTTTCGTCCGTTCCCTTAAAGCGATAGACGAGCGAATAGCCGTTTATGACGGTGAGTTCTGCTTTTTCGTGTATAATCGGAAAAGTCTTTTTCAGAAAAGCGTGAAAATCTTTGAACGGCTTGTCCTGTCCGACGAATTCTTCAACCATGGATACGGTAGGAATTTGTAGGGCTTCCGAAAGGTCTTTTGCGATTTTATCCTTATTTATATCGATTTTTTGTTTTTGCGACGTAGCGATTTTTTTAGGACGGATACAAATTGTCCTGATAATCATAAACAGAAGGAGTGCGCCTATGGCAGCGCCTACTGCGATTAAAATAATTTCGTAAATTTCCATAATGCCTGCCTTTTGTAAAAATGTATTTAAATTTAAGCAATACTTTAAGAGCGTATAACTTAAAATTATTAGGTAAAAACAATGCTTATCAAAAATAAAGCTTAAAAAATATTATATAATAAACGGCTATAAAAAACAAGTATAAAAATATAGCTAAAATACAGCTAAAATTGCCGTTTACGGCGGAAGAGAAAGCAAAACCTTTCGTTTGCCATATTACGGCGGAAGGGAAAGCAAAACCTTTCGTTTGCCATATTACGGCGGAAGAGAAAGCAAAACCTTTCGTTTGCCATAGATATTATTTATGTTTGTTGAAGATATAGTTTTGGAAGATATGGTTTTAGAGATATTAGTTTATGTTTGTTAAGATATGGTTTTGTTTGTTTTAATTTGATAATTGACAATTCTGCATTTTATATGTATGATAAATAAAGCCGAACGTAGAGCGTTCTAACTTTACGGAAAGCTTTTAATGAAGAGGGTTTTTATGAAAAGGTATTTGAATTTAGTACTTATTGCCGCAATTCTGATATCGGCCGTTGCTTGCCTTGCTGCATGTAATAGCGGAGAAACGGACGAATTTGCACTTTTTAAAACGGATAATTTTAAAGATTACGCAACGCTTGATTTAAATTATGAAGATTTCCCGACGCTTGACGATGAAGCGAGATGGCAGGGTTTATATTTCGTCAAAGGATATAAAACGGCTACCGAAGCGTATAAGCTTGCATATACAAGCGACGGCGTGCCTAGGGAAGTGCCTATCGAAGTTGCCGCAGAAGGCGACGAATTTTTAGAAGGGGAGAATGCGTTTGACCCAACAAAACCTAGCATTATAATTATTCACGGCGTACAGATGGGCGACGGCAGACAGTCGAACGCTTACTATTGGATAGAAAACGGAATCGAAGACGACTATAGCGACGTCGGCGGCGACCTTTCCAAATTTTTCTACTATGCCGAAAACAACGTATACGACAAAGCGTGGAACGTGTTTTATTTCCATTATGAACAGTTTGCAGACGCAGAGGGCGACGGCAAAGACACCGCGAAAATGGCGGCTGCCGTTTCAAAAATAGTGGCGTCCTGCTGGACTATGAGCGAGGACGGAAAGGGCTCGAAAATTATCGAAGCCGATTACGTCGACAAAAGCAATCCGGGAGACGGAAAATGGAGCGAAGAGGCCGCTTTCAACGGCTCGATATGCGAATTTTTCGTGGCGGAATATACCCGAATGATGAACAGCGTCACGGCAAAATATCCGGACTATGCCGCAAATCACGAAGAAATCAGATTCGTAGCGCATTCTATGGGCGGAGTCGTGACCACTTCTTCCGTTACTCTTCTTACGGCACTTGCCGACGCGGGAGAAATGGACGTAAATCTTTTGCCTGACCGTATAGCTTTGCTTGACCCGTACGTCGGCGATTACGGAAATACCGACCTTAATATATCGTGGTCGGGCAAACCGATTTTAAATACCCGTACGGCATACGTAAAAGGCTTGAAATATTATAAAAAGGTAAAAGGCGGCGTAGTCGAATTTTACGTCAACAGCACTAACGGCTTTGTGCCGTATACCGCAGGCGACAACGTAAATTCTTTAAGATACGAAAAAGAGTTGCAGGAAATTTGCGCATACACCGTGCTTTATCCGTATTACAGAAACGTCGACCCTAAAACCGCCGCAATCGGAACGGGACACAATGCGATAAGAGAGTGGTATTTTTATAGCTATACGTGCAATCCTATAAGCGTTTACAATAAGAGCGATATCACTTTAAGCGGCAATATTTTAAAGATAAACGACGGAGCCAAGGCGTTGAATTATTGTGCGTCCGCTGCCTTGCCAACCGCCGAACTTAAAAAGATTGTAGGAAAGCCGTCGATACAACTTGCCAAGCAACCAAGAAACGCCGCAGAATATCTTGCGGTAGTCTGTGCGGTTGAATCGAGACAATTGCATGCCTTTATTCCGTTCGACCAATTTGAAGAAGCATAGAATAAATTTGTACGGCACGGCAAAAAAACAGTTGCCATTTTCGGATAATTGTGCTTTACTAATATGTGAAAATAATAGAGTTTAATAATTCTGTTGGAATATTTATATTGACTTTGGAGGCTAAAATGAACAAATTTGTACAAAAATTTGTAGACGAAAACGTTGAGCTTTGTCAGCCTGAAAAGGTTGTCTTAATCGACGGCAGCGAGGAACAACTCGAAGCGTTGAGAAAAGAGGCAGTCGAATCGGGCGAAATGATTAAGCTCAATCAAGAGCTTCTTCCGGGCTGTTATTTACATCGTACTCTTCCTAACGACGTCGCCCGTGTTGAAGGCAGAACGTTTATTTGTACCGAGAAACAGGAAACGGCAGGTCCGACAAACAACTGGCTTCAAAAAGACGAAGCTTACGCAATGCTCAAAGAACTTTACAAAGGTTCTATGAAGGGCAGAACGATGTATATCATTCCGTATTCAATGGGTGCGGTCGGAAGTCCTTTCAGCAAGATAGGTATCGAACTTACCGATTCGATTTACGTAGTACTCAATATGGCGATTATGACGAGAATCGGACAAAAAGTGCTCGACCAACTCGGTGACAGTGCAGATTTTGTTCACGGTCTTCATTCGAAAGCGGATATCGACCCTGAAAAGAGATATATTTGTCAATTTCCTGAAGACAACACCATTATGTCAATCAATTCGGCATACGGCGGAAACGTTCTTCAAGGAAAGAAGTGTTTTGCACTCCGCATAGCTTCTTACCAAGGTTGGCAAGAAGGCTGGATGGCAGAGCATATGCTTATTTTAGGTCTTAAGAAACCGAACGGCGAAAAGAGATACATCGCCGCCGCTTTCCCGTCTGCTTGCGGAAAGACGAACCTTGCTATGCTTATTCCTCCTAAGGAATATCTTGAAAAAGGTTATGAAATCGAAACCGTCGGCGATGATATCGCATGGATAAGAGTAGGCAAAGACGGCAGACTTTATGCAATCAACCCTGAAAACGGCTTCTTCGGCGTTGCTCCGGGTACGAATGCAAAATCAAACCCTAACCCTCTCGCTTCA
>JBJETY010000060.1:0-5308 GCA_051883555.1 Christensenellales bacterium | reverse complement strand
AAATTTTAAAAGAATTCGAAGCGGCTAAGAAAAAAGCCAGAGCGGCTGAGGAAGAGAAATTCGTAATTTCTCAGCTTGAAGCGTTTGTAAAAAAGACTGAAGCGGAAAAACGCGCTTTGTGTCTGTATAAACTTATTCCTGCCTTGAAAGAAAGGATAAATTATTTAATTGAACTTGACGCATTGGCTCTTGAAATTGAACAGCTTGAATTTGAAGAAAGAATCGCTTTTGAGAAAAAACGTAAAGAAGAGGAAGAATTGAAAGCGATTGAAGAACGAGCTAGACTTGAAGCGGAAAAGATTAGAAAGGCGGAAGAAGAAAGAGCCGAACTTGAAAAGCTTTATGCCAAAGAGAAAGCAAGGCTAGAGTTTGAATATGAACTCTCTTTAAAGAAAGCGAAAGAGACGGAAAATATTTTAAAGCAGGCACAAGATTCTTCGTTACAATCGAAAACCGAAGAAAAGGTTGTCGTTTTGCCGCCTAATGCCGGTAAGGTCGTTGAGGCGGTAGCATATTACGACGAGTTTTTACCTGCGGAAATCGAAGAAGAAGTCGAGTCGGCAGTTTATGCCGAGACGTATATCGAGTCGGACGGCACGCTTAAACAAGAGGTCGTAAAAAACCCTGCAATCGGTGCGTACGCTGAAAATAAGCCTTTAGACGACTTGGAACAACCATACGGAAAGACGATTGAAGAAACGCCTGTATTGTCGGAATCGGTAGACGAGATAGAAGACACTTTTTCGGAGAACAATAAAAAGAAAGTTAAAGAAATTAAAAAAGCAGAAAAGATTAAGGAAAAAGAAGAAAAGCATAAATCTAAAAAGTCTAAAAATAGTTCCGTTGCGGCGCTTAACGATATGAGCGAAAATGCGGACGATGAAGCGGATAGCCAAAACGAGGCACTAAGCGATGAAGATAACGCATTGTCTGATGTAGACTTAGTTTTATTTGAATCGCAGACGGAAACGGAGTCGGAAAACTCATTATCTGCAGTTGACGGTGAAGAGATTGAAAGAACGGAAGATTTTGCAACGGATAACGAAGAAAGCGATGAGGACAGCGCAGACGAAGAGATTGACGGTAGTGGCGTAGACGTGCCGAGCCTTGACGACTCTGACAGCGAAATCGAAGCGAGAGAACGCGCTATCGACGGCGGATTTACAATCGATATCGGATATGACGACGGCGACGGACATTACAACGAAGAAAAGCAATGGGTCGATTCCGACGGCGAAGTTTATAACGGATATTTTGACGTCAACGGCAGATGGATCGATTACGGCTATTACGACGAAGAAGACGTTTGGCACGACAACGGATATTATGACGGGGATTTGTTTATTCCGTACGGTTACTTCAACGAGGACGGCGACTACGTAAAAATCTAATTTGCGGTGCAGTATTTCGTATCGTAAGTTGCAGTATTTCGCAACGCAAATTGAATATAGAATTGATATAATAGTTGAACGTTTTTTAGAGCGTGGTAAAATAAATCGCGGCGTTCAGACAAAATGCAGGAGGCAGTATGAAATTGAATGAACTTGAAAAAGTTGAAATCATCGTCGACGATGCTTTTTCATGCTGTCAGGACAGAGATAAAATCAAAGCGGAGTCAAGCCCAAAGCTGCATAAATTTTTAAGAGGCGTTTTGACTTTAAATTCCGAGTGGAATGAAGAGCATAAAGAAGCGCTGCAAAGAGAAAAAGACGAAGAAGAAGCGGCACAAAGACGATTTTTACGCAGTCAATCGAGAAATGAAATTTTCGGCGGGGGTATGCGTGCGATTGCAGGCGGTTTTGGCGCAAGTGCCGTTATCGTTTCGCCCGTTAAAGAAAAATCTATCCCTATCGACGACGGATTGAGTGACGAAGAAAGGGCCGTTCAATATAAGAGAGAGTTTAATTCGTTGCATCATAAAGCGTGGTACGACGATTTATCCGTAAGCGGAATTATCGACAGTAACCGTTTTAAAAACAACGTCGAAAACATTACAAAGGCATATTATCCGAGTATGACGATAGCCACGGGCGGAGAAGATATCGACGAATTGTCGAGCGTTCCCGGCGACGGACTCGGAATTGAAGACAAGCTGGATAAACTGTTCAGCCGTCTTATGGCCGAAGACTTCGGCAAGCCGAAAAAGGTTAAGCCAATCAAAAAATCGCCGAAGCCTTTAAACGTTAAGTATACAAAGCCGAGCGGAAAGCCGTTTGTCGCTAAAGAAATTGACGAGTCGCAGATATGGGGTACTTCGCTTGATTTTAAAGGTCGCGCTTTGCCGTCGGCGTTTGAAAGCGAAAAGTTAAATATTCAGTCGTTTGTTCAGCATAACGAAACGGGTAAGGGAACAGAGACAAAAAGCGTTGAACGCAGTGTAAAACCTATTAAGCCTAGAAGACCGCAAAAGTTTAAGTATACAAAGCCGAGCGGAAAGCCGTTTACTCCGATGGATATCGACGAGTCGCAGATTTGGGGGACTTCGCTTGTCGGCGGCAGTTTTAATATGCCTAATACTTTTTCAGAGTTTAAGGCTGAAATAGCCGTACCGATTAAGGGAGAAGTTTTAAACGGGGAGTTGCAACCTCAAAAAAATGAAGCCGCTGCGGAAAAAACGAATGAAAAACCGCAAAAAACGAAATCGGAAAAGCCAAAACGTTTAGATAAAGTCGATTTGCATTCTGAAGAATATTCAGAAAATACAGAGAATAAAAAAGAAGAAAAATCGGTGGATGCAAATGCTTTAAAAGGTAAAGTTAAGCCTATAAACAACGCAAATACCTTAAAAGATAAGGATAAGCCGATAAACGAAAAAACAGACACGGCGGCCCAAGCGTCCGACGCATTGACCAAAAAAGATATAGACGTTAAGCAAGAAGCCGAATTGCAGACTGAGAATAAAGTTAAAGACGAAAAGACGGATTCGCCGACAAAACGGAAGGCAACCAAAGCCAAGAAAAAGAGTAAAAGGCGTACCGCGGAAATTATTCGTCTGTCGCATGAGGAGGCGGCGAGAAGATATACTCTTCCGAAAGGAAAAAACGTCAATTTCGATATTGACGAATCTGCAATATGGGGCGGACAGTTTATAAGAAAAGAGTATAATATTAATTCTGTTCTTAGCGGAACGTTTAAACGGGAGAGCATAACGGAGCAAAACGAGAGTAAGTCGGATAACGGCGGTTCAATAGGTTTAAACGGTGAGAAAGATAAACGATAAAAAAGACAATACGGCGTATTGTCTTTTTGTTTTAATGCCGATTATTTTAACGCAAACTGTTTAAAATAGAAATTGCGTTTAGCGTTAATTTTTACCGTTAGTTTAAATTTGCGTACGCAGATATAGCTAACGTTTAAATTGTGCTTTAAAACGTTTTTAACTATATAGTTTACGTTTTAAAGGTTTGCACAAGGTAACGGTTTAAAGTTGCAAAATATTTCAGCCGCATAGGTAGCTAAGTTTATGGCTAAATTTTAACGTTAAACCTACAAAGTACTTAGCGGCAATGGTTGCGGCTTTTTGTTTTTGATTTTTGCCGCACGCATTGCGTTCAGAATTGCAATAACCGCAACTCCGACGTCCCCGAAAACTGCAACCCACATATTCGTTATGCCAAGTGCAGACAAAATAAGAATTATAAGTTTGATTCCGAGAGCAAAGATTATATTCTCGAACACAATACGCATTGTCTTCTTTGCGATTTTTTGCGCAACGCATATGCTTTTTAAGTCGTCTTGCATTAAGATTACGTCTGCGGCTTCTATCGCGGCGTCAGAGCCGATACCGCCCATAGCTATGCCGACGTCGGAGCGGATAAGGGCAGGTGCGTCGTTTATACCGTCGCCCACAAAGCACAATACGTCTGAATTTTTCTTTTCGTCCAATAATTTTTCCACTTCGTTTACTTTGTCCTGAGGAAGAAGCGACGCTTTATAGTCGCTAAGACCTACTTGATTTGCAACGTTTGCGGCGATGACGTCGTTATCACCTGTCAGCATAACGGTTTTTGTGCCGCCGTCATTGAGAAGCGAAATTGCTTCTTTGCTATCCGATTTTATTTCATCGTTAATTAAAATCGCGCCGATAAATTTTCTGTCTTTTGCAACGTATACCGCCGTGCCGTAGTCGACGGTTTTTTCATATTCAACGCCGAATTTTTTCATAAGTTTTTCATTGCCGCAGTATATCGTATAATCGCTTTTTGCGACGATTCCATAACCTGAAACGTCTTCTATTGTAAAATTTTCGGACGGCACGTTTCCGTACTCTGATATGATGGATTTTGCAATAGGGTGGTTAGAGCCTTTTTCGGCAATAGCCGCAAGTTTTAATATCTCGTCGCGGTTCTCTTCAGGAAAAACTTTCGTAACCTTAAAATTGCCTTTTGTAATAGTTCCCGTTTTGTCGAAAACGAATATGTTTCCTTTGCTTAATTTTTCAAGGTAGTTACCGCCTTTTATCAATATTCCGCATCGCGAAGCGCCGCCTATTCCGGCAAAGAACGACAACGGAATGGAAATCACAAGAGCGCACGGACAGGACACTACCAAAAACGACAGAGCTCTGTATATCCAAACGGACGGTTCTTTTGTGATTAAACTAGGTATAAGGGCAAGAAGTATAGCCGCTACTACGACGATAGGAGTGTAGTATTTTGAAAATTTTGTGATAAAATTCTCCGCTTTTGCTTTTTGAGCCGACGCATTTTCGACCAGGTCGAGAATTTTTGAAACGGTTGAGTCGTAAAAAGCTTTTTCGACTTTAACTTCAATCGTATTGCTTAAATTGACTGTTCCGCTTATTACGTTGCAACCCGTATCGACTTCCGACGGTAAAGATTCGCCCGTCAGTGCTTTTGCGTCAATAGTTGAATTGCCGCTGACGACGATTCCGTCAAGCGGAATCTTTTCGCCCGGTTTTACGACGATTACGTCGCCGACGTTTACGGTATCAGGACTGACGATTTCCAATTTGCCGTCTGTCAAAAGATTAGCGTAGTCGGGGCGGATATCCATAAGCGAAGAAATATTTTTTCTGGATTTTCCGACGGCGTACGATTGAAACCATTCGCCGACCTGATAGAACAATAATACGGCGCAACCCTCGTCAAAACCTTCTGCTTCGAATCCGTTTACTCCGTTGTATATTGCAAGTCCGAACGCACCGAACGTAGCTATCACCATAAGGAAATTTTCGTCAAGAACTTGTCCGTGAAAAATATTCTTTACGGCTTTAATTATAACGTCGTAACCGATTGTTACGTATACGGCAAGATATAGCCCGAAAGCCAACAACCAGCCGTATTTT
>JBJETY010000059.1:0-5479 GCA_051883555.1 Christensenellales bacterium | reverse complement strand
AAACGGTATACGGTCAAAAAATTCGTACTACGTTGCATACGCAATTTATAAACAATTTAAAAAAACTTTATATTGGAGGAAAATATGAGCAAAATTTTACAAAAAAACTTGCCGCTTGTTATAGCCCTCGTATTGCTTATATCCCTATTTTTAGTTATAGGCATAAGCACGTCGTCTACAACAGCATTGGCAAGTTCAGACAGCCTCACAGGCGTTAAAGAAACGTTTACGATGGCACAGCTTAGCGATATTCACTATTTTTCGCTCGATTATTGCTATGCTTATTATCACGACGAAGCGGGTCAGATCAAATATATTGACAAGACCGATGAATCGTGGTTGAGTTCGGATTTCAACACCGACACTTACGGCGACACTAAACTCGTCACAGAAAGCGGTATGGTTCTTTCGGCAGTAATTCAAAACCTTTTGAACAGTGCCCAAAGCGCGGCAACTAGCGGTGACGCAGACGCCATAGACGCTATTCCGGACGTTTTGATTTCAACGGGCGACCTTTCTAAAAACAGCGAACGTATTGCTCTTATCGACGTTGCAAACGCTCTCAGATATTTGCAAAACGAAATGAGAAAAATAGAAGACAGCCACGGCAACAAGCTTTGGGAAAACTTCCAGGTTTTCGCTATCCCGGGCAACCACGACCTTTACAACGGAAACGCCTCTATTTATGACAACAGCCTTCAAACAGGTTCTGCGGACGGTCATTCGATACCGACGGATACTCTCGACACGAAAACGTTTGCCCAGATTTTCGAAAGTCTCGGCTACCCGACCTACGACCCTGCAACGCAACAAGTTGCAAACACAAAAGTTGCAGCTTACGCAGGCGGCAAAAACGACCTCGAATATTGGTATAGCGTCTATACCGGCGAAT
Source organism: Christensenellales bacterium (assembly GCA_051883555.1). Classification (GTDB taxonomy): domain Bacteria; phylum Bacillota; class Clostridia; order Christensenellales; family CAG-917; genus CAG-917. The sequence goes on along the minus strand of JBJETY010000059.1, from coordinate 4,587 downwards.
ACGTAACAAGTTCTCTTGCTACCAATATTAAAATTACGTATTATTCGGAAGCTATTCAAAACATAGCCGATAAACTTGCAAACGGCGAAGACGTTACGGACGACGATTATCTTGCTATCGACGCTTCGAACAACGTTTTGTCTTATGCTATCAACTTCTTCACGGATTCGGCAAAAACTACTTCAACCGGATACACCTTGTTCATGATGGATTCGTCGGAGCGTGAAGAAACCGACAGCGTTATCCCTGTCGCTATTTCAAACGCAGAAATCAACAAAATCACCATAAACGATTTCAAAACGGGCGCTACTCCAAAATATTATTATCTTGACGGCACGTCCTACGTTGCTATTGAAAGTTTATCGGAACTCCTGACCTTATTGAGAAATGACGAAATCATTTTCTACAATACCGGTTACGACCATATTACGGGTGGCAGAATTACGGTTGAAGCTCTCGACTGGGTTGAATCTTTGACAAAAGCAGAAAACGCTACCCTTAACAATTTTGGAAACGCAAGTCTTTCAAATTATGAAGAAACCTTTATCATTGCGGCTCACCACAATTTCTTACCGCACTTCGATATGGAAGACGAAATCGTAAAAGACTTTACGCTTTATAACTGGGAATACATCGCAAAACGTCTTTGCCAGATGGGCATTCGTTATGCTTACTCGGGACATATGCACACAAGCGATATGCAAAGCTACGTCGACGTAAACGGAAACGTACTTTACGACTATCAGACGGGTTCTACAATCAGCTACGCTTCGCCTATGAGAATTATGCAATTCGACAGAAACTATTCAAATAACGAATATCTTGTCGAAGACGTAACTTCCACTCTTAAAGTGCTTGAAGAACTCAGAGAAGCTCCTTCGCAGAAAATTACGTCTGCCGCTCCTTGGGACGATAGCGCAGTTATCACAGAAAGTATGACGGATCAAGAAAAATTCGAAGCAAGATTCGCTTTGAACCCTGATTATTTCACCTACTGCTATTTCTATGATAAACTCAGCAGCTATTCATACAACGAATATATAAGCGAAGATATTTATAACAGACTTATCGACAGAATGCTTGAGAATTTCGTCAGCTTCAAAATGATTGACAGCCTTAAAGAAACTCTTAAAGAATTCCTTGTCAACGACTTTGCCGAAATGGCAAAAAGCAATAGTTTGCTTTCAGGTTTTGCAGATTATGGTCCGATTCTCTATGACGTTGCAGATTCGCTTATCGACCAGATTATGTATAAACTCGATTTCAAAGCAATCACAAATTATCTTACAGGTGAAAAATTCACAGCTGAAAATGCAATAGAATTCGTTGACCAGATCGTTCAACCTTTCCTTAACAAAGAATTTGGTAAAGAAGGTTCAAAAATGAATATCAAAGAGATTGCGGCAAATATCATTACCCGCCACAATTCAGGAACAGAACTTCAAGGAATCGACCATCTCTACAATCCTGAACTTAATCTCTTGGAAAAAGATAAGACTTATGCTTACGCATTAAAAGATATGTGCGAACAGGCAAACAGCGGTAAATTGGTAGACGACTTGCTTAACACGCTTTTAAGCCCTCTTCTCACTCAGGAACAATCTCTTATCAAACAGCTCTATACCTTTAAATTCGATTTCTCGTCGGTTGTCGAAAAATACGGTACAGACCAAAAGAAGATAGACCAACTCAATAACCTTTTCGGAATGATTTCAAGCCTTATCCAATCGGAAGAAATTACGGTAAGCAATTTCAGACTTGAAGACGTTCTCGTTTCGTCAATTGTAAGCGGTCTTATCAACTCTCTTCTCGAAAACAATTTCGGCGTAACAATCGGAAACGGCTCGCTTATCGATTTTGCAGAAGACTTTATCAATAAGTATATGACCGACGCTCTCTACACCAACCTTGGCGGATACGTCGAACAAATCATCGTCGCTTTCGCTACCGACGAAACAGCCGATATAGTTCCTATAACGCAAGACGTTATCGACACGGACGGAACGGACGGAACGATTTCGGTAGAAAAGCTTTGCTCCATTCCTGTTCCTCTTCGTTATACAAACGGTAGCAACGTAAGCGTAGAAAATTATGCAATGATCGGCGAAACACAATATACTTACGTACAAGGACAAATCGTTCCTTATTCTGCTAACGTTGCCGACTACGAAAACGGCAGAACGCCAAATCACTTTATTGCGGCATTCGACAACGAAGCTCCTCAGACTTCGTTCGATATAAGCTTCTACACTGCTGAAGAAGTATATGCATATATCCAGCTTTTCGATAACGACGGTAACCTTATTGCCGAACTCTCAACTCTCCCGGACGTTGCGACTTACGCAAAAGATTCCACGACTTACAATATGGAAAGCGGCAAATATCTCGACAGCTTCAAAAACAGTATTACGACGGCAGAAGACATTAAAATCGATATGAAATCTCTTGCCGTTCCAAGTTACGTTCCGCTTATCGACCTCGGCGTTCTTTGCCTTACGCATGCCGAAGTAGATTACGAAGTAGATAAAACGGAATACACTTACGGAAGCACAGACCGCGACGCAGCTTTGACAAACAGCGTTATGTTCTACAACCATAACACGATTACTATCAGCGGACTTAGTGCAAACACGACTTATAAATATCGCGTTTACGGCATAACAAAAGGTCTTTACAACGTCGAAGCGGAAGAATTCTACGGAGACAATGCAATTCAATATTATTCCTTAACCGACTACGTATACCTTATTAAAGCTGACAATACGAAAGCAAATTATTCCGTTGCCCCGACAACCACAATCGGCACAAACGAAAAAGTATTCTCGTTCAAAACCGCTTTGGCAACAGACAGCAACGAAGCTTTTGATTTCCTTGCAGTTGCCGACCCGCAAGGCACGCTTCAATCGAATTACGACGTTACAAAAGCAGTATTCGACAAAATTGCAACGGATAGCAGATTTAACGGTTACAGCTTTATTGCAAATGCCGGCGATATGACGGATAACGGCAAAAACTACTTACAATGGAGCCTTGCATTGGATACTATGGTTGAATATTATGCAAACACCACTGTATTTATGGCTGCAGGCAACCACGAAAGCGGTTCTAACTCGTTTGTAAATTTCCTTACTCAGACTGCTCCGGACGCACAAAATATCGAAGACGGAATGTACTACTCGTTCACATACGGAAACTCACACTTCGTTGTGCTTAATACAAACGACAGCGACGGCAAAGACGGACTTGGCGCAACTCAGCTCGAATGGCTTATCAACGACCTTGAAAACAACGATTCAACCTGGACGTTCGTTGTATTGCATAAGAGTCTCTATTCCGTCGGCTCGCATACCAACGACCCTGAAGTCGTAAAAATGCGTGAACAACTTACTGAGATTTTTGCAAAATACGGCGTTGACGTAGTTATTCAGGGACACGACCACACCTACTCGAGCACGAACTTTATCGATGCAGACGGCGAAGGAACTTTCGGCGCAACTAACAAAGACGGTTTTGTCGTCAATGCAGACGGCGTGGTTTATATGACTATCGGCACAATCGGAAATAAATACTACGAATATCTCGGCAACGAGGAATTTGCAAACCTTATTAACGATGACAGAACGATTGCAGAAACACTTTCATATCAAACCTTTGCTTACTTCACCGTTGACGGCGATAAGCTTACGATTAAAGACGTTAAATATAATAACGGCGAACTTACGGTATTCGGCGAACTCAAAATCACAAAAGAACTCGGCGATATTGCAAGCGCTACAAGCGCCATTAAAATTAACGGCACGCCTTTGAAACTCAACTCGACTATCAAAGTCGACAAAAAGAATCTCGAAGCGTCTATCGATATGAGCGAAGTCTCTTTGCAGGAAGGTCAATCGATTAAATTCTACGACGCTAACGGTAACCTTGTAACAAATCTTGTTGCAAATAAAAAAGCTCCTGTTACCTACACCGTAAAACTTATTACGGATGATGAAACAATCACTTTGGGTACGATTACTCTTGAAGTAGAAAATCCGGGACTTTCGGCAGGCGCAATCGCAGGTATTACCGTAGCATGCGTAGTCGTTGCGGCAGGCATTGCCGTTGCAGTATCTCTTGTAGTTATCAAAAAGAAAAAGGGTGCTGTAACAAACGAAAATTCTGATAACAACGACTCTGATAATAACGTCGATGAAAAATAATTCATAAAATTGAATTAAGATAAATTATTTCGGCTTTGCCGACGTAGATTTATCTATCCGTTTTAATTTCTCAATTAAAATTTAAACGTTGAATTTAAATTGAGATAAATATCAGAATAATTTCAGATAAAACAAAAGAGCCAAACGGCTCTTTTGTTTTACCTTTTCAACACAACTTTTATTAGCGTTGCACTTGCACATATTGCAATCAAAAATTAAATTAAAAAAGTTAAATTAAAAAGTAAATATTACAAAAACAATTATAAGGATTAATTAAATATAAACATTAATATATTAATATAAATTAATATAGACTAAATAATAGACTAATAAATAAATTAATTTAAACTAAATAAATTAACACAAATTAATATTTATAAATAAATAT
>JBJETY010000058.1:0-34463 GCA_051883555.1 Christensenellales bacterium | reverse complement strand
GATTGCAGGAACTATCATCGAATAAAGCATGCTGGAAGTCGACGGATTGTCGTAAACCAATTCTGCTTGTACCGTCGGTGCCGTACCCGATTCAGGATAATATATTTCATTATACGTTTCGAGGAATTTCGTTCTCGAATCGATATAGCAATATGCGTTTTTCTTCGACGAATCTACGTAACTTACGATAACTTTGTAACTGCCGCTGAGCGTAAGAGATTTAACTTCTCCGTTTTTCATGGCTTGTACTAAACTACCCGAATTGCCGTCAAAGCTGATTTCGTTTTTGTTTGTGAGCGTAACCGAAAGAATGATTGCCACAATAACGAGTATCACGGCAATCGTAATGATTAACGTTCTTTTTCCGCTTGCGTTCAAATTGTCCTCCAATGCTACTGAGTAGCAACCGAATATAGTCTTCGTCTAAAAGTCGGCGCTCTGTTTTGCGTTTAATTAAATTCGGATAAAACAGATGAACTCCCTTCCGACGCCTTTAACTATACGGTTATGCGTTGATTATATCAATCTTGATAAAATTAGTCAACTTATGCCCGTAAGCTAAGCCCACAAATTTTCGACGCATTCCTGCGCCAGACAATAATTTATGGTACCGTCAACTAATTTCGCTATTTTTTCCGCCATTTCTCTGACGAATACCGCGTCTGCACTAAGCAGAGAACAGAGCGGATCGGAAGTATTTTCCGCCACGACGCCAAGTATTCCGACGTCGCCCACCGCCTTGGAATTTTTATCGAATGCGGCTTTAGGTCTGACGCCCTTTTTTATAATTATCTTCCCTACGTCCACGGCTTTTCCGACCGACGCGTCTACTGCGATAATCAGATTCTTTGCGTGCGTGTTCTTTAAAAACTTTACGGTTTCGTCTATGCAATTTCCGTTTATTTCGTGATTTAAATCGCCGTAAACAAACGCCTTTACGTTATATTCCTCTTTTAAAATGCTACCTACCATAGGCGCTAAACTGTCGCCCGATACTTCCGCCGTACCAAAACATACTACAACCGGTTTCATAAATACCTCCGATTGTATTATTGCCGCATAAAAGATTTTCACACTCTGCAAAACTCCTTTTATTTTGCGTTTTACGGCATATTGCGTTTTCCGTAACGTTTTGCGTTTTCCGAAGCTTATTTCGTTTTTGCAGTTTGTTGCGGTTTTGCAGTTTTGCGATATATCCGTAGCCTTTCAATAAGATTCCGTTACGATATTATATTTTATCGCAAAAATTAAATGTATCTTAAAATCGTAAACCGCACCGAAAAAATACGCGGTTTTTTCTTCTTTTTAACCAATATGCACGGGTTTTTCTTAAATTTTCAAATTTTTATTCGGCGTTTACAAAATTTGTAAATAAATTATGCCCGTTTGTATTGCTTTTGAAAACGTTTTGTTATATTATATATTTGAATTATTATATATAATGCTTAAATCTGCCCGTACGTTACGCTTACCGTAAATAATTTATTCTGCGGCTTGCGGAATTTACGGAATCGGTTTTCAGCCTTTGTCGGATTTAAGTTTAAGGATTTAAAATTTATATATAATTTTTTGTCAACAACTTGTTCGTAATACCCAAGTCAGCGGTTTTACGACAAACCGTCAAAAGTATTTATTACCGAAAAAAGAGGAACCATGCAATTTACGACTATGGCGTTTAATCTGTCGGACGGAGCTATACTTCTCGTCTTGCTGATTGCGTTTATCAGAGGAATAAAAAAGGGTTTATCGGGGTCGCTGAAAGGCTTCGTTTTTAACCTTATGATTTTTCTTCTGGCATTGTATCTTGCAGGCGTTTGCACAAATCCTCTTTTGGATACGCCGACGGGCGAAAGCCTGTTTAACGCCATATATAAAGTTGCGGACGGTTGGGGCGACCTGTTTAACAAACCCGTATATTTCCAGGACGGCGAAGCTATGATATATAATGCGGAAGGAGCTCTCGTTTCGATAAAGTCCGCCGCTTCCAATCCCGTTCTCGGACTTATAGCAGGTTTCCTTGCAACCAAACTTTTGCCGTCGGAAGGCGGAGTATCTTTAAAAGAAGCGTTGGTACCAAACCTTGTCGCCATAATTTTTGCGCTGATTTTAATCTTACTGTTCTTCATTATACTTAAAATTTTATTTAAGATTGTGGCGCACCTTTGGGAAAAGCCGGTCGAAACGAATCCTAAACTTAAAGGGCTTGACAGATTTTTGGGAATGCTCTTTTCCGTTTTCTTGGGGATAGTGTTTATCCAATTCGTTTACGGATTGTTAGGCATATTCGAAAATCTCGGATTTATGGTCAGCGCAATGAATTATATCAAAGACTCGGCGTTCGCAAAACTCGTATATTACGGCAATCCTTTAAGAACGTTGCTTATAAATATGTTCGGAGCATTCGGAACGTAAAAGGGGGAATTATGAGCGGAGAAAAAAAACACGGTTGTCGAAGTTGTTTTAAAAACGTTTTTATTTTGATTATCGGCATGCTTCTCGGCATAGTTTTGTTTGTCGGCGCTATTGTCGGTACCGTTTACGTTGTTCTGACTTCTATTACCATCGGACAAATGCAAAACACTATCGGTGTGGAAGTCGTCAAAGAAGATAACGAAGAAATGCTCAATATGACTCTCTTCGATTTTGTGACAAGCATAATCGGTCTGGTCGGAAATATTTCCGAAGTATCGATAAACGACTTACTTGAAAAATTCAATCTCCCTATCCCGGAGGATATTTCAGGCATCGACATTACGCCGTTGTTCGATTATCCTATTACGCAAATTCCGCAACACTTAAGCGACGTTACCAAAAACATCAAACTTTCTTCTATCAGCGAACTTGCGGGTATCGATTTCGACGAACTCGGAATGCCGATTTTAACCCGTCTTAAAGAAGAAACCATTCAGACCGCGCTCAATAAACTTTTCGGTTCGATAGACGAAAACATGACTCTCCGTTCCCTTTCGAACGATTTCGGAATCGATATAGCCGGCGCAAACGAATTGCTCAACAACTTAAAAGATTTATCCATCGGCAATCTCGGCGACGCGGTCAATCTCATAACTCTTTCTGAAATTATAGATATAGATTGCGACGCATACGTAAAAGAATCGGAACTCGACGAAAAATATTTATACGTATACGCCGACGTCTATGAGGCGATCGACGACCTAGACGTTCAGGGAACGAATTCAAAAACGGCAATCTTCGGCGTTACGGATGATAAATCCGCCCTTGAAAAAAAGGAACTCCGTTACGTCAGAAAGACAGACGAAAACGGAAATTACGTTATGGACAGCGAAGATAAATACGTTTACGAAATCGACAACAGCTCGTACTATTTCGACAGATACGTATTTGACGATGAAGGCGACTTCGTTTTAGTCGACGGCAATTATATCGCCTACAACGATTCCGTTCACAGCGGCATGCAAAGATATAAGCAAAACGAATCTTTTGAAAAATATAAACTTACGGCGGAAAATAAATACGTTATCGACGCCACTCTTTCGGGCAAAACTTTCTACCGCAGAATAGAATATAAATTAATCACCGACCCGTCGGGAGATTATTCTACCTCGCCCGTAAGATATTTAAAGGCTTACATAAACAATTTCGTCAATAGCGAAAGCGGATATATTCCGGCTTGGTCAGACTATATAAAAATTTACGACCACGGCTATCTTATCGGCACGTCTACCACTTCATCCGTTCCCGTTTCCGACAGCGAATTCGTCCCGATTTCCGCACTCGGACAAATTAAAACTCTGACGGACGGAGGCACTGCCCTTTACGTTAAAAACATAGCCGAAGACGGTTCCGTAAGCTTTTTCCGTCTTAAAAGTTTCGGCATCGATTACGGCACGGAAATTCAACCTATAACGCCTGACGAAGACAGCAGCCTGTCCGATGAAAAAACAGGCTACTTTAAAGTAAAAATCGGCACAAGCAATACCACTCTTCAAAGCATTGCTACGACAATCGTAAAAAATCTCAGCGACGTCGTCGATAAACTTAAAAATCTTACTTTGGGAGAAGTAATCGACGTTTACGACGAAACCGTTTACGCTTCAGACGGTATTACGGTTTTACACGAAAAGAGTCCGTCGGTTATGATTGCTCTGAAGAATACGAAAATAAACGAATTCAGCGATAAAATAAACACTCTTACTTTAAAAGAAATTATCGAAATCGACGAGGGCGACCCGAATACTTCAAAAATTTTAATCACGCTCAAAGACAGCACTTTAAATTCCTTGGCCACCGATATGGGCGATATGGTACTTAGCGACGCCATCGATATTGCGGACGACTCTTCGCCTGTCCTTAAAAAACTTGCTTATACAAAAGTAAACAGTATGGGAAATGCGATAGGCGATATTATCGACTCTCTCGTTTTAAACGAAATCGTCGATATTTCGGAATATAACCTGCTTGCTACGGACGGAGCGGCTTCCGACTATCTCCTTCAGATAAATACGCCGTATATCGAAGATAATGAAGGCAGCTACGTTTTAATAAACGGAGTTTATCAGCCGTACGACAGCGAAAACGCCGCCCACAGCCTTTTACAAAGATACTCTAAAAATTATATATTCGTAAAAAGTTCCGACGGAAATTACGTTTTCGTTGACTACAGCGAAACCTCAAAATTCGTCGAATACGACGTAAACAATTCCAACATGCCTCCTTTTACGGAAGAATACGTAAGCTCTTCCAACACCGTCAAATTTTATGCATTGGATACAGACGCGCTGGCTTACGTTCCGATAACCAAAGAAAATTATGCGACCTATAAACACGCAAAGTACGGAAAATATCTTTCAAACTTCGTCGGCTTCGTTAAAAAACCTACGACTTACAATTCAGAAAGCGACGGCAATTTGTATAAAAAGGTTTTCGTCGAAGAACAGCTTCTTACCGACGTCGGAGCGGGTACTTACGTAATTGCAGACAACTTACTTACCGTGTACGATTCCGACAACCCTTCTCATCAAAAATATACTAAATATATCCCGGTATCTTACAGCGGCGACGCATCAGGTTATCTCTATTATTTAGAGGACGGAAATTATACGGAATACAATAAATCGGTTCACGACAATATAAAGGATATAAGCGATAAACTTTATACCATGACGGTTTACAATTCAACCCTCCACTCGTCCTACACCGGAGACTTTTATATCTACTACTCGGGATTGCTTTTAGACGATACGGGAAGTAAATATTTGGGTACGCATTACTCTCTGACTTACGGATATTTTGCCACCGCCGACGAAATAGATACGATAATATATAATTACTCAGAAGAAAATTCGGAAAGCGATCTTTACCCATACGCAGATTACACTAATGTAGTAACCGTCAAAAACGTTAAATACTGCGTTTCCGAAGACGGAAAAGATATGAAAAAGAGTGAAAAAATTCTGATTGCCATAAACAGTCAGCCGATTTCGGAAATGAATTCCGTTTTCGAAAATCTTACTCTCGGCGATATCGTAAATTCCGAACCGGACAGCTTCTTCGACGGCGAAATTATGACAAGCAAAATTAACGAAATTACGACTTCGATTACAAAGAAATTGTCAAACGCTTATATGGGAGAAATTCTTACGTGGGCAGGAATAAGCGTAAAACCTGAAATTTCCAGCGCACTGCAAAATATAAAATTGCAAGACTTCTTCTCGGGATTGACTATTTCCGTCGACGGAAAAGGAAATCCTATAATCGTTTACAGCATACCTACGACTTAATATATCCGCAACGCACGTGCGCAGTTTTTCGATTAGTATCGATAGAACAATTTATTAGTATACATTTATAGGATATACGACTTTACCTTAACTTCATTCTGCCTAAGCAATGCGTATTGCCGTATAACAACTTTGGCATAAAACGTATTCGCATTTGAAGGTCAGATTTATTCTAAAGATTAAGTCTTATTAAACGGCGTTTTGAGCGTTTATTTGTAAAACGCAGTGTAGCTGAATATAAATTTATATTTGAAAAGTAAATTTATATCGTTAAAACTAAGTTTTAAATTTTGATTTTACTTCTAAAACTTAGTTTACTGTTTTAAAAACTAAACCTATATACCTATAAATAAAATTAGGTTTTGGAAAGTTAATTGTTGTTTTAAAAACTAAACTAAGGTTTAAACTAATTATTTTAAAACTTATTTATATAGTTAGAACTAAGTTTGAGTTTTAAAACTGATTTTAACTCTAAAACTGAATTTATCGTTTTAATAATAAATTAACTAATCATTATTATATTATATACAATAAATATAATATAACTTAGCAATATATAACATAGTAATATGACTTTACGATATGAATTTCCGCTCGGAACTTTATATCACGCAAAACTTTACTGCTTTTTCGTTTTATCGAATCAGTAAGAAAACTTTAAGGAAATTATGCAAATACGACAATTTAAACCAACCGATATAGACGCCATACGCGATATCTGCTTTTTGACGGCACAAGGCAAAGCCGTATCTTTAAACAAAGAACTTTGCTGTACTTTGTTTGCAGATTATTATCTTCATTTCGAACCGTCAAACTGTTTTGTTCTTACCGCCGAAAACGATGCGCCCGTAGGTTACGTTCTTTGCGCCCAAGATTATGAACTCTACCATAAAACTTTTATGGAAAACTATTATTCAAAACTTAAATCTCTCTCTCGCTATGAAGCCTTTTTAAAAAAGCACGAAAGAGTTTTTCTGAAAAAAATTATTGCTCAATATCCGGCGCATTTACATATCGATATTTTAGATTCTTATCAAGGAAAAGGCTATGGCAAAGGACTTATAAGAAAACTTTTAGATTCTTTAAAATCAAAAGGGATAAAAGGCGTACACCTGATTGTCGGAGCGACAAATAAAGGCGCTATCAAGTTTTATTATAAACTCGGTTTTAAAAAGGTTAAATCCATTTTCGGACAGGCCATCGTCTTGGCAAAAAAAATATGATTCGTTTTATCGGAAAACCTATCGCATAAAGTTTATAAGATTTTCAAGCAAAACCTATTTTTATAAACTTGTTTTTTTATACGCGGATATTGCAAGGCGTATATATTTACTCTTTTTCGAACTTGTTTTGACTTTCGCTTTAAACGCGGCTTTCTTTATACGCTTAACTTTTCTTTAAACGGTATTATATTGACATCCCCTTTTCTTTGTGTTATTACATTATTTAAGGAGAGAAAAAATGAATTCTTATTATTTTAATAATTTATCGAAACAAAAACTTCACGGCAGATGGAATAAAGCCGCTCTTTGCTATTTAATTTATACGTTAATTATCGGCGTTATAAACGGAATCGGCGCCGGAACGACAATATCTAATCCGTTTTTTGCACTGTTATACGTTATCGGTATAATTGCCACAATAATCATTTCGGGACCTTTATATTTCGGCTTCGTAAGAATTTTAAGCAGAATATCAAATTCTGAAGACTTCGACGTCGCCGAATTGTTTTGCGGTTTTAAAGAATGTTTCGGAAAAAGCATAACCCTTTACATCGTTAAAAATATTTATATTTTCCTTTGGTCTCTTCTTTTTGTTATTCCGGGAATAATAAAATCATACGGATACCGTTTAGCGTTTTATCTTTTGCACGACGACCCGAATATGAATTCGGACGCCGCAATTAAACTCAGCGACCAGATAATGAAAGGTAACAAATGGCGTTTGTTCTGCCTCGATTTTTCATATATCGGTTGGTTTTTGCTTTCCATTCTCACCTTCGGAATACTTTTATTCTGGGTAATTCCAAAACACGAACTTGCGGTTTTTGAATTTTATAAAGAACTCACGGCTGTCGAAGAGACAGAAAACGTCGATTCAGACCTAAGTTCAAAAGGCAGCGATAATCCTTATAACGGAGATTTTGTCGTATGAGAATAACTTTTGTTTGTCACGGCAATATCTGTCGTTCGCCTATGGCGGAATTTTATCTTAAAAGCATTGCTCCCGATCTTGAAGTCAACTCAAGGGCAACGCATACCGATGAAATCGGAAACGACCTTTTTTATGCCGCAAAAGAAAAACTAAAGCGAGAAAACGTTCCATTTACGCCGCACAAAGCGACTTTGCTTTCCGCCGCCGATTATGATAAGTCTGACTATTTTCTCGTAATGGATACGGCTAATTTTACAAATTCGATGATTATCTTAAACGGCGACCCTAAAAATAAAGTTTTCCGTTTGCTTGAATTTGCCAATCTTGACCGTGACGTTGCGGACCCTTGGTATACGGGAAATTTCGACGCAGCGTTTGACGATATCAAACTCGGCGTAAACGCTTTTTTGAAAAGTATAGGATATGAAAAATAAATATGAAAATTAATTTTAAATTTTTCTGTTTATTGGCTTTTCGTTTTTACGCTTTTCAATTTAATTTAAAACTTTAAATCATTATCAAAAAACCGATAGAAATTTTTTCTATCGGTTTACTTTTTTAAATTGTTTTTTAAATTATCTCTTTAATTGTCTTAAATTGTCTTTTAAATTTTTAAATCCTTTTTATTTTATTTTTGTCTTTTTTATTATCTTTTGAAAACGATTTTTTAAACGCCTAAAAACCTTTTTTAAACTTCCTTTTTAATATATCGTTTTACGCTTTTCGTTTTATGTTTATTTATCTGATTTATTTGTTTTATTTATTAACGTTATATAATTGTTATAGTTTTATTATAGTTTTACTATAACTCTATATTTACATTTATATTTACATTTTTATTTAACAGTTTATATGCGTATGATTTCTTAACATAGTATTTCTTATTTATATAATCTCTTTATTAACCGGATTAATATATAACCAAAAACAGCGTTTTTTCAAAATCGATTTTCAAATGTTTTTCCTTTTTAAAACATCTTTCAAATCGTCTTTCCAACCGCTTTTCATTGAATTTTAACTACGTTAGCAGAGTTTTCCGTTTATAACGTGCAGTTTTTTTGCCGCTTCGCCGTCGTATTCGGTGCACGTCAAAATCGTCTGGCATCCGCTCGATAATTCAAGTAGTTGCGCTTTTCTGTTTTCGTCCAATTCGCTCAAAACGTCGTCTAACAATAATATCGGTTTTTCCGTCGTTTCCTGCTTGTATAATTCCAATTGTCCGAATTTCAAAGAAAGCGCTATGCTTCTCTGCTGACCTTGCGACGCGAATTTTCTTGCGTCGCTGCCGTTTATCATAAGTTTTATATCGTCTCTATGCGGACCTATCGTCGTATAAGTGAGTTTTTTATCCTTTTCTCTGTTTTTCTTTAACTGAAGATACAAATTTTTGTCGCTTATTTCGTCAAGTTCCGATTCGTATTCTATGTCAAGACTTTCCTTTCCGCCGCTAAGAAAATCGTGAATTTTTTTCGCTTCTGTTTTTAATTTTTCTACGTATGCTCTACGCTGTTCGATAATTTCTATGCCGACCGTTGCCAACTGCCTGTCCCATACGTCAAGCATTAAATCTATGTTTTTATTGAAACTCTCTTTCAAAAGGTTGTTTCTTTGTTTTAAAATTTTATTGTACTTAACAAGATTGTTAAAATAAGATTTTGATTCCTGACTTAAAGATATGTCTAAAAATCTTCTTCTGTTGTCAGGCGACTCTTTGACAAGTTTCATTTCGTCGGGAGAAAAATAGACTATTGCCACAATGCCCAACAACTCGCCTGCTCTATTCACGGGAATAGAGTCAATCATTACTCTCTTTTTTCCTTTTTCGTCTATCTGTATTTCTATTTTATGTTCTCTGAACTGTTTTTTTACGAGCACTTTTATAACCGCGTTTTTTTCGCCGTTTAAAACCAATTCTTTTTCTTTTGACGTTCTAGGCGATTTTGCAAGAGATGAAAGGTATATCGCTTCGAGCATATTTGTTTTTCCCGCCGCGTTTTCTCCGTATAATACGTTCAGCCCGTCTGAAAATTCAGCTAACTGTTCTTTATAATTTCTGAAATTTTTTAAGTATAATTTTTCTATCTGCATAATAAAATTATAACTTAATTTTTCATAATATACAAATAATTATAATTACATTAAATATAATTAATTTTGATTATTTTCATTGATATATTTTTCTTTTTTAGTTATAATTAAATAACTATGATTAATATCGACGACTTTTGGAAAGACGCCAAATCCGAACTTTCTAAAGAACTTAATTCAATAAGCTACGACGTATGGATAGACAAACTCGAACCTGTGTGTTTTGTAAAAAACTCGCTTATTTTGTCTACCTATTCTCATTCGGCTAAAAAAACGATAGACAGTAAATATTTAGATACGATTAAAACCGTTATAACAAAACTCAATCCTCTTATTCTCGGAGTTGAAATTATTATCGATACGGAAAAAGACGCCTACTTACAAAAGCAGGACAGCTTTATTGAAGACGAAGGTCTTATCGTTAAAAACGACCAGTCAGACGAACCTAACGCTCCGAAATTTTTGGAAAGATATACTTTTGAAAATTTCGTAAGAGGAAGAAGCAACGAACTTGCTCTTGAAGCCGCCAAAGCTATTTGCGACGACCTTGGCGGAAAATATAATCCGCTTTTTATCTATTCTTCGGCAGGTCTCGGAAAAACGCACCTTTTGCATGCAATAGGAAATCATCTCAAAAAAACTAATCCGAGAGCAAGAATAATTTATACGGATTCAAATACTTTCATAAACGAAATTATTTATTCTATCCGTACTGCAAAAGATAACGTAAATTCAACGAACGAAATCAGAGAAAAATATCGCAATACAGATATTTTGATGATTGACGATATTCAATTCGTTTCCGGAAAAGAAGGCACGCAGGAAGCATTTTTCAATATTTTCAACGACCTTTACCAAAATAAAAAACAAATCGTTCTTACTGCGGATTGTCCGCCTAATAGTCTTCAAAAACTGTCAGACAGATTACGCACAAGATTTTCATGGGGACTTATAGCCGATATTCAACCTCCTAACACAGAAACGAGAATCGCTATTTTAAAAAATTATGCCGCTCGTGAAAAATTTACTCTCTCCGATGAAGTTGCAGAATATATAGCCGAAAAATCGACTACAAACATTCGTGAAATGGAAGGACTTTTGAATAAAATCATTTTTTACAGCTCACTTACAAACCGCGTCGTTAATACGATTGACCTTGCAAAAGAAGCTCTATGCGATTTTATCGAAGATAAAAAGGAAACTATCGAAGAAAGCGATATTTTAAGCGCCGTATGCACTTATTTCAACGTAACAAATCAGCAGATTACCGGTAAAAGCAAAACAAAAGACGTTGTTGAACCGAGAATGATTGCTATGTATCTTATGAGCGATATGCTGGGCGTTCCTCTTGTGTCGATAGGTAAAATTTTCGGCGGCAGAGACCACACCACTGTTATGCACGCAAGAGACAAAATTACTGAAGAAATGAAACAAAATACAAGGATGAGAATCATCATTTCCGACATTAAAAACAGCTTGAGAAACCGTTGATGTGAATAACTTTTAAGGCTGTTAATAAAATGTTTACAAGTAATAAAAGTTTTCAACATTGTAAACTTAAAAAAAATACAATATATAGTGGTTAAATTAAATTTTTTCCGCATAAATTGATTTTTTTGTAAGTTATCCACAACTTAACATTCATTATAATTATTATTATAATTTAAAAATAATTAATAATACCCAAGGAGGGAAAAATGAAAATAAAATGCCAGGGCTTAGAGCTTAGCGAATCCGTATCTAAGGTAATAAAAGCATTACCTGTAAAAAGAGTAAATCCTATTTTAGACTGTGTTAAAATTACGGCAAAAAACGATGAACTCATTTTAGTTGCTACAGATTTGGAATTATGGATAGAAAAAAGAATTAAAGCTAACGTATTACTTGAAGGAGAAATCGTAGTTCCGGGTAAAATTTTTGCTGAATATTGTAAAAAAATCGAAGAAGAAGAATTGGAACTTGACGGAACGGAAAAAAATAAATTAAAAATTAGATATTTAGACAGTGAAGTAAGTCTTGCATGTTTTGATGCTGCTGAATATCCTGAAATTAAAAAAGTAAGTGAAGATAAATTTTTTAAAGTTGGAAAAAAAGATTTCAGAGAGCTTATAAATAAAATCATATTTAACGTTGCAACGGATGAATCGAGACCACCGCTTAAAGGTTGTTGTTTAAATATAAAAGAAGATACGTTGGAAGGAGTAGCGTCGGACGGATACAGACTTGCTCTTGCAACGGTAAAAATTGAAAACAATCAAATAAACGAAAAAATTGTAGTTCCTGCAAAATCAATGCTTGAAATGAGCAGATTAATTGACGAAGACGAAGGAGAAATTTCTTTACTTTTTGAAAAACATTATATAATGCTCGATTTAGGTCATACAAAAGTTATAACAAGACTTATAGCAGATAATTATATTGCTTATGAAAGAATTATTCCGAGCGAATTTACAACCGAAGTTGTCGTTGATAAAAAGCAATTTGAAAACGCTATAGACCGCGTATCTCTTATTTCAAGAAATGAAAAAAAGAGTTACGTAAAAATGGAAGTAGGTGAAAATCAGGTTTTACTTAAAGCGGAATCTGAGACGGGCGAAATAAACGAAAAGGTACAAATTGCGCTTAAAGGTAAGGATATAGTCATTGCATTTAACAGTAAATATATTATCGACGCAATGAGAGCTATTCAGGATCAATATATTAATCTTAATTTTACTACTCCTTCTGCACCGGGAATAATTAAAGGTCAGGATAAAAGTTGGCTTTATTTAATTTTACCGCTTCGTGTAATCGGATAAAATAGTAAAAATTATATTTGCTTTGAATATAAAAGGATTTTTAAATATAAAAGGATTATAATAGTTACAAAACAAATTAGATTAAATTAATTGAATTAATAATTAGCTTAAATAAATTTGTTTAAATAAATTAGATTAAATAATGAGTTTAAATAAATTTATTATTTAAATTAAATTAGATTATATAAATTAGTTTAAATGAATAAGAAAATATAAGTTAGTTTAAATTAATTTAAAATAGTTTAAATCAATTAATGTAAAAAAATTTATTTATAACGTTAAAACTACGTATGTAAAAATTATTGAGAGTTTTTATTCGATTATTTATGATTATTGGTATCTTTAATATAAAAGGTACCGATAATCAGAGAATAAAAAGAAAGAAATTTTTATTAAATATACAATAAATAGTTGACAAAAAATCAATTTCAAACTAATATATTAAAGCAATCTGATTGCTTGTTTAGCTCAGTCGGTAGAGCATGCGGCTGTTAACCGCAGTGTCGGGGGTTCAAGTCCCTCAACAAGCGCCAAAAGCGGAACTTACGTTCCGCTTTTTTTTGCAATATAAATTGCAATAAATTTAATTGATATAATTTGAATTGTGATAATCCAAGTTATATAGTCTTTAAAATTTGATTTCTATAATAAATTGATTTCTAAAAGTTTATTGAATAAATTTTAATATTTAATATATAGAATTTTAATATAAAAGGTAGAAATTTTATAACAAATTTATAACAAATTTATATCATTATTTTAATTTTACGTTCAATTGTTGAATACGTTATAATTTTAAAATTTTTTATAATAATAAGTAATATTACGTTTAATCTTTAAATGATAAGTAATTTAAATTTTCTATTTATAAATTTTTAATTTTTGATAAAAAATTTTACACTTAAAGTTTTGTAAAATTTGTTAAAAATTTACAATATTTTAAAACAAAAACGATTATTTTTTTGTATATTGTGAAATTTTAATTTTGTTTAATCAAAAGTTAAAAATATTTTAAAAAACCTTGATAAAGTTAGAAATTTTTTATATTATATTTATATAGTTAATTTATTTACTAAATTAGGGGGAAACCTATGAGTTTTGCTAAAACAGTATTTGTAGCTATCGACTATTTATTTGACGGTTCACAGAACAGAACGAAGATTATGAGAAATACTCGTCACGTAAAATGTGAATATGATATTCCATACGCCGATGAGCCTGAATGTAAACTTAACACTTACGTCGTTGAAAAGAACGACGGAAATAAATATCCTGTTATTTTTGAAATACACGGCGGTGGATTTGTAGCAGGCGATAAAAAATACAGAAGAGCGCTTTGCAGATGGTATGCTGCCGAAACGGGCGCGTTTGTCGTAAACGTCAATTACGGTCTCGGAAACAAAGTTTTATTCCCAAAGCCTGTTATGCAACTTGTGCAAGCGGTAAATTGGGTCGTTGATAATGCAGAGAAATATAATCTCGATTTATCAAGATTTATCGTTACAGGCGACAGCGCAGGCGGATATTATAGTGCAATGCTTGCAGTTATTCAGGATAACGAAAAACTTCAAAACTTTTTCGGTAAAATGAAAGCAAAGTTTACCGCAACCGTTCTCGACTGCGGTATATACGATTTGCAAACTGCCCTTAACCAAAAAATCGTTTTCGGTCTTACGGGAAAGATTTATAAAGATTTTATCGGAGGAGACATTAAAGATATTGATAAATATGAATATCTTGAATATATATCTCCTGCAGATTATATAACAGAAAAATTCCCTAAAGCTTTTCTTACCGTTGCAGGCAAAGATTTCTTCTGCAAAGGACAAGGTGAAAAGCTCGCTGAAACTTTAAATAAATACGGCGTTTATAACGAAATTTACAGTTCCACAAAATTTATGGATAATCACACTTTCCCGTTGACGTGGACGAGCAAAGCGGCAAAAGAAAACAACGAAAAAGCGTTAAGCTTTATTAACAGATTTTTTGCAGGTGAAATTTAATGACTAATAAAGTTGTTCTCGAAATTGAAGGAAAAGGAAATATAAAAATCGAACTTGACGAAAAAGTTGCTCCGATAACCGTTCAGAACTTTAAAGAACTTGTTGAGAGCGGATTTTACGACGGATTGATTTTTCATAGAGTTATTTCGGGATTTATGATTCAAGGCGGCGACCCTACAGGTACGGGATGCGGAGGAAGCTCAAAAAATATAAAGGGCGAATTCAGAATTAACGGTTTTGACAATCCTCTTTCGCATACTCGCGGCGTAATTTCAATGGCAAGAAGCAATAATCCTGATTCTGCGTCTTCTCAGTTCTTTATTTGTCATGAGGACGCAAAATTTCTTGACGGTCAATACGCTGCTTTCGGAAAAGTATTTGAAGGTATGGACGTTGTCGACAGAATTGCAAATTCGGCAACAGACAGAAACGACCGACCTATCGAAAATCAAGTTATCTCAAAAGCATATTTTATCGATTGATTAAAAATATTGTTTTTTAGATTTTTGCCTAAAAATAATTTTCTTTATCGTTTTATGTAAGAAAAATCATATTTACGGTTTAAATGATTTATTGCGTGCAAAATTACATACAAACTAACAAATTTACCAAATTTGCTAAATCCGTTTCGGATTTGTGATGGGGGACGAAAAACAGCCGAAAATGCTGTTTTTCTTTTACGAAAATTTATTCGGAATATAAGTATTTTGCAAAAAAATAGTACGTTGTATAGTTGAACAAATTTGTGCAATTTTAATTTTAAAAATGAAAACGGGCATACGATAAAAAGCGGCAAATAAAAAAACGCAAACGCAGAAAATGAAGGAAATGAAGAAAACGTAGCGAAAAAATAAATAGCGACATAAGCCGCTATTTATTTTTTAATTTAAAGGAAAATAGTTAAAAGAAAACTTAGTGTTTTTAATTTTAGTCTTAATATAGTTGCAATTATATTTAGCAATTGTTCAACTTTTTTGGTAAACGCTAAATGCGGTATTGCCTAAAAGTCATATAAAATAAAATCTATTTAAGACTATTTTGTCAATTCATATACAAAGCCTTCATAAGGAAGGAGCGTTGTTTTTTCGTCGAGAGTAGTTTTCGTTGAACCGTAGTTTGACATGATAAGTTTTGAGTTGTATCCCTTCAATTCGTCCGGGAGAACAAATTTAGGACACTTATCGGAATAGTTGCAAACTACAAGATATTTTACGCCTTCATATTCACGCTCATATACGAAGAGTTTTTTGTTTTCATGATAAAGTTCTTTGTACGTACCGTATCTGATGACTTTATTTCCGAGACGGAATTTATTAAGTTTTTTATAGAAGTTAAGAATTGAATTTTCATCCGCTTCGGCTTCTTCGACGTTTATAGTTTTATAATTAGGATTGACTTTCATCCAAGGCGTGCCGGTGGTAAATCCCGCATTTTCTTTGTTATTCCATTGCATAGGAGTTCTTGCATGGTCGCGAGCTCTCTTTTGCAAAGCCCAGATAACAATCGGAATGAGCGGTGGGAAGAATTTAGCGATATTGTAAACTCTTTTTGAAACTATATCCACGTAATCTTTTGGACGGTAATGGGCAATGTTTGTCATGCCGATTTCCTGTCCTTGATATATGTACGGCGTTCCTTTCATAAAGTTTAAGCAAATCGCAAGCATTTTGCAAACTTGTTTACGGTATTCGATTTTTCCGTAGCGCGGAACGACTCGGGCATAGTCGTGATTTTCCAAAAACAAGCTGTTCCAACAATTATCCGGCAAAGCCTGCCAGCTGCTGAAAATCTTTTTCCACTTTTTAAGGCGGAATTTAATTGGAACGGCGGTCATAACTGCGTCTGCTTCCTGTGCTTCAAAGGAGAATATACAGTCAAGCTCTTCCCTGTCTTCGGCAACGATTGATTCCGCATTGGCAATAGTGATACCCTGTCCTTCGCCAACCGTCATCGAATCGTATTTGCTGAAAGCGTTTTGGTTAAGTTCGTGTATATATTCGTGATAGTGCGGACCGATAACGAACTTTTCATCGCCGCATACAATCGGATTGAATTTTCCGTTTGGAAGACCTTCTGTTTTTGATATGTAAGTGATAACGTCGCAACGGAATCCGTCAACGCCGAGTTCGAACCAATAATTACATATTTTTGCAACTTCTTCTCTGACTTTAGGATTATCCCAGTTAAGGTCAGGTTGCTTTTTGCTGAACAAGTGCAAGTAATATTCCTGAGTGGTTTCGTCGTATTCCCAAGCGCTGCCGGCAAATCTTGACGACCAGTTGTTAGGCGGACGTTTACCGTTTTTGCCTCTGCCTTTTCTCCAGATGTAGTAATCACGGTAAGGATTATCCTTTGAAGAGCGAGACTGCTTAAACCATTCGTGTTCGTCGGACGTATGGTTTACTACAAGGTCCATAACGAGCTTAATGCCTCTTTTGTGCATGCCGTCGATCATCTCTTTCCAATCGTCTAACGTTCCGAATTCGTCCATTATATCTCTATAATCGGAGATATCGTAACCGTTATCGTCGTTAGGCGATTTATAGCAAGGCGAAAGCCATACGGCAGTTACGCCAAGGTCTTTTAAATAATCTAATTTTGAGATGATACCTTGAATATCACCAATGCCGTCGCCGTTCGAGTCACAGAAACTTCTTGGATAAATCTGATAAAATACGGCGTCCTTATACCATCTTGTTTTCATGTTTTTCCCCTTATTTAATTTTATTATAATGATTTATCAATGATGAAATTAATTTGCCGACGTAATATTTATCATTAATAAATTTATTTCAACCGTTTTTAACGCAACAATGGATTTTAGTTACGTTAAATTTTAATAAGAAATTTAACCGCACTTTGCAGTTATTATTGATTTTCTTTTAATTGTTCTATAAGTTGATAAATTCTTTCCAGATCGTCTTTTGTAAAATAGTCGATTGAAAAACGACCTTTTTCAGGCGTGCCTACAAGTTTAACTCTTGTGCCGAATACCCTTTTCATATCGTTTACAAGCTCTTTAAGTTCAAGCGTAAGCGGCGCCGCTTTTCTAGGTCCTGCCGGTATGCTCTGTCTTGAATAATAAAGACGTACTCTTTCTTCAACTTCACGGACGGTAAGTTTATATTGAACGGTTTGTTTTGCAAGGTTTATGATAAAGTCTTTGTCCTCAACGCTTACCATAGCTCTTGCATGTCCGGTTGTTAGTTGTCCCGTTTTTACCATATCGATAACTTCTTTCGGAAGCGTGAGAAGTCTCAAAGAGTTGGCAACGTACGGACGGCTTTTACCAAGTCGGTCGGCAACGCCTTCTTGCGTAAGTCCATGACCTGTCATAAGTTCTTTTATGCCTTCCGCTTCTTCGATAGGATTGAGGTTTTCTCTTTGAATATTTTCAATCAATGAGATTGCTTTTATTTCTTCGATAGGAAGGTCTTTGATTATTGCCGGAACGTTTTTAAGACCTGCCATAAGAGCGGCTCTGAAACGTCGTTCGCCTGCTACAATCTGATAACGGTCACCTGCTTTTGTAACGAGAAGCGGTTGCAATACACCGTAAAGTTTCATTGATTCCGCCATTTCTTTCAAGCTTGATTCGTCGAACGATTTTCTTGCCTGTTCAGGGTTCCTGTCAATGAGTGTGATGTCTAACTGATTTACCGTTCCTTCTGCGCTGTCTATTTTAACTTCTCTGTTGTCTTCATAATCGGCAAAAAGAGCGCTCATGCCCTTGCCTAATCCACCTTTTGTTTGTGCCATTATCCTTTCATCCTCTCAATAAATTCATCTTTTAAGTCGGAATACGCCTTTCCGCCCTGACAATGTCTGTCATACAAAACGATAGGCTTACCATAGCTCGGCGCTTCGGCAAGGCGTACGTTTCTCGGTATTATCGATTTAAACACTTTTTCGCAAAAGTAATTTTCGATTTCGGTCTTAACTTGTTGGCAAAGATTTGCTCTCGGGTCAAACAACGTCAAAACAACGCCGTATACTTCAAGTCCCGGATTGAGATGTTTTTTGACAAGTTTTACGGTGTTCATCATCTGCGTAAGACCTTCAAGCGCAAAATATTCGCATTGAATAGGAACGATGATGCCTGTTGACGCAGTGAGCGCGTTTATTGTTAACAATCCGAGTGAAGGCGGACAATCGATAAATATATAATCGAACATAGAGCCGGCATTATCGATTTTGTCGAGTAGGATTTTTTCTCTTGCCATTACGGTTGCCATTTCTACTTCTGCGCCCGAAAGATGCATACTGCTTGGAACGAGTTTTAACGTTTCGATTTCAGTATCGACCATAGCGTCGGTTAAAGTCATATCTCCGCACAAAACCGAATATGTAGATTTTTCGCTTTTTCTTTCGGAAAAACCAAGTCCCGACGAGGCATTGCCCTGCGGATCCATATCGACGACTAAAACCTTATAACCGTCCTCTGCAAGAAATGCGGCAAGATTAATACACGTTGTAGTTTTTCCTACGCCGCCCTTTTGATTTGAAAAAGTAATGATTTTTGCCATTTAGTACCTTCATTTTTATTCATTAAATCGTATTCTTAGTTTAGTATATCAAAAGTTTTAAACCGTTACAAGAGAAAACGGTAAAAATTTATTTTTATTATAAATATTATTATTATATAAATATATCTATCCGAAACTATTTTAAATAAAATCGACGTAATATAGAAAATGAGCCATGGATAGCGGTTATTGAATTTCAGTTATCGTTGCGGTTGTTAGCCGCTTGTTACTTTAAGTAATCCTTATTTTTTTATGTTATATGCCGAATTTTTATTATCGGGCAATAGACGTTGTTGACGTTTATAAAAGAGTTGATAAACAAAAATCAAAAACAAAAACGAATTCAATATAAAAAACCGCAATTAAAGCGGTTTGTTTTTTATTGTAGAATATTGTCTTGGATACGTCGGGGGCGTATTTTTGCATTTTTCTATTATTATTAAACATCTTTCGTCGTCGTTAGGAAGGCGGAAGTTTACGATTTTATCTATTTTACAATTTAACGCAGTCAACGCATTCGATAAATCCGCCGTTTCCGTATCGTTTGATTTGTATGCTATAAATTTTCCGCCTACCTTTAAAAGCGGAGTTACGATTTCAATTAATATATGCAGATTTGCAACCGCTCTTGCCGTAGCGTAGTCGAATACCTCACGATAGCGCCCTTTTCCTAAATCTTCTGCCCTAGCCGTTTCTGCCGAAAGGTTTTCGATTTTCAACTTCGCGGCCGAATTGTTTACAAAGTTTACTTTTTTTGCAGTGCTGTCAATCGATTTTACCGTGAGGCCTGGCAGAGCTATGGCAATAGGAACGGAAGGGAAACCGCCTCCGCAACCTATATCTACAAGCGTTCCGTCCTTTTTTTCAATATACGGAATGCTGCTTAACGAATCGAGAATGTGTTTAATTATAAATTCATTTTCATCGGTAATAGCGGTCAGATTCATAGTACGGTTTTGTTCTAAAACGGCGTTCTTAAAATCCAGCAATTTTTTTACCGTTTCCGTATCGAGATTTATTTTTAATTTCTTAGCGTGTTCGATTAAATAATCCAATTTACAATCTTCCATAAAAGTGTTTTGTGTTTTTATATTAGCATTTTATAGGTTTTTTTGCAACTTTTATTAAATAAGGTTTTCAACCTCTTAAAAATGTGATAATATAATTATTTAGAAGATAGCGAGGTAGAATATGAAGATTGCAATAATCACAGCTATGGAAAAAGAGCTTGCTTCTGTTTATAATAAACTTGGGCATGCTATAGGCAATGAGTCCGTCGGCGGTATGACAGTTTACCGTTTCTCAAACGGAAATAACGACGTGTATTTATTAAATTGCGGAATAGGCGAAATTTATGCCGCCGCGGCAACGCAACTTGTTATTGACCGTTATGAAGTCGAACTTATTGTCAACGTAGGATACGTAGGAAGTTTAACGCCGTCGTTGAAAGCCGGTGACGTTACGTTTGTAGAGAGAGTCGTTCATCATCAGTTTGATTTAAGCGGAATTGACGACGTAAAGCGCGGACAATACGGCAAACATAGCGATTGTTATTTTTATCTTGACAGACAAAAAGTGCTTGCCCTTCAACATAAGTTGCCTAAAAAATTACCGTTCGTAACGCTTGCAAGCGGCGACGCATTTATTTCGGATAAAAAAGAAAAAGAAAAGCTTGTTAAAGATTTTGCCGCCGATATTTGCGATATGGAATTAGCCGGCATTGCAATTGTGGCCAAAAAGAACGGCGTTCCCGTTATGTCCTTAAAGCTTGTTTCAGACAATGCCGATGAAAACGCAGCGCAGTCATATAATGAGTTTATAAAAAACGGTATGCAGAATATTGAAGGAACGCTTGGAATTTTGTTGGAGAACGTCAGATGAAAAGGATTGCGTCTTTTGAAGTCGACCACGACGTTTTAGAAAAAGGTTTTTATTTGTCGAGAGTTGACGGCGACGTCTTTACGTACGACTTAAGATTTAAAAAACCTAACGGCGGCGATTATCTTTTTAATTCCGCCATGCATACAATCGAACACCTTATGGCAACCGTTGCAAGAAATAGCGATTTGCAAGATAGCGTAATTTATTTCGGGCCTATGGGTTGTAGGACGGGTTTTTATCTTCTTTTAAGGAACGTAGAAATCGAACGGGCAAAACGCTTTACCATCGAGTGCTTAAAAAAGTGCCTTGAGTTTGAAAGCATACCCGGAAGTCAAAAAAAGGAATGCGGAAATTATCTCGAACATGATTTAGTTGGCGCAAAAAAAGAAATCGACGATTATCTTAAATTGTTGGACAAGTAAATGCTTGTCCTTTTTTATTTGAAATAATCGGGAATTTTTATAATAGGTTTTGTAATCAAAAATTTTACAGTTTAGTAGATTTATAGTTTAGAAAAAATTATTTTTAGAAAAATTTTATGAGCACAATTTTTTTTTACCGTTTTAGTCTCGAGTGTCTGTTTTAATTTTTTCGAGAAAATAAAGGCAGTGATTTTTGCGTAAAAAGTTTTCAAAAAGCAAAAAATCCTAATAGTAATAAAAATTTTAACAATAATCCGAATGTTAACAAAGTAAACGAAATCGCAGTCAAAAAAAGTTAAATTGTTAACATACACTGTCCATTTCTAAGCTCGATCGGGGTTTAAAAGCCGAAAAATTTCCGGCATATAATAAGCAGATTTTTCTTAAAATTTATAGAATTTATTAATTTTTGCGTCATAAAAAATTTTTAAGGCAACTTGAATTTTTCCGTTTCAATCTGACGACAAATCAGATTTTTAATTTATTCGTTTTAAATTTTCCGTAGCCGCCGTTTTACATACTTAGGTCGCCGATTGCAAGGTGGTTGGCATTTATTAAACTGACTTATTGTAACCGTTAAGGTGTCTTAGGTTGTATTCGCAAATGATCCGCCGTTGCCAAAAGGCGTCGAAGGCTTAGGCTACAATTTAAATTTCATATCGAAAAATTTACGTGGGAAATTTTTTAGAAGCGTTCGTTAGTCGGGTTAAATCTCAAAAATTAATTAGTCGGTAAAAAATGTTCTCAAGTTATCTAATACTTTATATAGCTTTGCATTTCATTGTTTTGCTTTTCCTTGCATCAATATTTTAGTAGCTATATTCATGGCGATACTTCATACGTTTTAAAACTTATAGGTATTTATAATTTTTATACTTTAAATTTATATGTATTAATTTTCATAGGGGTTATATATTTATCGTAATTAATAATATTAATTTCACTTAACCTTAAACAGAAAAACTAAATTTTAAAACGGCTCTGAAATTAAGCAAGTTTTTGTAATTTTGTTTTGCGCTACTTATTGTGCAATCGTAATCAATCTGATTTTTACTAGATTGTAGCAGATAAAAATTAGTTTTAAAAGCGCACGAAAGCACGTCTTAAAACGCTATTTAAGCTTAATAGATTGAGATCGTAATAAATATATCAAGTACAAGTTCGGCGGTTTATGTATTTAATTACATTGAATTTGCGTAAATTTTCTAAGTTTGTGCTGTTTTGATTATTTCGTAGTTGCTTTGCGATGCCATTTTTACCCAAATATTTAGTCAATCTAAGCATTTAAATTATTTTGCATTTAAATTTTTTTGAAATTTTATATTGTTAAAACAAATGAGTTAAAGATAAGATTAAATAATATTGTATTCTTTGCGTATTGATAGTTATGTGTATAACTTACTTGTTTTTGTTGATAACTCTGTGGATAAATGTCGAAACGGGCAAAAAGTCGCTTATGAAACATATAAAAATTTTCTCAAAACGTCTATAAATTTTCTTTAAATTTTAGGAAGCGACGTATGGGGAAAATTAATGTTTCACGTGAAACAATTTTTTCGCGACTTATTTTCGAAATTGTTCCACGTGAAACAAAATCGGGCTTTTTTAGGGGGATTTTGCCCTAAAAACACTATAAAAACCCCTATTTTTATAGAAAAATTCGTGTTTCACGTGAAACAAAAAAAGTTCGAGAAAAAAATTTTTTAAAAATTTTTCGTGCGAAAATTCTCATAGAATGGTTGCCGAAAATCATGAAAGAAATGCCAAAAAAATTACTTTACCGTTTTGCGAAACTTGAATCGAATAAAACGAGATATCCACAAAATAAAATTGGTGTGGATAATTGAGTTTAATAAAAGATTCCATAGCGTTACGGATAAAATAGAGATTTAAACGTAGGTTAAGTAATACCCCTGCTTTTATAAGTTGTCGCAGCTTTGCTTCGATAAGCGCGGATAAAGTTGACAGAGTATAAAGTTGACGGACAGGAGACGGCAAATAATAAAACATACTAATAAGCATTATGATTCGGCAATTTTATATTCGGCAATATGCGTACGGCGCTTGCTTGTGAGTTAATTGTCGTTAAAAAGGAAAAATCGATTTAATATTTGTTTGAAAAAACAAACACGGTTGCGTCGCATAAAACACAATAGAAGAAGCAAATTAAAAATTATAGGTTGCCCGCTTGCGTAAACGTAAAGGAGAATTCTTAAAAAAATTAAAGAAAATACGATTTGCCGACAGACGGAAGATTAATCAATTTTTAAATCATTAAAAAATGCAACTTATTGTGTTAAGGCGATTGTGCGATAAGAAGACGGTTTCGTTTTTTATAAATTTTTTCGCCGAATTTATCGTTATAAACGAGCAAAGAATTAAATCTGAACGCAATTAAAGTAGCAACGCAAAAATTTAAGCTTGCGGAAAATTGGCGACAATAAATTGTTTGTGATAAGTTGACGACAAAATGCGAAGTTGATTTATGTGGCTATAAAAGCCGTAATTAAGACGATTATCTAAATTAGATTATCTAATCCAATCTAAACAAACTCTAAGAGAGGGAATTAAATTAACGGTTTTTGCTCTTACGGCAACGTAAAATGCAAGTCGGCGCTTATTGTTGTTTTATCTTTATATAAGTATAAGTCGAAAAGCGGGTAACGGAATTTAAACGGAAATATCCGGAATTGAAACGGATTTTAAAACGTACGGTTTAAAACGAGCGACGGCGGTAAATAATATAATTGCCAAATAGTATAAACGGCAAAAGCGAGAATAAGGCAAAACATAATTTACGGCATAGCTAATTTGGTTTTGTCTGAAGGAGGAAAAATGATTTGTTCAGAATGCGGAAGGGACATCGAAGGGGAAGAAGTGTATTATTGCCCGAAATGCGGAAAGACGTTGTGCCTTGAGTGTACCGAGGAAAACGAAGGGATATGCCCGTCCTGTAACAAGGCTAACGTGCAGATGTATAATTAGCGCAAAAAACGTTGACTACAAACGGATGTTTGATACTGTTGTCAAATACCGTAATCAAATTCCGTTATCAATACGGTCGCCAAAAGTCGTTACCCAATACGATTGCCGATACGGTTTATAATAGACACTAGTTCGCTAAAAATTTATGCAGTCAGAAGTTTTGTGGCTACTTAAAAAACTTTATAGTTGCTAAGAACGCTTTATCGTTAGAAGACAATAAATTGAAGAGCTATTCAAACAATCGTTTACATCTTAATTAATTTTTCTAAAGCGGTGTTCGGTAGATTAATTTTTCGAAACGGATATATTTTAAGAAAATAAAATAAGAAGCTGAAAAACGAAGTTTTCAACAATCGATAGTAGCGAAACAAACAGTGTGCGCCATATAAAAACGCAAAAAATAAATTCTGATTTTTAATTTTGCCGTAGAGAGAATAGGGTGATAAATCGGTTGCAAATCAAACGTTTATAAATAGTTTACAAATCAACTGTTTTTTTAAGGCACGTTTTAAGATATTTATGAAAACATATTAGCATATGCCTCAGAGCGGATAAAAGGTGAATATCGGGCGTTAAACGGAGAATGTATAAATTTATGCGAATAATATGGAAGCGGCTAAAATTTGACTTTAAACGGCTTAAAACGAATCGGCGGAATAAATTTTAATTTTCAAATTTTGCTAAACGGCTAAAAATCGGAGCAGAACGAAAAACGGAAAAGCGCAAGCACGTATGAAGAAATTTGCTTAAAAAGTAGTTAAAGCGACAAAAAAACAGTTTGTGTAAAAATTCAAAGAGAGGACCAAGGACGGTTAGTTTGGCGCACAATGTTGCGTAAGGCGGCGTTAAAAGGGCAAAATCGTTAGCCGGAGTTTACAAAAGAAACGTAAAGTTTTGAAAAATCGGAACGAACTCCGTCAAGAACGGCGCACACCTCGATTGAACAGAAAGCGCAATCGGAAGTTAAATCAGATAAGTCGAAATTGCAAGTAAAAGAAGTGCCGATTAAGGCGCTATTCATATATATTTCGAAATAATCTGCAGAATAAACGTCAGGTTCGGTAGACCAGTAAATAATGCCTTCAGAATAAAATAAATTAATGGGAGCGCACAGCGATTTAGGTAGTTGTTGTGCGTTTTGATTTTCAATATCTTCACTTTTTTCATCGGACGATGAATCGGAAAGAGTTTCGCCCGAATCGTTTTCAGAAACTGCGTCGGAATTTTCATCGCAGTTGTCGTTTTCTGTTTCAAAATATTCGTCGTTTTGCGTTGAAACGTCTAAGTTTTCGTCGGTATCTCCGTTTGCGTCATCCGTCGGAACGTAAGTTGACGAATCGGCTTGCTCGTCGTCCGAAACGTCGAGAGCGGCGTCGCTCGTATTTTCTAAATCGGCAGAAATGGTATAGTCGTGTTTGTTTTCCGTTACGACGAGAGCTTGCGGATTGAAAATAAAGCCGGATTTAAAAAACGTTATTTCAGAATCCTTTTCGATTTCGTATAAATAAAAGTTTCCGTTGGAATTAGTATGCGTTGTCTCGACTCCGTTCAGATATACGACAACGTCCGATAAAGGTAAGCCTTCAAAAGACACTGTGCCCGATATGCTCAAAGAAGAAAGAGAGCGATTTTCATCCGCAGATGTTTCGGAACATGAGGTGAGAGTAAAAAGAAAAACAAATAAGACTAAAAGGACGCAAATTAAATTGATTAAAAAACGAGTTTTATTCATTCTTCAAGAGATGGCATGAATGGCAAAATTGCAATTAAAAAGCCGGAATTCGTAAAATTTAATAATTCGGTAGCGTCCATGGACATAGTATAGCAAAATTCGACAAAAAAAGGAATAAAAACCGGGAAAAAAATGTGGATAAAAAAATTTAAAAAGTTGTTCTATTTTGTTGTTTAAAACGGATTTTTTTATTATAATTATTCTATATTTATTATAAATAATTTATCTATAATATATATACATTAAATATATAGTCAAAAAATAACTGTTGTAGGTCAAAAATTTTTCAATAAAACACCGTTTTTCGGGGGTACCGCAAACGGAAATAAACGGAGGCTTAAATGAGCGGAGTAGAACACAGCTATAACGAATCGGACATACAAGTTCTCGAGGGACTTGAACCTGTTCGTAAAAGACCGGGTATGTATATCGGTTCGACAGACGTAAGGGGATTACATCACCTCGTTACGGAAGTCGTCGACAACAGTATCGACGAAGCGCTTGCAGGATATTGTACTCTTATTACGGTTGAAATCACAGCCGAGGGAGCGATAAAAGTCAAGGATAACGGCAGAGGCATTCCGACGGGAATTATAAAAGCGGAAGGCAAATCGGCAGTCGAGGTAGTTTTGACGAAATTGCACGCAGGCGGAAAATTCGGCAGCGGCGGATATAAAGTTTCGGGCGGACTTCACGGCGTCGGCGTTTCTTGCGTTAACGCTCTTTCCGAATGGCTCGAAGTCGAAGTCAGACAAAACGGAAAGATACATAAGCAGGTGTTTAATCGCGGTATACCGCAAAGGGACCTTCAGGTTGTCGGTGACACGGACGAAACCGGAACGACGATTACTTTCTATCCTGACGGCGAAATTTTTGAAACGCTCGAATTTAATTTCGACACGTTGAAATCAAGGTTGCGTGAACTTGCGTATCTGAATAAAGGATTAAAAATTCAACTTGTGGACAACAGACTCGACCCGCCTAAAGCCGAGATGTTTTGCTATGAAGGCGGTATAGTTTCGTTTGTAGAAAGTTTAAATAAAAACAAAGAAACTGTATTTCCGGAAGTAATATATTTCGATAAGAGTTATAACGAAGAAACTAAAGGTGTAAGCGAAAGCTATGAAGCCGAAATAGCGTTTCAATATAACGACAGTTATACCGAAACCGTTCTTACTTTTGCAAACAATATAAATACCGAAGAAGGCGGAACGCATCTCGAAGGTTTTAAATCCGCTCTGGCGAAATGTATAAACGATTACGGAAAGAAACAAGGAATTTTAAAAGACAGCGACAAACTCAGCGGTGAAGACACGAGAGAGGGCATAACGGCGGTTATATCCGTAAAACTTGCAAATCCGCAGTTCGAAGGTCAGACGAAAACGAAGCTCGGCAACAGCGCCGTAAGGACGATTGTATCCAAGGCCATAATGGACGGTTTCGGAACGTATCTCGAAGAGCATCCGAAAGAAGCCAAAGAACTTATCATGAAAACGATTACCGCACAGAGAGCGAGAGAGGCGGCAAGAAACGCAAGAGAGTTGGCAAGAAGAAAAAGTCCGCTCGAAACGACTACGCTCCCTGGCAAACTTGCAGACTGTACGGATAAGGAATCGCAGTATTGTGAAATTTATCTCGTTGAGGGCGATAGCGCAGGCGGCACGGCAAAACAAGGCAGAGACAGACGCTTCCAGGCTATTTTACCGCTCAGGGGTAAGATTTTGAACGTCGAAAAGGCAAGATTGCACAGAGTGCTTGAAAACGAAGAAATAAAAGCTATGATTACGGCTTTCGGTTGCGGAATTCATCAGGAATACGACGAATCGAAACTTCGTTACAACAGAATTATTTGTATGACCGATGCCGACGTCGACGGCTCGCATATAAGAATTCTGATGCTAACCTTCTTCTTCAGATTTATGCGTCCGCTCATTGAAAACGGACACGTATATATAGCTCAGCCGCCGCTTTATAAAGTAAAGACGAACAAGACGGAAAAATATTTTTACGACGACGATTCTTTAAAAGCGTATACGGACGAATTGAAAGAAAAGAACGTAAAGTGGGATACGCAAAGATATAAGGGCTTGGGCGAAATGAACGCCGACCAGCTTTGGGAAACGACGATGGACCCGTCGACCAGAACGTTGCTTAAAGTCACCATGGAAGACGCAATCGAAGCGGAAAACATAATAAGCACTCTTATGGGAGAGAATGCCGAAATACGTCGTCAATTCATTGAAGAGAACGCAAAACTCGTTGAAGAGCTTGACGTATAGGAGGATTTATGGCAAAGCAAGAAAAAGAAAGAAACTATATTCAAGATTTAGAGAAATCCAACGTCAAGCAGGTTGAAATAGACGGAGAGCTTAAAAAATCGTTTATTGCTTATGCAATGGCGGTTAACGTATCGAGAGCTATTCCCGACGTAAGAGACGGCTTAAAGCCCGTACACAGAAGAATACTCTATTCGATGAACGAACTTAACCTTACGAACGACAAGCCGTTCAGAAAATGCGCACTCATCGTCGGCGACGTTTTAGGTAAATATCACCCGCACGGCGACAGTTCGGTTTACGACGCGCTCGTAAGACTTGCGCAGGACTTTTCAATAGGTTGTCCTCTTGTAGACGGACACGGAAACTTCGGTTCGGTCGACGGCGACCCTGCCGCCGCATATCGTTATACCGAAGCGAGATTAAGTAAAATAGCTTCGGAAATGATAAGGGATATCGACAAAGAAACGGTCGATATGTATCCTAACTTCGACGATACGAGAATGCAACCTGTCGTATTGCCGGCAAGATTTCCGAATCTTTTAGTAAACGGTTCCGACGGTATCGCCGTCGGTATGGCAACGAATATTCCGCCGCACAATCTCGGAGAAGTTATCGACGCAACCATTGCTTTGATGAGAAATCCCGAAATGACGGTTGACGAACTTATAGAATACGTACCGGCGCCTGATTATCCTACGGGGGCAATCGTGCTTGGCAGAGGCGGTATCCGCCAGGCATACAGAACGGGCAAAGGTTCCGTTATCATCCGTTCGAAAACGGAAATAGAAGAATTGCCTAGCGGAAAAAGCAGAATTATAGTTACCGAAATTCCTTATCAGGTCAACAAAGCGAGATTGATTGAAAACATCGCCGACCAGGTAAGAGACAAACGTATCGAAGGCATAGCGGACGTAAACGAAGAAACGGACAGAACGGGTATGCGTATCGTCATCGAAACGAAGAAGGACGCAAACGCACAGGTTGTGCTCAATACCTTGTTCAAGCAAACGCAAATGCAGGTCAGCCACGGTATCAATTTGCTTGCTTTGGTTGACGGAACGCCTAAAATTCTCAATTTGAAAGAGGTCCTTGAAAACTACGTAGCTCACCAAGAAGACGTTATTATAAGACGTACGAAATTCGACCTTGAAAAGGCGGAAGAGAGAGCGCATATCTTAGAAGGACTTGCAATAGCTTTAGCCAGTATCGACGAAGTCGTTGAAACTATCAAACAATCGAAAGATAAAAACGACGCCATGGACAAACTTATGTCAAGGTTCGAATTGAGCGATAAGCAGGCAAACGCAGTACTTGAAATGAAACTCCAGAGGCTCACTTCTCTCGAAGTCGAAAAGATAGAAGAAGAGCTCGACGAAAAGCATAAAGAAATTGCCGAGTATAAACGCATTTTAGGTTCGATGGAAGCCGTCAAGGAAATCATAATCGAAGAAATGACGGAAATCAGAACGAAATATGCGTCGCCGAGAAAATCGGAAATAAGCTATGATTACAGCGATATCGATATTGCAGATCTCATCGAAAAGGAAGACGTAGTCGTAACGCTGACTCACGCAGGATACGTAAAGCGTCTCCCTGTAGCGGAATACAAGAGCCAGCACAGAGGCGGTAAGGGAATAACGGGACACAAGGCGAAAGAAGAAGATTTCGTCGAAAGCATGTACACAACGAATACGCACGACGATTTGTTATTCTTTACCAATTACGGAAAGGTATTTTCGCTTAAAGCATATGAAATTCCCGAAGCTCAGAGAACGGCGCGAGGCAGAGCAATGGTCAACCTGTTGCAACTCAATCCGGGCGAAAAGGTAACGACAATGTTGCCGTTCAGAGAAGGACAGGAAGGCTATTTGCTGTTAGGCACAAAATTGGGTCTCATAAAAAAGACGCCGCTCGAAGAATACAGATCGATTAAGAAAAACGGAAAGATTGCAATTACCTTCAACGAAAGCGACGAACTAATCGGCGCAACGTTCACAAGCGGTAACGATGAAATTCTCGTAGGCGCTACAAACGGCAACTGTATCAGATTTAAAGAAACGGACGTCCGTCCGACAAGCCGTACGGCAATGGGCGTAAAGAGCATATCTCTTGCAGACGGCGAAGAAGTAGTAGATATCGCCGTATTGAAAGAAGGACAGGAAATTCTTACGATTACGGAAAACGGATTCGGAAAGAGAAGCGAATATAAAGATTATCCGATACAAGGAAGAGCGGGAAAAGGCGTAAAGGCAGGCGCGTTCAATTCTAAGACGGGTAAACTTGTAGGACTTAAAATATTGCCTGAAGATATGGACGTCATGATTATAACCGACAACGGAATTATAATCAGAATGGAAGCCGCCGAAATTTCCAAGTTCGGAAGAGATACGCAAGGCGTAAGAGTAATGAGACTAGACGACGGTTACAAGATTATGAGCATCGCTTTAACTCCGCACGAAGAAACGGAAGAAGGGGACGACGGCGAAATAAGCGTTTCCGAAGGACAGGAAACGGCGGAATGATTTAAAGTCGTAAACGGCTAAAATCAAGCTAAACGAAATTTAACGGAAAAGAAATAATCTTTATTTCAGATTGTAAAAAGCAATAAAGGATTTTTACGGGGGTAAAGGAATTTTACGGCGTTGAATATTTTCGCGGTTTTAAAATTGTAGTTTAGCTAAAAAGAAATTTGTATTGACAAAATAAAAAGGTTGATATTTTCAACCTTTTTATTTTTGCTTTTTGCGCAAATCGATAAACGCAAATTTAAGTTATACGACGTATTTCGTGCGGTAGATTTTAAAATTGTTTCGGGCACAAAATGCCATTGAAACAAAAATTACGTTAAATCGATTAAACAAAATAAAATTACGATTAAATCTTACGGTTAAGCCGATTAAAATAAGATTTAATAAAGCCACGTCGCAATGACGTAAATTACGGTTTAACGAAACCGATTATAATCAAAGCTATGGCAAGAAGTCCTGTGTAAATCGCAAACGGCAGAAGCGATTTGTTTTTTATAAGCTTTAACATAAATTTTATGGATATCAATCCGCTAATAAATGCGGTAATCATTCCTACAACGGTAGGCATAGCCATAAGAGTTGCGCCCGATTGGTACGCTTCGATTCCCTCTAAAACGGCGGAAGCGATGATTATCGGAATGGACAAAAGAAAGGAAAACTCGGTTGCCTCTTCCTTTTCCGTACCGCAGATAAGAAGCGTTGAGATTGTCATGCCGCTTCTTGAAATTCCCGGCATGGTTGCGATTCCCTGAGCGATGCCGCAAAATAGCGACGAAGAAAAAGAAAGCTCTTTATTTTTAGGTTTAAAAATCAGCGTTAAAGTAAGCATAAAGCAAGTTATCATAAAGCAAAAAGGAAGAGCGGCGCCGTTGAAAACCGACGGTATAAACTTTTTAAAGAGCAATGCGATTAAACAAGTAGGAACCGTTGCGACGATGAGATACAGCGTTTTTTTCTGAAAAGGTCGTCTAATTAAATTCCACAGAGTTTTGCGATAACATATGACGACTGCAAAAAGAGTCGCCACGTGCAGTAAGACGTTGAACAATAAATCGGTTTTGCCGATTCCGAATTCGGAAAGCAATATAAGATGTCCGCTTGACGAAACGGGAAGAAATTCCGTAAGCCCTTGCAGAAGCCCGTAAATCAATCCTTCAAAAATACTCATTTTTGTTTTACTTAATTCCTTTAATCGTTTATAATATCCTATGCGGAAAAATTTAAATAAAGAATTTATATATATTCGAGGTAAATATGAAATTAGGCGTAGTAGGCTTGCCGAACGTAGGCAAAAGCACTCTGTTTAACGCAATAACCAAAGCGGGAGCGCAAGCGGCAAATTATCCGTTTTGTACGATAGAACCGAACGTCGGCGTAGTAGCCGTTCCCGATGAAAGACTGACGAAACTCGGAGAATTGTTTAACAGCAAAAAAATTACTCCGACGACGCTTGAATTCGTCGATATAGCGGGGCTCGTAAAGGGCGCGTCCAAAGGCGAAGGATTGGGCAATAAATTTTTGTCGCACATAAGAGAATGCGACGCAATCGTTCATACCGTACGTTGCTTCGACGACGAAAACATAACGCACGTCGACGGAAGCGTAGATCCGTTGAGAGATATAGAAACGATAAATTTCGAATTGATATTTTCCGACCTTGAAATGATTGACCGTCGTCTTCAAAAGGCAAGAATAGGTTTGAAAGCGGATAAAAAATATCAGGAAGAAATCGACTTTCTTGAAAAACTCACCGCCTTTTTGGAAAGCGGAAAACCGGCAAGAAACTATCCTGCGAACGAAGACGAAAAAGAAATATTAAAAACGATGTTTCTTCTGACCGCAAAACCGGTAATCTATGCCGCAAACGTGAGCGAAGACGAGGTTTCTAAAGAAAACGCGTACGTCTTAAAGGTAAAGGAATACGCCGCAAACGAAGGCAGCGAAGTTATCGTCTTGTCTGCAAAACTCGAAGAAGATATGGCGGATATGTCCGACGACGAAAAGCAAATGTTCTTCGAAGAATTGGGAATCGAGAAATCGGGACTTGATAAACTTGTGACCGCTTGCTATAAACTTCTCAATTTGATAAGTTATCTGACCGCAGGTGAAAAGGAAACGAGAGCCTGGACTATCGTTAAAGGAACTAAAGCGCCGCAGGCGGCGGGAAAAATTCATAGCGATTTCGAACGTGGCTTCATAAGAGCGGAAGTGGTCGACTATCAGACGTTGCTCGATTGCAAGGGCTACGTAGGAGCGAAAGAAAAGGGTAAAATCCGCTCCGAAGGAAAAGATTACGTAATGCAGGATAACGACGTCGTAACGTTCCGCTTCAACGTATAAACGGGACTATAAATTTTAAAATTTACGCCGACGGGCGGATTTAACGCCGACAAGCGGTATAAATTTTAAAGAACGGCTCGTTGAAAAAAATAAAATAAAATAACGGTATATCTATGTTTGAAAAAGAGATAGCAAAAGCTATAAAAATAGAAGGCGTAACGCCTGAAGAAATAGAAGGAATGTTTGAAATTCCTAAAGACGTATCCAACGGCGACTTAGCGCTGCCGTGTTTTAAGTTTGCCAAAGCGTTCAGAAAATCTCCCGTAGTTATAGCGGAAGAGTTAAAAAACGGATTTGCCGGAGTAGAAGTCGTATCCGAAGTAAAAGCGATTGGCGGATATCTCAATTTTAAAATCAACGAAAAAGCAATTCTGTCTCAGATTGTCGAATTGTCAAAGGACGAAAATCCGGCCGCAAGCGACGAGGGAAAGGGAAAAACGATTTGCATCGATTACAGTTCCGTCAACATTGCAAAGCCTTTTCATATAGGACATTTGTCTACAACCGTTATAGGCGGAGCGCTTTACAGAATATTTAAACATTTAGGATACAACGTCGTGGGAATCAATCATTTAGGCGATTGGGGCACGCAATTCGGAAAGATGATTGTAGCATATAAAAAATGGGGCGACAAAGACGAAGTGATAAACGGCGGAGTGGTTGAGCTCAACAGACTTTACGTAAAATTTCATCAGGAAGCGGAAAAAGCGCCCGAACTCGACGACGAAGCGAGAGCATGGTTTAAAAAGATAGAAGACGGCGACAAAGAAGCAATCGACTTGTTTTTGTGGTTTAAGGATATAACCTTAAAGGAAGTGTCTAAAATTTACGACCGACTTAAAATTAAATTCGACAGCTATAACGGAGAAAGTTTTTATAACGATAAAATGCAACCTTGTCTCGATATGCTGAAAGAAAAAGGATTGCTTGTCGAAAGCGACGGAGCGCAGGTTGTAAATCTCGACGAA
>JBJETY010000057.1:1561-5547 GCA_051883555.1 Christensenellales bacterium | reverse complement strand
TTGATGGAACCGAAAACGGTAGCGAGTCGGAAATTAACGATGATATCGAAAACGGTAGCGAGTCGGAAACTATTGATGGAACCGAAAACGGTAGCGAGTCGGAAATTAACGATGATATCGAAAACGGTAGCGAGTCGGAAACTATTGATGGAACCGAAAACGGTAGCGAGTCGGAAATTAACGATGATATCGAAAACGGCAGCGAGTCGGAAACTAACGATGATATCGAAAACGGTAGCGAGCCTTCCGAAGAAGTTGCGGATGAGCATAGCGGAATGACAATATGTGATGGTTGTTTGATATCTTATAACGGAACGGAAACGGAACTGGTTCTGCCAAACGATATTACAAGTATAGGAAGCGGTGCGTTTAACGGTTGCAGTTTGAAAAGTATAACTATTCCGCTCAGCGTGACAAGTATAAGTGACGACGCATTTGCAAGTTGCAGTGATTTGGTTAAAATAACTGCACCTGCCGAATATATGTATTTATTTTCAAAGGAAAATCTCTTAGAAGTTGTAATAACGCAAGGCGAAATTCCAGAAAACGCTTTCAAAAATTGCACAAAGTTAACAAGTGTGGAGATAAAGGACGGAGTAACGTGCATAGGAAGTTATGCATTTTATAAATGTACCGAATTGGCGAGCGTCATAATTTCTGACAGTGTGACAAATATCGGTTATAATGCGTTTACAAACTGCTCTAAAATTGAATACGTCGAGTATGCAAATGCAAAATATTTAGGGAAACATCTGATAAAAGCTGCGTCAACAACAATCAGCGAAATAGTCGTAAAAGCAGACACCGCAAGTATAGCGGAGGGTGCATTTGCAAGTTGCGGTAGCGTCACCAAAATTACAGTTGAAGACGGAAATTCAAGATACAAATCAGCGGGAAATTGTTTAATAGATACGGAAAGTAAAAAACTTATTGCAGGTTGCATAAACAGCGAAATACCGTCCGATGGATCCGTGACGGAAATTGCTGCCTTTGCATTTATGGGTTGCAGCAGTTTAAACGCAATAAAGGTTCCGAGCAGTGTGACGATAATCGGGGATTATGCGTTTTACAGTTGTAGCGGTCTAGAAGAAATTACGATAGCAGACGGTGTTGAAACAATAGGAAATTATGCCTTTTACGGCTGCGGTAATTTGACGAGCATATCGCTTCCGAGTAGCGTAAAGACGATAGGCAATTTTTCGTTTTACAGTTGCGGACTAGTTGACGTAACGCTTATAAACGGTATAACAAGTATAGGCAACAATGCTTTTGCGGATTGTGAAAATATGGAAAGTATAATTATTCCTATCGGAGTTAAAAGCATAGGAAGGTATGCCTTTTACGGTTGTTATAATTTGAGCATTTACGTACGGGAAGAATCTCAACCTGGCGGCTGGAACAGTAGTTGGAATGTAGAAGAATGCACGGTATATTTCAATTATAACAACTGAAAGGCGAGCAGATATAAAAAATTAAGGAAAACTGAGCTTCATATTATATTAAGTTTGACATAGTGTAATTAATATTCAACATAATCTAATCGGTATATTAAAGTTATAACTTAATTATATAACAGTCCGTTTTGCAATCATAATAGCGTAATAAATATCGTAGAAAATATAATTTTATAAGTAAAATTTTGCATGATTCAGATTTGAATTTAAAATATCATCAAAACAAAAATTTTTTTTATAATATTTAAGACGATGCATATTTTAAATTTTTGTTATTCGCTGGTATTTTTTGTAGGGGAATTTTCAAAAAATGTTAATAATAAATATTATTGCATATTATCTAAAAACTAAATTCATATTTGTCGGAGTTAAAACAGTCTTATATAAAAAATCTAATATAAAAAATCCAATTTAATTTTGGATATTAAAAAATGGCCAAGTGGCCATTTTTTTTTTGACGATGCAACCGTTTAATTGTGACAAAAAAGTATTTATGATATAAATAAACGTAAAGAAATTGGATTGAATAATTTGGATTGAATAATAATTTTTAAAAATAGGAGTTTACTATGAAGAAGAAGTTTTTGTTAACTATTATAATCGTAGTTTTGACTTGTCTTCTTGCTTGCGTTTTTGTAGCTTGTAACAAAGACAATGGAACGAGCGGCGGAAGCACAGCGGGTGAGAGTTCTACCGGCGGAGATTCGACCGACGGCGGCGAAACGGGCGAAACTCATACTCATACTTTTGCCTCGGATTGGACAAAAGACGAAAGCGGACACTGGCACGTTTGTAGCGGTGCCGAATGTACGGAAAAGGGCGATTTTGCGGCTCACTTTTTTGGCGACTGGACAGTAACTACCGAAGCCGGATACGGCACTGCCGGTTCGAAGTACAGAGAGTGTTC
The DNA here is from genome assembly GCA_051883555.1 of Christensenellales bacterium. Taxonomy (GTDB): domain Bacteria; phylum Bacillota; class Clostridia; order Christensenellales; family CAG-917; genus CAG-917. Next base: position 3,186 of record JBJETY010000057.1, on the reverse strand, counting down.
GGTTTGCGGTTATAAGCAAATTGAAACGATTGCGGCGTTAGACGCAAAAGTAAATGCAATCACGTTAAACAAATCATTCACAAAAACTTATAACAGCGTGGCGGTTTCGATTTCAGAAAGCGACTATACGGTTACAAGCGGTGAAACGCCTACAATCGAGTGGTGGATAAAGAACGGTGAAAAACTTGCTGCCGCTCCTAAAAAGGCAGGAGCATATACGCTTGTGCTTTCTACGCCTGCTTCGGCTGAATGGCAAGCTGCTCAAAAGAGCGTAGATTTTGTTATTGGTGTTTATAGCTTATCGGTTAGCGGTCTTGTTGCAAAAGACAAAACTTATGACGGTACGGTTTTGGGAAGCGCTGAGTTTACGGCCGTCGGTACTTTTGCAGGCGATGACGTAACTCTTACCGTTGAAACGGAATTTGAAGATAAAAACGCCGGTGCAAATAAAGAAGTTACTTATAATTATATTTTAAGCGGTGAAGATAAAGACAATTATGAAGTTTGCGGTGACGTCGGCAGCACGGCGACTATCAGCCCTTTGCAGATTGTGCTTGAGAACTTTAAAGTAAACGATAAAACTTATGACGGCACGAAAGACGCAACCGTGTCCTATGATTCCGACAATATCATCGATGGCGATGACGTTACGTTCAGCGTAAATGCAAATTTCACTTATGCACGTGCAGCAGCAAATTGCTATGTGAATATCAGTTATCAACTTGACGGGGCGGACAGTGGCAACTATATTGTTCCTACGCTTACGTCATCCACAGCACAAATATTTAGAAAAGAATTTTCAAGCATTGTCGTCGGTATTCAGTATTCAAACAATCCTTCAGGACAAACCTTTGCCGACGTTTCCTTGGACGATTATAAGTTCGGTGATGACGATTTAACGATGAAAATTGAAATTACTTCTTCGTCCTATAAACGTTTATACGTTGGCTCTTCAGAATTAAACGCCACGTTAACGGGAACTGACGCAGGTAATTATTATTTTGTTACAGGAAGTAGCAATATTTACGTAAACTTTTATTCGGTTGACGTAAAAGTCGACGTCGAGCAAGCGTTTACCGGTGTAAATGCAGCAAGCGGAACTTTAGTTTATATGAAAGTCGAATTTGATAGTACGACAGGCGGACGCGGTTATTCAGTGGTTGGTATGAGTACATATTTCTCTTCGTTTGTCGTTTACGACGATTGCGGAAATATTGTTTGCCAAAACGTTGATGAGATAAATATAACAACCGGCGGAACGTATTACATTACAGCTCAAACAAAAGAAAGCGGCGCAAAGATATACATTAAATCTCCGATTGAAGGATAATAAAAAATAAAAGAGATTTGATTGTTTTAATAAGGTTAAACGCAAGGGAATTTAAGGTTATTTAACTTTAAAAATAAAACGGACGCATTGCGTCCGTTTTATTTTCCTTTTAAGTTTTTAAATAATTATTCTTACGTTTATCGTTTTAACCAATAAATTTATATCAATAAATTTATATCTTATTTTTTATAACAAATTTATATCTTATTTTTTATAACAAATTTGTATCTTAGTTTTTAAAACAAATTTATATCTTATTTTTTATAACAAATTTGTATCTTAGTTTTTAAAACAA
>JBJETY010000057.1:0-1461 GCA_051883555.1 Christensenellales bacterium | reverse complement strand
ATTTATATCTTACTTTTTATAATAAATCTTTATCTTACTTTTATAATTATTCTTACGTTTATCGTATATTATTTATTGCATATTTTTTAAATTCTATCAGTCAATATTTGCTTAAATCTCACTTAAATTTTATCTTACGTTTAACGTACGTCGTGTTGATAAAGCGTTTGTTTTAAAACGATAAAACAAATTTTGATGGGGAATTAAATTGAAAGGTTAAATAACTTACGCGTTTATAGGCTTTTTGGCATAAAACTTGCAAACTTAACAAAGAAGAAATGGAATTTGATTTTTTAAATATTCGATTTTAGTAACAACTAAAATTTTAACAATCAACGGGTTTTATATTGAATTTTTTTTCGATATTGTTTATAATCATTTTATGAGTGAAAAGGTATTGCGTTATTTTTACAGAAGCGTTAAAAATCTTGACGGCGGCGTTGCAGAGTTTTGCGACGTCTTTCAGATTTTGCCAAACGACGTTTCCACCTCGTCGCTTTATCATTTGACGGACGATTATACCGAAATTGTCGAACTCAATTTTTGTCTTATAGAAGAGATTGCGGCGGAAAAAGAAAAATTGCAGGAGTGGGAATACGTTTCGGATTTGGCTTTTTGTTTTTCACCTTGTATCGCTTTGGTTTCGGATGACGAGCTTTTCAGACGTTTTGTAAAATTGTTGACAGAACGCAATATGAAAAACGATAGAACGATACTTTTTTTCGACGTTGCGGACGTTTACGGCGAAAAACAATCGATTTGTTTAAAGAATATCAAAAGGCTTAAAAGTTACGGAATAAAGATTTCTGTCGGAGGTTATGGAAAAAACATAAATCTCATGGACGTCTTTTCCGATATGGAATTTGACTTTTTCAGAGTATCTGCCGAATATATATTGTCGTCAAATAAATCTCTTGCCATGCTCACCGATTTTTGCAATGCCGACGGAATTAAACTCATAGCCGACGGAGTGACGAGCATAAGCGATTTGAGAAGACTTAAACAGAACGGCGTAAGTCTTGTTTGCGGCAGTGCGGCGTCCGAACCGGTCGAAAAAATTGACAGAAATTATTTAAATTTAAAGCCGCTCAGCGCTATTGAACGCGAAAAATATGCCTACAAGTTTAAGCAGGATAAAATTATGGCAGAGCAACTTAAACTTGCGTCAGAGGGCAAAAAACTGCTTAAAATGGCAAAACACGGCGTAATTTATGAAAGCGGTTATATTATTGCCGACGGCAATGCAGACGGCAGACGGTTAAACAAAACGCCGAAAAATGAAAGAACGGACGTTGAGACTCTTATAAAAGAAAACAAACTGCCTAAGTCCAGAGCGGTTAAACTTGACGAATCGGGAAATAGAATTAAAAAGGGCGAAAACGATTCGCTTATCGAGTCGATTTACTCGTTGCTCGCAAATAAAGAAGTCAGAGATAAAGAACGTAAAATTTTAAAAGAATT
>JBJETY010000056.1:0-5737 GCA_051883555.1 Christensenellales bacterium | reverse complement strand
AATTCTGATAATACCCTTTCTTCGTAAATTTTTCAACGAAAATTTCGCGACGTCGATTTAATGCACAATTAATAGGATTTATCGCAAATAACAAAAAAAGTCTTAGCAAAGCTAAGACTTTTTTAGTTTATTTCCATTTGTTTTGACGCTTTATAAAAAATTCGATTTAACGCTTTAATTCTTAACGCTTTATATGAATCTTTTAATTTTAACCTGTATCCTTTTAGGCCGTATCCTTCCGCTTTTACTGAATTGAAATTGCTCTTTAAACAATCAGAAAAGAATTGCACTTAAACTACTTTGACAATCAAAAAACGACGCTCGTTTTCTTTACAATCTCATTTACGCAAAATATTCGATATTTACCAATCTTCGCGGTGAGAAATCTTTACGTCGTCATAGTATTCGAAATATTTTTTTCTGAACGCTTCCGTCTCACGCTGTTTCTTTTTCTTTTCGGCAAGTTCGGCGGCAGTCAGTTCCTTTTTTTTTACGACTTCCTTTGTCTTTTCCAACGGCTGCCATAACGGAAGAAATTCCTGCTCTTTTTTTTCGTCGCTCATTTCTTTTTTAATTTCTCCTTATTACCGCTCTTATCGACTACGTAAGTATTGTCAAGTTGCGCCCTTAAATTTCCTACTACGCTGTCAACGTATTCTCGTCTTAATTTTTGCTGTTCCGCCTTTTCTTCTTCCGATAATCCTTCGGCTTTCGACTTTTTGGCAAGATAATTCAATCGTTCTATATCCATTATATCTCCAGATGCTTTACTCCGTCTTTATTTGAATAACGGTATAAAACCATTTTATTTCCGATTGCCACTACAGGCTCTGCTTTAAGCGACAAAGCGAGATCGTTAATCATTTGTTTGGCAGAAACGTCGCTATTTTGCAACACCGTAACCTTTATAAGTTCTTTATTGTCTAAAAGGTTGTTCAGTTCGTTCAATACGTTTTCCGACACTCCGCCCTTTCCGATCTGAAAGCACGGCGAAATTCCGTTTGCTAATCCCTTTAAAGCGCTTCTTTGTTTACTCGTTATCATTCTGTCCTCCAATCGATAGGCGTTTCGCCGTTTTTAATCAAAAACTGATTCGTTTTTGAAAAATGCCTGCATCCGAAAAATCCGTTATATGCCGAAAGCGGAGACGGATGAGCACACGTTAAAACGAGGTGATTTTTGTTTGTGACGTACGCGGATTTACTCCGTGCGTTTGCTCCCCAAAGCAAAAATACAATGGGTTTTTCTCTCTCGTTTAATTTTTTTATAATATTGTCGGTCAATATTTCCCATCCCTTATTGCTGTGAGAATTGGCCTGTCCCTCGCGAACGGTAAGAGACGTGTTCAAAAGCAGAACGCCCTGCTTTGCCCAGTTTATCAGATTGGGATTTTTGTTGTCAATTCCTACGTCGTCTTTTATCTCTTTAAAGATATTTACAAGCGACGGCGGCGCTTTGACATCCTTAGGCACGGAAAAACAAAGGCCTTCCGCCTGCCCTTTTTCGTGATAAGGGTCCTGCCCTAAAATCACGACTTTTACGTCTTCGTATGCCGTATATTTCAAGGCGTTGAAAATATCTCCCATAGGTGGATATACCGTTCTGGTGAAATATTCGGTTTTCAAGAATTCACGCAACTTTAAATAATATTCGCTTGTGAATTCGTCTTTTAAAATTTCATCCCAACTGTTGTTAATATTTACCATTATTTCATCTTCTGTTGTTTTACCTTATGGTCTACAACGTGTCTGCCCTCAAGTTCTTTCAAAACGTCTTCCGGCGTTATTTTCATTTCTATCATAAGCACGAGCAAGTGATAGCAGAGGTCGGCAATTTCAAACAATGCCTCTTCGCGACTGTTTTTCGCCCCGATAATAACTTCGGTACATTCTTCGCCGACCTTCTTTAAAATCTTATCCACGCCCTGTTCGAAAAGATAGGTTGTGTAACTGCCTTCCTTTTTTTCGGTCTTTCTTCCGATAAGTTCATTATACAACAAACCGATAGAAAATTCCTTCAATTTTTCGCTCAAATAAATTTTATCGGCAAAACAACTTTCACGGTTAAGATGGCATGCAAAGCCGTCCTTTATGACGTCGATTAAAAGAGCGTCGCCGTCACAGTCGGCGGTTATGGAAACTATATGCTGATAATTTCCGCTTGTCTCGCCTTTGAGCCAAAGCTTTTGTCTCGACCTAGACCAAAAACACGTAAGCCCTTTTTCCATGGAAATTTTCAGACTCTCTTCGTTCATGTAAGCAAGAGTTAAAACCTCTTTTGTATAATGGTCTTGCACGATGCAAGGTATCAAGCCTTTTTCATCGAATTTTAAATCTTCTAAGGTAATCATTTTTATATGCGTACGGATACGCTCTCCTTGTATAATCTTTCTTTTAAATCTTTTATCGAAACTTCTTTGAAATGAAAAATCGAAGCCGCAAGCGCCGCGTCGACCTGCGGCAACTTTTTAAATAAAGTTATGAAATCTTCGATACAGCCTGCGCCGCCCGACGCTACGACGGGAATATTTACGGCACCGACGACAGCTTCCAACATTTCAAGGTCAAAGCCCTTTTTTACTCCGTCGGTATCTATACTGTTAAGCACGATTTCGCCCGCGCCCGCTTCTTCGCCTCTTTTTGCCCATTCGATTGCGTCGATGCCCGTATCCACTCTTCCGCCTTTTGCAAACAATCTGAAACCGCCGTCCGAACGCTTTACGTCCATGGACAAAACGACGCATTGATTTCCGTATCTTTTTGCCGCTTCCGAAATAATTTCGGGATTCTTTATCGCTCCGCTGTTTACGCTCACTTTATCGGCGCCGCATTTAAGCACTCTGTCAAAGTCGTCAAGCGTTTCTATGCCTCCTCCTACGGTAAGAGGTATAAACACGTTTGAAGCGACCTCTTTCAAAGTGTCGGCAAAAAGTTTTCTGCCGTCGCTCGACGCGGTTATATCGTAAAACACAAGCTCGTCTGCTCCCGACTCGTTATAAAAGGTCGCCAACTCGACAGGCAATTCTACGTCTTTTATTCCTAAAAAATTTTTACCTTTTACGACTCTTCCGTCTTTTACGTCAAGACAAGGTACGATTCTTTTAGCTAACATTAATCCTGCTCCTTCAACGCTTCGGATAAATCAATTTTATTTTCATAAAGAGCTTTTCCGAGTATCACGCCGTAAACCCCCGTTTCTTTAAGCTCTTTTATCTCGGACACGGTTGTTACGCCGCCCGACGCCGTGACTTTAAGTCCTTTGATTTCAGACAGCTCTGCAAAGGCTTTTACGTTTGTACCTTTAAGCATTCCGTCCGTTGAAATATCGGTATATATAATCGATTGCACTCCGCACTCTTCGTAAAGTCTTCGGCAAAAATCGAAACCGTCTATATCGGTAATTTCTCGCCATCCCGATATAGCTACCTTTTTATCTTTTACGTCGACTCCCACGGCAATCAAGTTATTAAACTCTTTGACCGCCTCTTTGACAAAGTCTACGTTTCTGACGGCTATCGTGCCTAAAATAACTCTGTCTATCCCTGCCGCGGCATATTTTTCGATGACGTTAAAACTTCTTATTCCGCCACCGACTTCGATGAATTTATCCGCTCTTTTAAGTTCTTTTATGACGTCGAAATTGTCAGCGTTGCCGCTCTTTGCACCGTCAAGGTCTACGACGTGTAAATGCGTAGCGCCTTTCTCAAAAAATTCAGCGGCTATCGATTCCGGTTTGTCGGAATATTCCTTTTTTAAATTATAGTCGCCTTGCGTAAGCCTGACAACCTTTTTACCCAATATATCTATTGCGGGAAATATCTTCATCTCTCTCCTGCCTTTACGGTATTTTTCCGTATTTATAATTCAAGCGTTTAACGCGTTTATTAAGACAATCTTTAAACGCGCCATTCAAACGTCTTACGTTTTAAATTCAAGCATTTACAAGCATTTAAAATATAAACGATTAAAGTTCGCTTTCGCTACTTAAACGTTAAATTCCGACTTATCTCGTTTGCTTTTAGCTTATGCGTTATACAACCTGCACGACAGAGCTAAGCAGCACTAAAAGGTTTCCATATAAAAAAACGTTCTCAGTTTATCTCGTTGAATGCTTTTAAAATTTTCAAGCCGCTTTCACCGCTCTTTTCAGGGTGGAACTGTGTTCCGAACACGTTGCCGTTTTGCACGGCAGCCGTAACGTCGATCCCGTAATCGGTTGTGGCAATAAGACTTTTATCGCATTCTTTTGCATAGTAGCTATGCACAAAATATACGAATTCACCGTTTGACAGATATTTTAAAAGCGGATTATCTTTTACGATTTTCAAACTGTTCCAACCCATCTGCGGAATTTTTAATCCTTTTACGTCGTCGCTCAACGGACACACTTTACCGCCTATAAAGCCGAGCCCTTCGTTGAAACCGTATTCATAGCTGCAATCGAAAAGCAACTGCATTCCAAGACAAATACCCAACAGCGGTTTGCCCGACTTCACTTCCCGAGTTAAAACCTCGCTTAACCCCTTTTCGTCAAGTTTTTTTCTGGCGTCCCCGAAAGCTCCTACCCCGGGTAAAATTATTCTGTCGGCATTTCTGATTTCTTTTTCTTCGCTCGTCACCTTGCTTTCTATTCCTAAAAAACTCAAAGACCGCGTTATCGAAAATAAATTTCCTACGCCGTAATCGATAATTGCAATCATAACACTCCTTTGCTGGACGGGATTTTATCTTTTAACCTTTCATCGACTTTAACAGCCGCTTTTAACGCCCTTGCAAACGCCTTAAACGCACATTCTATAATGTGGTGGGTATTCTTTCCCGCAAGCTGAATAAAATCAAGCGTAACCGACGCCGACCTGCAAAATCCCCAGAAGAATTCTTCGACAAGTTCGGTGTCGAAATCTCCGACCTTGCTCTGTTTTATAATCAAATCGTAAAGCAGATAACACCTCCCCGATACGTCTACCGCGCACATCACAAGCGATTCGTCCATAGGAATGGTAACGTCGGCATATCTCGTTATTCCCTTTTTGTCCTGCAACGCCTCTTTGAAAGCCGTACCGAGACAAATGCCGATATCTTCGACGGTATGATGATAATCGACTTTTACGTCGCCTATGCACTTTACTTTTAAGTCGAAAAGCGAGTGACTGGATAAAAGCTCCAACATATGGTCAAGAAAACCGCATCCGGTATCTATCTCGTAATTACCGTTGCCGTCAAGATTCAAATATAACGAAATATCCGTTTCTTTGGTTTTTCTGTCTATTTTCGCTTCTCTCATAAAATTTCTCCTAATGCGTCTATAAGAGTACGCATCTGCTTTTGCGTGCCGATAGTAATGCGAACATAATCTTTTATCCTTTCGTCTCCTAAATGCCTGACGAGAATACCCTTTTCTTTTAAAGTGAGATACAGCTTTTCGCCGTCGATTTTATCCGTTCTGCAAAGCACGAAATTTGCAAGCGAAGGCAAAACTTCAAAACCTAATTCTTTTAACGCGTCTACGGTATATTCTCTTGCTTCGATTATTTCTTCGACGCACTCCTTAAAATAATCGACGTCCTCGATTGCCGCTTTCGCCGCAACGAGCGGAACTCTGCCAAGGCTGTAAGGATTGAAACTGTATTTCATTTTTTCAATATCTAAAATAAGATTTTCGTTTGCTATCACAAAGCCTATTCTGCCTCCTGCAAGATTTCTCGACTTGGAAAAAGTGGAAACGACTATTGCGTTTT
>JBJETY010000055.1:0-5879 GCA_051883555.1 Christensenellales bacterium | reverse complement strand
ACTTTCCTGTGGTGGAGATGAGGGGGGTCGAACCCCTTACCTCTTGAATGCCATTTATAAAAAGTCCTAAAAAAACCCGAAAATACGGGTTTTTTGGGATATTTTTTTTAATAAATTTTTATAATTTTGTGTCAAAATTTGTGTCAAAGAACGAATTAAGCCTTACGGCTTGTTCTTTTTGGAAGTCTTTTTGCGCGTGGCTGTAGGTGTTTGCGGTGGTTTCGAAGTCGCTATGACCCAGCCAGGTCTGAACGGTTTTCATGTTGACTCCGGCTTCCAGGCATCGAGTAGCAAAAGTGTGCCGAAGGTCGTGCAGTTTATGAGTAGGGCAGAACTTTTTAAAAGTTTGCGTAACGGTATCTTCGTGGACGTTCGAAAAATAAAAACCGTCTTTATCCGGTTGCAACGAACGCAGCAGCGCTTCGAGCTTTGTAAACAGCGGAATTTCACGTTCGGCCGATTGTGTTTTAGTGCCGTTTATTTTGACAGTCTTTTCAGAAAAATCAACGTCGCGGACATTCAGACTTAACGCTTCGCCGCGTCGGCATCCGGAAAGAAGATAAAACCGATAAAGATTTTCCAAATAGTGGCCGCGAATATCCGAAAGAAACTTTTTTTCTTCCGCTCTGGTTAAGGCTTCGCCTTTCTTCGAATGATGCACGACTTTAATAAGCGCGGTGGACGGGTCGTCTTTAATAATTTTAGTTTTAAGCGCAACGTCGAAAGCGCCGCGGATAATATTTGAAACGGCTTGTCGCGTTCTGGTGCTTTCGATTTTATTCAGCAGAAGCTGCAATTCGATTGTAGTAACCTTATCAAGCGGCTTATCTTTCATTACGCCGAAGATATGTTTTTTTATTTGCGGCGTGATGCTGTCTGTCCGATTGTACGGTTTTTTATAAGTGTCGTTCCAGAAGTTAAGCCATTCGAAAAATGAAAATTTTTTTGATTTTTGCTGTTCTTCGGTTTCGAGCATAAGTTCTTTAAGCGCTTTATCTACTTTTCTTTTAACTTCTTTCGGGTCATGTCCGTATAAACATTTCTGAATACCGTTTCGCATTATTCGTGTGAACCACCTGCCGTCTTTTCTTTTAACGATAGTAACAGTTTTATATTTGTATCCCAAAGTATCCTCCCGGGATTGATAATTTTTTATGGAGTTTTCAATGTTCACCGGGTATACTACTTTTACCCATTGGCAGCCGTCCCGGCGGACCGGTTCGGAATGAGTGTCGATAAGTTGTTCGAGTTTTTTTGTGATTTCCTGAAAATACTTTTTTTCTTCGTTAGTCATAGAAATTTCCTCCCTTTAGTTATGAGAAAATTATAAATGATAAAACGAATGTATTTTCAGATAATTAAGTAGTTAGGTTTTTATAAAACCGTAACTAAACAAGGTATCTGATTGTGCGTGTATGTAGTAAGGTTTTGGCAAGATTTCTTGACAAAAAAGTATTTACTTTATATAATTTTTTTAGTATGGCTCTTGTGAGTATGGCCCCCATTGATAAAGGGGTGCTGGAAATCAAGAGCCTTTTATATGTTTATTTTGCCTTTTTTATATTTTGCAAATTTCATGTCTAATGTTGCATCAATATCTTTCATTTCTTTTTCGTTAGTGCAAATAAGAGTTATACCTTTTTCAATATATTTTTTAATTTTATAATCTTTTTGTTTAGTATATTCGATATTGTCTTCGTTATATCCCCAGTGTTCGATATAAACGTCTAGGTCAGGAAGGTAAAAATCTGGTTTAAATTGTTCTTCGTTTATCGTTATTGTTTTTTCATAGGCGTGTGCAATTTTATGTTCAAATAAATAGTTGTCTATATCTCTTTCTGATTTGCTTTTTACTATATGCCCGTCTTTACATGTAAACATGCCTTCGTATGAATCATCTAATAGTTCGATATGTTGACCTTTTTCAACTTTTATTTTAAACAAAATTGTTTTGTTTTTGTATTTTTCATAATGTTCTTTGCAGAAAAAGTATTCTCCGCTTTCTTTTCCGCATACAAGACAGTGGTTATTTATATTAATGTTTTTTTTACATTCGCACGTTTCGTTTGTATTATGCCATTTACCGCAATTCGGACATTGTTCTATTAATCCGTCGCGTAGTTTTTTCCCGCATTTACTACATAACCCGTCTTTTCTAGGGTATTTTCCGTAAACTAAATACGTTGGTTCGCCGCAAATAGGGCATTTTAATTCATTCATAATTTTCTCCTTATCATTTATCTTATTTATCGTTTTTTTGTTCTTCAAGAAGGAAGTCAATATATCTATAAGCAATTTCTTTTTTTAAGGGGTTTAGTTGCCGAAGTTTATCGAGAAGTTGAGCTTCGTCTTCCGATAAAGTGTTGCCGGAGATTATAAACGCTCCGTCTTCGTCTTCACGCCCAACAAGATAATCGATACTGCAGCCGAAAAAGTCTGCAAGTCTTGTAAGGCTTTGAATATCGGGTTCAGATACTCCTACTTCCCAGTTTGAGTATGTAGTGTTTTTTATATTTAGTTCCTTAGCAATATCTTTTTGTAAAAGATTTTTTTCTTTTCTTAATTCTTTTAATTTATTCATTTTAAACCTCTTATATATTTTCCAATTTTTTTGGAAAAAATACTTGCAATTCCAAAAATCTTGTAATATAATTTTAGTATAATCCAATTAAATTGGATTTAAGGAGAAAAACAATGAAGAGTAAATCAGAAAAAGAAGTAAAAGAAATAACCGGTCAGACGTCTGACCAGAACGTATACGTTCTTCCGGAAGTAGAAGAAGGTTATAAGCCTGTGTATGATTGCAAAACGTTATCGGAATTTTTTACCGTAAAAGATTTTGCCTATTTATTAAAAACTGCGGAGGAGCAGTTTGAAGAATTTAAAAATCGTACGAATAAATCTATTTACAATTCCTATGGTAAGCCATTTTATCAGGAATATAAAAAGAAATGTGCTTATATTTATCCGCAATTTAGACCCATATATTCCGATGTGCCGTTTGACGAAGTTGTTTTAAGCGGAAATTTTTTCGGCGGTAGTTTAAAAGTTTCGCAAGTGCGAGAAATGGGATACGAAGCGTATAGAGCTTTAATACTTGAAAAACTTGAAATATATGAATTTCCTGAAGACGTGAGTGTGATTCCGAAAGGCGTGGACGAATTTTTCGTACATACCTGCGAAAAAATCGATAAGCAAATAGAAAACGCGCAGGAAAGTTTTGAACTTACTTGTTGTTATCTGAACGATATAAAAGGAAGTTCGGACAATTTTAAGAGATACGGAGTTAGAGATATATACGAATTTGCCGAACGTAGGTTCGGAATAAAAAGAACGTCGACTAAAAACTTTCTGAATATATATCAGAAGTTTATGGACGGGGTAGTTTTAAAAAAGGATTATATCGGATATTCGAGTTCGCAGCTTATGGAATTACTTCCTGTCGATGACGGCGTTATAAAAAGTTCGTTTAATCCGAAGATGAGCGTAAAGGAAATACGCGAAAAGAAGAAGGAACTTTGTAAAGGTTTGTCTTCGGAAGAAGAGAAGATAAAACCTGAAAAGAAAAAAAATAAGTCTTCGGAAACGATAAAACTCGATATCGAACTTCTCAGAGGTTTTTTCACTGAAAAGGAAGAAGATATCGAAGAAGATATCCGAAAAGGATATCTTGAAGCGATAAACGATTTTAAAGATTTTATCCGGGAAATAACCGGAATAGAAATTTGAGGTAAGTATGGTATTTGTGTCAAAGGTATTGAAGGGTTTATTAAGCGTATTGCTTAGTTTTGCCATATCTGTAGGCGTTTTATATTGCCTGGTTGCAGGCGTTTTGTGCCTTATAAACGGCGGAGAGTTCGGAGCCAACTGTCAATACCTTTGGCAAGTACTTATAAATAGGAGATAGAAAATGAACGGATATATCATTGTAAACAATAAAGGACAATTTTTTATGGGCTTTCAGGAAACGCCTAAATATAAAAGACCGGTATTTATGCCTATAAAAGAATTAGCAATTTCTTACGAAAGCGAGCTAACCGCCCGGCATCGCGTTTGCGAACTCAATACGTATTGGCCGGGTTCAAGACCTTATCAGATAATATCGGACTCAATTAATCTATAATACCCGGCTCCCAGGGATAAGGGAAGAGGAGAAAACCTATGAAAGGTAGATTTAATGTTCAATTTATGGTAAAAGCAGAGCCGAAAAAAGACGGCGGGAAGTTCCACTACGTTGGGCTTGTAACTGACAAGGCTGTTCAGAAAGACCTCGTTAAAGAGGGACAAGCCGTTGACTTCTGGTCCGAAGAAGACCTTGAATTGACCGGCGGTGTGCTTTACGACTGTGTTCTGGACCTTATGAGTATCGGCGAAAATCAGATAGTCCGATTTGTAAAACTTATAGGTCCTGCGGTCGATATGCCGTTTTAAGGGGGTGATTCAGTTTATTTAATCGTGTAACAAAAAAGTCCCTCGGTCTATGACCTTGGGCCGAGGGATAATTATTTTCAGTTCTTATTAGTTATAAACCGTATGAAATACATAGTCGTTATCGTTTTCTTAATTATTTCTTTTTGCGTGTTTCCGGCAAACGTTGTCAGTCCCGATACGGATAGCATCGCACTTGCTGCCGAAGTATTTTAAATACGGCATTAAATACAAAACTTACTGGAGACTGACGGCGACGTCGGTAGTGGATAATAGTTTTTTCGCAACATGTGATATTACGCTCGGATAAAACAGAGATAAAAATAACCGCCCGAAAAACGGACGGTCAGGTGTAAAAAAAAATCCCCCGAAGGGGTGGTAACAACACATTAACCATAATGTATCCCAAACATATTGTTACCGTGTGTATACGACTGCGCCCATACACTTCCCAAAAAAGGACCCGGGATACCGCATAAAAAATTATAAAGGAAGGTGATATGATTTGTCAAGTCAAAAAACTGGCCGGATTTCCGGATTAAAAGTAGTCTCTTCCGATGAAGTCTGGAAACGACGAAAGAATGGTCAATATTATTTGGACCGTTCGAAATACGAGATATTCGGTAAGGTTATTAAAGGCTGCGGATTTGTAACAGAAGCCCGAAATCCTGATAGTAACGAAGTGTTTAAAGAAGATTTTATAAATTTATCTAAAGCAACAAAAACCGCAATATCTACGCATCTTTTTAAGACAAATAACGGAAAAACGAACAAAAGAAAGGTGTGTTATTTGGTAAAAAACAAAAAATAATCGGAGGTGAAGTAAATGGCAACAAAAAAACAATCTGTAAAACAGAAAAAACCCTATATTATGCGTGAAACGATATGGAAATCGGTTGGCGGAGGGTTTTCTAATCCGGGAGAGTCAAAAGTTATGAAAGTGGGCAAGTATAAAGTGCTTCTTTCTCGTTCTGAAAGACTCAATTATTACGGTAATCCTGTGCATACAGCTACCGTAATAAATAAAGACGGCACGTTGGGTCCTTCGAGTCGTGGAGACGGAACGGCAGCGGGAATTGTTTGCAGGGCTCTTGGAAAATCCGGCGTAGACGTCAGATATAAGTAGGTGATTCAATGGCTGTAGTTTTTAAAAGAAAACATAAGTTATTGTCTCGAAACAGTTTAACTTCTCTTCAGGAGCGATACGAAAAAAGCGAAAGAAAGTTAAACGCAGCGGCGAAAGCCGGAGACCGAAAGAAACTTAATAAAGCAATGGCGGAGCATCAGTCTTACGAATACGCAATTCTTTATAAGCAGTTATCTTCGGCACAACGTAAAAAATAATTTGGAGGTGTTTATGTACAAAAAAAACAATAACGTAGCAGCGCAAGTTATCTGTTCTATCCTGATAATTTTACTGCTTGCAACAATCGCTATCGCGATTCCCTCGA
>JBJETY010000054.1:0-38888 GCA_051883555.1 Christensenellales bacterium | reverse complement strand
GTTTCTTTTACATAACCGCCGAATTGCTTTATAACGTCTACCGTTATATCGACGTAAGGTTTACTTTTTAATTCGCCGTTTATTCTGAGCCTGCATTTACGCTTTAAAGCCAACGTTGCAAAAAGCATACCCGTAACGTACTGTGAACTTACGTCGCCCGAAATTTCGAAATCGTCGCCGGTAAGCTGACCGCTGAATTTAAACGGCATGCTGTCCGTATAATCGTAGTCAATTCCTTTTAAAGCGTCCAGCAAGTCTTTTATAGGTCGTTTCGGAAGTTTTCCTCTGCCGTTGACTTCCGTTTCGATTCCGAGAGCCGCCGCAAGAGGGACTATAAACCTTAGCGTGGAACCGCTTTCGAAACAGTCTATGCTTGCACTGTCTGCTTTTCGTATCGGATGACAAATGGTTACGCCGTCTTTTTTCTCAAAAGATGCGCCAAGTTTTTCCAATGCGCCTATAGTCGCCTGTATATCGTCGGATGAAAAATCGCCGTACAAAACCGAATCTCCTAAAGCGATACTTGCAACTATCAACGCTCTATGCGCAACCGATTTGGAAGTTGGCGCGGAAACCTTTCCGTCAATCTCAGATTTAAAAACCGTACATTCCATCACAATAAATCCTCAACCGCTTTCTTGTCCAATTCGATAATTCCGCAATTTCCGAACCCCGACGGTATAACAAGTCTTATAACGTCGTCTTTTCTTTTTTTGTCCGACCACATAGCCTTTATCATTTTTTTCTTTTTAAATTTTATATAAGGCATTTCATACTTATCGAGCAAAGCCACCATTTTTGCGTCTTCCGGACCTTCTTCCATAACTTCCATCGTCGTTGCCACGTCGAGTATCCATCTTAACCCTGCGCCGACTGCAACCCCGTGCGGAATTTTATAATGACTGAGTTTTTCAACGGCATGCGCATACGTATGGCCTAAATTCAAAAACACTCTTGAACCCGATTCTTTTTCGTCTTCTTCCACAATACGCTTTTTAATTCGTATGCACTTTTCAACGAATCTCGCCGCGTTGCTATCGTCGATTCCCAACTCGAGTTCAAGAATCTCACCGTCAAGAATCGCATATTTTATGCCTTCGCCTATACCGTTTTTCCACTCCCTTTCCGGAAGAGTTTTAAGATAAGAGTTGTCGCAAATAACAAGTTGCGGCTGATAAAAAGCTCCTGCCATATTTTTTCCGCTCTTTAAGTCTACTCCCGTTTTTCCGCCGACCGAACTGTCTATCATAGCAAGAAGCGTCGTAGGCACGTTTATCCATCTTATGCCGCGCATATATATTGCCGCGGTAAAGCCTGCCATATCGCCGGAAACGCCGCCGCCCAAAGCAATAACAAGGTCGTTTCTTGTAAAGCCCGCTTGTCCCATTACGTTCAACGCTTTTATTATGGTACGCATATTTTTTCTTTTTTCGCCCGCTTTAAAAACGAAAGTCGTGATTTCATAGCCGGGCAATTTTTCCATAAGACTATTTCCGTACGTTTTAAATACGTTGCTATCGGAAAAAAGCAAAATCTTTTTTACCTGCGGTTTCATTTCATCGACAAATTTTTTCAATCTGTCCGCCTCTTTTTCGCCGATTAAAACTTTATACGGCGTAGAAGCATTAACCGTTATATCCATTTTCAAAACGCTCCTTCGTTTTTTGTTTCGTTTCGCTTTCTATCTCGCACTTTATTTCATTTCCTTTGTTAAGTTTATTGAACAACGCTGCTTTGTCGTTGTCGTCAAGATACTGCTTAAATTCGGAAAGATTGCGGATTAAATCGTCGAGTTCCGTCGATAAGAAATCACGGTTATCGAGCAAAAGCTCAGTCCACATAGCGGCATTCAATCTTGCCACTCTCGTCATATCCTTAAAGCTGCCGGCGGTAAAACCGAAGACTTCGTTTGCCGTTTTATTCTGAATATAAGCGCTGGATACGATGTGAGCGAGTTGCGACGTGTAAGAAATGATTTTATCATGCTGTTCGGCATTCGTTATTACCATTCCTTTAAAACCGATTTCAAGCATTATCGATTTTACTTTTGCAAGAATCTCTATAGGAGTATCTACGCTTATGGCAAGAAGAGACGCTCCTTCGTATAAAAGCGACGACGAATACCTTATTCCCGAAAATTCTTTGCCTGCCATAGGATGAAGAGCGACAAAATGCAAAGACGGACGTTGCTTTTTAAGTTCCGCCATTTTCTTTACGACGAGTCTTTTTATTCCGCATAAATCGCTGACTATAGCGCCGTCTTTAAGCATCGGAACGTATTTATCAAGGCATTCGAGCACTCCTTCGGGATAAACGGAAATAATCAGATAATCTATCTTTTTTACGTTTTCCGCCGTAAGCTCTTCATCGATAGCACCGATAAGCAATGCTTTTTGCAAAACGCTGCCGTCGTTGTCGCTTCCGTAAATTTTATGCCCTTTGCTCTTCAAAGCCTTCGCCATCGAGCCGCCGATAAGACCTAATCCTATAATTCCTATTTCCATATTAATCCATGCGCTTGCCTACAAGTCCAAGCATTACTCCTATTTTTTGAGAAATTGCGTCGAATTGAGACGGCGTAATCGATTGAGCACCGTCGCATAAAGCCTTAGGCGGATTGTTGTGCACTTCGATAATAAGTCCGTCTGCGCCTGCGCCAACCGAAGCAAGTGAAAGCGGCGCAACAAGTCTGCTGATGCCCGACGCGTGCGAAGGGTCGACGACAATCGGCAAATGCGTTTTTTCTTTTAATACAGGTATTGCGCTTAAATCAAGCGTGTTACGAGTTGTAGGTTCAAACGTTCTTATGCCTCTTTCGCACAAAATAACTTTTTCGTTTCCTTCCGACATAATGTATTCGGCAGACATAAGCCATTCTTCTATGGTATTGGCAAAACCTCTTTTAAGCAAAATAGGCTTGTCCGTTTTTCCGAGCTCTTTTAAGAGTTCGAAATTCTGCATGTTTCTGGCGCCGACCTGAATGACGTCAACGTCGCGGAACATATCGAGATGAGCGGCGCTCATAATTTCCGTTACGATAGGCATTCCCGTTTCGGCTTTCGCTTTAAGCAAAAGTTCGATTCCTTCTCCGCGCATACCTTGGAAAGCGTACGGGCTGGTACGAGGTTTAAACGCACCGCCTCTGAGCAACGTCGCGCCCGCTTCTTTTACGGCTTTTGCTATTTCAATAATCTGTTTTTCCGACTCTACCGAACAAGGTCCGGCAATCATCTGGAAATGATTTCCGCCGAATTTATGTCCGCCGACGTCGATTATCGTATCTTCCGGATGGAATTTCCTGTTTGCCTTTTTATAAGGCTCCTGAATTCTCGTTACGCTGTCTACGATATCGAGCGAGCGAATAAGGTCGATATCGACTTTCGACGTGTCGCCGATTACGCCTAAAATCGTGCTGGTCTCACCTTTCGAATAATGGATATCGAGCCCTAAATTCTTAATCCAATTCGTTAAATTGTCTAACTTTTTTTTGTCTCCGTCGTTTTTAACTACGATAATCATTTTTTATCTCCTAATATAATAAAATTTTTCATTTGTTTCTTTTGTTTTTCGGTTGCTGCTATTTTGTTTTCCGTTATGCAATACTTGCCGTTATGCAATAACTTTTATTAACTCTTTTATCGCGACTTTTTTCTTCCGCACGTCGGTTCCCACGATTTTTTAAACTATTCTTTTTTTCTCCCGTTTTAAGTTAAAAGATAAAATCGAATCGGCTTTTTATTTTTAACTGATTACCGCCACGATAACCCGAACGGAAAATGTGATTTTATACGTTTAGTTTAAACTTATCGTCGTTTTAATTTCATCGCTGCGTCGTTTATATTAAAAAAACCGTTACTTACGTAACGGTTTTAATTTTGTCTTTTATTACCGCACGCAAAAATTATGACTTCTTGAAGCCATAAAAGTAAAAGTAATAAAATGCGTTTGCGATAATGATATTTTTCATATTTTTAGTGTATCACCATATTTTTTTGTTGTCAACAAATTTTTTTCTATAAGTTTCCGTATTTTGTAACGGCGTTTTGTAACGGATATGCAAATTCAAATTCTACGCAAATCCTAATAAAGCATAGTACCGTTTTTCTTTTCTTCTTTGACGCGCTTCTTTTCTTCCTTTTTTCTCTGCTTGTCAATCTTTTTCTTTATCTTGCGAGCTTTCTTAACCGCTTTATATTCTTTGCTGTTTTTAATCTTCTTAATCCATTCTATAAGGTCCGACCACGACCTTTTTTTAACTCCGAACCACGAAATCGAAAATCCCGTCGCCGTGCCGACTATTGCCGTTCCAGCAACCGCTCCCACGGCAATACCTGCAATTTCGCCCGGACTAAGTCCTTTGTTTGCGC
Source organism: Christensenellales bacterium (assembly GCA_051883555.1). Lineage (GTDB taxonomy): Bacteria > Bacillota > Clostridia > Christensenellales > CAG-917 > CAG-917. Next base: position 34,521 of record JBJETY010000054.1, on the reverse strand, counting down.
CGTCATCGTTTGTCAGCGGTTTTTTCTCTGCTGCCAAAATTGCACTGTTTCCGTTTTCGCTCTGAACAAACTTTAAAGTATATCCCGATATTGTTATAGCTTCAAGGTCGCTTTGCGTACAACTTGTTAAAATAACCGTTTCATCAATTACCTTATCTCCCGACCAATCGAGAATGATATTGCCGCTTAAATTTTCCGACTCAAACGCGTTTAAGGTTTTAAGCGTAAATTCGCACGCCCCCTTAACTTTTACGCTACCGCTTAAAACTTCGACCGCTCCGTTCGATATGCTTAAACCGTCGGCATAGAACAGCGATTGACCGCTGTCGCTATCCGCTTTAAATAATATTTCGGTTGACGTCGATTTAATCTTACCGCTGAAAACCACGTCCGAAAACGTCACGTAAATCGGCTCTGCCGCCGCATAAACGCACTCGCCTAAAGCCGACGTCGTATCCGAATCGAAATCAGCGCAAAATTCGATTTTTGCCGAAACCAATTGCTGACGAGCCATATTTTCTCTTATCAAAGAAATTACGGAATTCAAATCATTTTGTTCGGATAAGACCATTTCCTGTGAATCTTGTCCGTCCGAGACGAAAATCACTCGATAATAAATTTCGCCGTCCGTTTCGCCGGCACTTGTCGTAGGGGCGTTGCTACTCACTTGAGACAGCACGTAATAAACGGGCTCGACGTAATTTTCCGACGCTAATGCCACCGAATTAAAAGCTGACAAGTTGCCTATAAAAAACAAACAGCACAAAACAAACGCGATAAAAACCGTTGCCTCAAATATTAAAATTTTTAATTTTGAAAATTTGAATTTATCCATAATTATGCTATAAAACGACTCAATTCGTTTATCAATTCGGTACATTCATCCGAATAAATTTCAAGAACAAGCGGGTCGCTTAAATCGAAGCTCAAAATGCCGAGCACCGATTTTGCGTTTACGACGTGCCTTCCGCAACGCAAATCAACTTCGTAAGGAAATTTTTCAACAATAGCAACCAATTCTTTTACGCTATCGGTTGAATCTAATTTGACTAAAACAGATTTCATAATTACCCCGTAAATTTATATTTTGATTCTATCAAATGAGAAATTAATTGTCAATAAATAGTTGTTTTCGATAACTAATAGTTTTAACTACAATTTAAAATTTTAAAGATTTTTTAAACAAGCGGTTTTCAACAATTAAAATCGACTTCGGATAAATTTAAAACTTTAATACAATTACAAAAACTTTTAAATAATTACTTTCAACAAACGACTTTAATAAACGAAACAAACTTTAATAAAGAATACAAGTTTTAATAAAAAGACAAACTTTAATGAAGAATGCAAGCCTAAATAAACAAACGGCTTCCGGATAAATAGCTTTAAATATACGACCCGCAAATAAAAAACCTAAATCTCAACGATTTAGGTTTTATGGTGGAGACAATAGGACTCGAACCTATGGCATCCATCTTGTAAGGGTGGCGCTCTACCAACTGAGCTATGCCTCCGAGTGTGGTGACCCCAGGGAGAATCGAACTCCCGTTACCGCCGTGAAAGGGCGATGTCTTGACCGCTTGACCATGGGGCCGTATTAAGTTTTTATGCGTCGTTTTGCAAAACGGAACGTATTGCAAAATTGCTTTATATCTGGTAGCGGCGGTCGGAGTCGAACCAACGACCTGCCGGGTATGAACCGGCCGCTCTAACCAACTAAGCTACGCCGCCATATATCGAAAGCTTTCGCTTTGATTTTAAGATTGCAGGTCTCCCTGCTATATCGCAAACTCATTTCCGCTCTGCGTAATAAGTTTGATTATAGTTTTTGGTAGCGGGGGAAGGACTTGATGGGCGCGGGTTATGAGCCCGACCGGCTTCCCTGCCTTTCCGCTTTATTCTTCCGTCTGCCTTTGTGTTACTGCCAAGTGCCGTAGCTAAGCATTCGGTTTGTTTGTTTTGGTAGCGGGGGAAGGACTTGATGGGCGACCTTCGGGTTATGAGCCCGACCGGCTTCCCTGCCTTTCCGCTTTATTCTTCCGTCTGCCTTTGTGTTACTGCCAAGTGCCGTAGCTAAAGCTTTCGGTTTGTTTGTTTTGGTAGCGGGGGAAGGACTTGAACCAACGACCTTCGGGTTATGAGCCCGACGAGCTACCAACTGCTCTACCCCGCGACGATTAACGCTTTACAATGATAACTAAAAGATAAAACGTTGTCAAGTAAATTTTGCCTTTATTTTGAAAAAATTTTACCTGTTTTGCAATAAATCGGTTGCTCTTTAAGGCAATAGGATAAATTCGCTTCGTTTTAAAGAATAATAAATCTTTTAAACCGTTACGTATTAAAGCCGACGAGCTCGCTTCACAGTATATCTAAACTTTAACGCGCGTCAACGATTATAAAATCTTAGCGTCAATTTCCCGTATCGGTCAGCAAAAACATTTTTATCAGTTTTTCGAGTTCGGACGTTTCTCTTTCTGCAATTCCCAATACGCGAAGAGTTCTTTTAAGCCCCGCCCAAGTTGCCTTTATCATAAGCGTATCGCATCTCATGAGAGCGGCGTCCAAGCCGTCAAGCATAGTTTCGATATCCGTCGTCAATGCGTCGTCCAATGACGCCAACAACAGTTTCTCTCTTATTGCGGCAATAAAGCCTGCTGTTTGTTTGGCAAGTCCGCTGCTTACGAAATCGATTTCTCTCTCTCTCGAAACGACGAAATTGCTATCGAAAGAGTCAATCTCGTCAAGCATACGCAAAAAAGCGAACTTAAAAGGCTTTACCATCATATCGCAAAAAATCTCAAACGACTTTGCCACGCTGACGCTGTGAAAGAAATTGGAAATGAAATCTACAAAATCGAGTCTCGACGTGTCAATCTCCACAAATACAGCAAGAGTTAAAGCAACGGTTTGTTTATCCGCCTTTGGGCATTTATACGTCCAACCGTTCTGAGTCTTGCTTAGCGCTTCGGACGCAACGGCGTTAAAATCAAACCCCGTCCTTGCCTTATCTACAACTGCTCTGAGTTCGTCGTAATATGCTATGCATTTTAACAATGCTCTGATTTTTTTTGCTTGCAAAACAACCATCGACGACGTCATATCCTCGATTGTCGTAATAAAAGCACGTCTGGCTTCGCTTTGAATTTCCTGTTCCTTTTCTACCATAGGCATATTATATAACAAGATTTTACTCTTTTTCAAGCGAAATTACAAATTGAACAAAAATTACGATTTGGCAAATTTACTATTGAAAAGGGAGATAAAATAAGGTATAATCTTTTTACAAAGAGTAAGGAGGAATTTTTTATGGCTAAAGATTTTAACTCTGACGAACTTTACGGTATTCTGTCAAAACCGTCGGAAGGGGAGCAACTCGACGCATTCATTACTTTTTTCGAAAAGTATAAAAACGTCATTTTTCTTGACGGAAACATTCAGGAAGTATACGATTTCGTATACAACAAATGTGCAAGAAACGAAAGCATAAAAGTGTTTTTCGACGTACAAAGCGAAGCTGCAATAAACGGCTGAAATTAAAAAGCGGCGCTATGCGCCGCTTTTACTGTGCCCTTTTTTCGTTCTTTTCCGTCCGCTTTTTGTCCGCCTTAAAAATCTATCTCTCTCTTTTCACGAGTTTTATTTTCGTTTAAAACTCTTTTTCTTTTTTGCCGTGTTTTTATAATCTTTTATTATAGTTTATCGTCTTTTCTATTTACTTTATTCGAACTTTTCTATTCAGTCTTTTCGTTTGCGGCTCAACTTTCTTTTCCTTAGAAATTATATATTTACTCTTTTAGGATAAAACTTAAAATATGTACAGCTATCACAACCGCATAAGACAGCGAATTAACAACGGGGAAATGGTAGGAATAAAAAAAGGACGGGGAGAATTTGCCTTTGTCCTGCTTTTCTCTACCTATCCTTACGAAAGACCTATAAGAGAGCATGCCGCATTCAGATACGAAAAAGAACTTTCGGAATTTTCTTTCGACTTCCATAGTGCACGAGAAAATTCAACGATAATTGGAAACCATAAAAAAACCGATTAAATTGCTCTATGGTGAAAATTGATTTGAAAAATTAAATTTTTTATTTTTATGTTTCTTTAATAAACGCCCTGTTGATATATAGTTTTATATAAATTAATTTTTTACGTAGCATATAAATCGTATTTATATAAATTCGTATTTTTATAAATTATATTTATTTATATCTATAGATTGCGTTTTTTTAACTATTATAAATTGCGTTTATTTTAAGTATATTTCCTACAATTATAAACGTTTACTAAATTAAAACGTCTACTAAATTATAAGCGTTTATAAATTATAAAACTTATTACTTAATAAACGTCATAAACACTTCTTTTGTCGCTTATTTTTGCCGCCCTTTCAGAATAAGAGCACAAACGGCATAATGATTATAAAACCAAGCATCATACATATTGCCGGTATCCTTCCGTCGGTCATAAGCGTTGCTTCCGGCAAAACTTCGCCAAACGTTACGTAGAGCATAGCTCCGCCTGCAAGCGCCATACAAATTCCAGAAGCCATTTCGCTGATACCGCCTAAAAGCAAACCTAATATCGCTCCGAAAACCGTAGCCAAACCTGCAAGCGACGTTAAAAGAATCGTCTTTTTTGCGCTTACACCGCCTGCCGCAAGAGGCGCCGAAATTGCCATACCTTCAGGGATATTATGCACAGCTATTACGATAGCGACCATAATTCCTATAGACGAGTTAGCTTCGCTCGTTGCGCCTATCGCCATACCCTCAGGAAAATTATGAAGAGCGATTGCAATAAGCATGACTATTCCGGCTTTAAAAAGATTGGACGTCTTTTTTTTGTCGGTATTTAAACTGCACTCGCCCGCTTCGGGACTGATTAACTCTTGTCCGCTGTGACCTTCTTCCGTTTTCGCAATAACCACCTTTTCTTTTACGTTGTCGTTTTCAACGGTAGCAAGAATAGCCGACTGATGGTTCATTTCCGAGAGTTCGCGGTGGACCTCACGCTTGTTTTCTAACATATCCACAAATTTGTTAAGTCCGAATATCGCAACTCCGCCTGCTAAAACCGCTGAAAAAGTAATAATGACTCCCGTCCACTTCTGATAATTTACCATGGTAGTGGCAACGGCTTCGGGCAACATTTCCAAAGCGACCACGCCTAACATAACGCCGCCCGCAAAACCTAAAACGCCGCCCATAAGCTTTTGCCCTTTCGATTTTACGAAAACGCCTATTATGCCGCCTAGAGTCGTACCCACAACTCCCGCCACAAGGCTTAAAATAATAATTAAAATACGCTTATCCATAAAATATCCTTATTAAACGAATCAAAGTTAAATACGACGTTTAATTTTTTGCAAAACGTAAAAAATCATATTGAAAACTCGTATAAAGTATGACCGCTATCAATAATTTACGATGTTCTTGCCCCTTAACGCAATATATTTAAAACAGTTAAGCTTACGCTTTCCGTAAACAAATCTCGTTTTAAGATTTTCAGATACTTATATCGATATTTAATAATAATTTAATGTATCCGATATAATATACGTTTAAGAAGGAATGGCAATTCGTTGCCTATTGCAAATTCATTTGCTATTGCACAGACTGCGTTGCAAATAGGCGTTGCTAATAATTACGATATATTATTTTAATATATAAATTAACACTAACTAATATAAACTGCATTTTATTTCAAGTCAATCAATAAAATTGACAAAATATGCGGTTTATGCTATCTTTTGACTATGACGGGGAAAAATATTAATTACATTATCACAAGCGACAGTACCGCGGATATTCCAAAAGAACTTATCAGCGGCGATTATGACTTCGCAGAAATGAGTTATGTTTTAGACGGTATTCTTTACGACGGAAAAAACACCCCGTTTTTAACTAATGAAAAATTTTATGAAGCCATCAAATCTGGGAAAACGGCACAAACTTCGTTAGTGTCCGTACAGGAAGCAACCGAGCTTTTTGAAAAGCACCTAAAAGACGGAAAAGATATTTTGCATATCAGCTTTTCTTCCGGATTATCGGGAACGTTTGAAAGTTACCTGTCGGCAAGAGAGGAACTTCTTAAAAAATATCCCGAACGCAAAATTGCGATTATAGACTCCAAAGCTGCAACCGGCGGCGAAGGTATGCTCGTCTACTTTGCAATGCAAAACAGACAGAACGGCATGAGCCTTGAAGATAACGAGGCAGACGTATCTCAAAAAGTCGACCACGTGTTGCACCTTTTCACCGTAAACGATATGATGCATCTTTACCGCGGCGGAAGAATAACCAAAGCCAAAGCAATCGCAGGTCTCCTTGCTCACGTAAAGCCTATTCTCATCGTCAACGGCGAAGGCAAGCTCGAAACAATCGGAAAAGCACCGGGAACCGTTCTCGCTTTAAAGACAATCGGCGACATACTTACGGAAAGAACGGCAGGATATGACAATAAAGTAATCTTTATTACACATACGGGAAGCCTTGACCTTGCGGAAAAGCTCAAAGCAAAAGTAGCGCATCTTGCAAAAGAAGTTTATATCACGGAATGTTCTCCGATTATCGGCGCACATTTAGGTTTCGGTAGCGTTACGGTTTTTGCTTTGGGAAGCACGAAAAACGCAAAATAAGATTTTCGACAAAATTCAAAATAAGATTTTCGACAAAATTATTTTTACTATGCTATTCATAGACAATTTAACACGGCAAACGGAAAATATACTCTCCGCCGCCGTGTTATTTTTTTTGTATGAAGTCGAGAAGCATAAAGGCGGCAAAACCTTTGGGAACAAGGACCGCCCGAAACCGTATAAATATAACACCTTTCGCCGTTTTGAAATATGCGGCGTTCTTTTTATCTTTCGTTTTCTTTTCAAGAGCGACGTTGTTTGAATTTTCGCCGTTCGCTCTCGGGCTTTTCGTAGGGCTTGTGTATTCGAGGCAGAATATATTGATTTTGACTCCCTTATACGTGCTTGCGTCCCTGACGATGAGTTTTAACCTTTATACCCTTCTTTATACAACCGTTCCTGCAATAATTCTTATCGGTTGCTATTACGCTTGTTATAAGCTGTCGAAAAGAGTAACTCTGTTGGTGCTTGCCCTATGTACTCTTGTCGGTCAACTTCCTTACCTTATTATAAGTTGCGTCGTTAAAGCCGCTTATTTCGAAGCGATATTTACCATTGCGCTCGGCATCATGTTTTCGTTCGTTTCCGAAATCGCCTGCTATGCCCTTGTTTTAAGAGGACTTAATTATCATCTTTCGACGGACGAAAGAATATGTCTTTCTCTACTACTATCCGTATTGAGCCTCGGAATATACAAACTTCCCATCGGCGGTTTTAATCTGTTTTATATGTTTGCGGCAATCGTAAGCATGTTTTTTATTATGAATTTTTCAAAAGACGTGGCGTTGATTGTAGGCATAAGCATGGGCGCAGGCGCATACCTTGCAGGCGGCGAACTTGGCATTGCTTCGCTTGTCGCATTATGGACGGCTCTTGCCCTACCGTTTAAAGACTTATCGAAATTTGCGGCGGCAAGCGCAATTATGATTGTCAATACCCTAATCGAACTGTATATAGATAAAACGGCTTTCGACTATCTCGAAATAATTTCCGTTATGTCAGGACTTATAATTTATCTTGCCGTTCCAAAGAAATTCGTTTGCAAAGCGGCACAGAAAATGGGCGGACTTTCTCACAAAATCGCTTCGAGAAACATTGTAAACAATTCAAGAAAGGAACTAGGCGATAAACTCGGCTCCGTTTCAAACGTGTTTTTAGGTATGAAAGATATTCTTACAAAAACAAGCCATTGTTATAACGATCTTAATCCGTGGTCGCTGGCAGATACCGTGGCAAAGGCGTCTTGCTCAAAATGTTCGAATCTCAACGCCTGTAACGCAAAAATAGGCTCGCCGTCAAAAGAAATAATTCCGCTCGTACAGGCAGGTATGTCAAAGGGTAAAATAACCATATTGGATACGCCTCCTCATATCAGCAAAAACTGTATAAAGCAAAAAGAGCTTACAAAAAACGTTATGTCCGTTTGCGAATGTGCAAAAAACAAACTCAGTACCATGCAAGCCGCAAACGAATCTAAAATGCTTCTTGCCGAACAATTCGGCGCCGTAGGCACGATGCTGGGAGAACTTTGCCGCGACGTTAAGAAAAGAGTATCTTTCGATATGGAAAGAGAAAACCGCATTATTTCGGAACTCGCCCGACACAACATAATAGCAGAAGAGGCGGTAGTCCACGGCGAAAGACAAAACGTCAGCGTAACGCTTGTAGTCAGAGAAGAAGACTACAACAAAGTTATTCTCGAAAAAATCGTTTCAAAAGTATTAAAAGCAAAAATGGAAAGGCAAAAAACGGAAATGACTCACGGAGAATGGAGAACGCTCTATCTTAGCTCTTCGCCCTATTACACCATGGCAATCGGCTCGGCGCAAAAGGCAAAAGCCGGAAATACCTCCTGCGGCGACACTTTCTCACTTGTTAAACTCGAATGCGGAAAAATTATGGTTGCCCTTTCCGACGGAATGGGACAAGGGTTTTCCGCTCATACGGCAAGCGACGACGCTATTACGCTCGTGGAAAATTTCTATAAGGCGGGTTTAAAAAGCGATTTGATTTTACCTTTGGTCAATAAGCTTCTTACGCTGAAAGAAGCAGACGATTATTCAACTCTCGACGTCGGCGTCGTTGACCTTAACAGCGGATACCTTGACGTCATAAAACTCGGCAGCTCGCCGACCTTCATTCTCAGCAACGGCAATCTTGTCAAAATCGATTCGAACGCCCTGCCGATAGGTATTCTCGACAGAATCAATCCTACGACGCAAACGGTTAAACTCTCCCCTTACGACCTTGTAATTATGGTAACCGACGGAATAATCGACGCTTTAAACGAAAAATCTCTTTCGGATATTCTGTGCGACGAAAAGTCCTTTAATCCGCAAGCACTCTGCGACCGATTAATTGAGGCGGCGGAAAGTCACGGCTTAAACGACGATGCAACGGCAATTGCTTTCAGAATAGCAAAAACGGCATAAAGCTAAACTAAACTTTGTAGCTTTGTTCAAAATATGCAATTAATACGCAAATTTTCGTCACACGCAAGTTCATAAATTTTAAACTTAATATATAGCGTTACACTTATTATTTGCAATCGTAAGGCTTGTTAAAAGTAAATTCATTCCTATCCGTTTTTTATTGGTTTATTTATTTCTGTTTGTTTCGCTTCTTTTCCGCTTACGCGGTTTGGCTTTTGCAGCGTAAATATTTCCTTTCCTTAAAGCGTTTTACCATTCCCGATTAAAACAGTTTTATCTATGCACAATATTTTTCCCTTTTACGTTTTGATTTTATCGTTTTATGTTATATAATGAATTTATGGAACTTAAACTTCATCTTCCCGAAGCAGTCGAAAATAAAAGAATTGCCCTTGCCGTAAGCGGCGGCACGGACAGCATGGCGCTCTTGTGGCTGTTTAAAACAGAATATAAAGGCGACTTTTACGTTATAAACGTCGAACACGGAATAAGAGGCGAAGCGAGCATAAGCGACAGCAAATTCGTAGAAGAATTTTGCAAAAAGCACGATATTCCCTTTAAGGGCTTTTTCGTGAACGCTCCTGAATATGCGACAAAGAATCGCGTTTCCTTAGAACTTGCGGCAAGAGAATTGCGACATAAAATTTTCGCCGACGAAATTAAAAACGATTTCTGCGATTATATCGCAACGGCACATCATAAAAACGACCAGGCGGAAACCGTACTGCTCAGAATTTGCAGAGGAACGGGAATTTACGGTCTGCAAGGCATCGCTCCCGTAAAGAATTTTTTAATTCGCCCTTTATTGGATTATACGAAAAGCGAACTCGCCGAATTTCTTCAAAAAAACGACGTCCCTCATTGCAACGACGAAACTAATGAATTCGATAATATTACAAGAAACTATTTCCGACTTAACGTCATTCCTAAAATCGAAAAAAAGTTTCCTAAATTTTCAGACAGCGTTGCAAAATTGACAAGAGCGGCAACCGAAGCGGAAGAATTTGCACGAAATTTTATAGACGAGCCTATAAAGACTTACGGCGGCTACAAAATTATAGAGCCTTTCAAGCATCCTTATCTACTGAAAAAAGAGATAGGCATATGCTTTGAAAAACTGGGCGTAATTCAGGACGTAGAAGAAAGGCATTTAGACCTTATTTTAAATCTTTGTAACGACCTATGCGGAAAGCGTCTGGATATGCCTTTCGGCGTTACCGTTTATAGAGAAGGGGACGGGCTGGCTTTTGAAAAAAAAGCGGAATCGGATTCGGTGGAAATTCCGCTCTCTCAGATATTTAGCGATGAAAGATTTTCGGACGTTTTTAAGCTAATCAAAAAAGACGAAACCGAAACGGGGCTGAAATGCGATTGGGATAAAATTCCGAAAACCGCCGTATTGCGCTATCGCAAAGACGGCGATAAATTCACAAAATTCGGCGGCGGCACGAAAAATCTCGGAGACTATTTAACCGACAAAAAAATTCCGCTCAGACTTCGTGATAATTTGCTTGTAATTGCCGATGAAAATGATATACTTTTAATTGTCGGTATTGAGATTTCCGACAAAATAAAAATCGACGAAAACACAAAAACTGTATTATCGGTAAAAGGAGAAAACAATGTACGGTAAAGAAATTGAAAAGGTTTTAATCACGGGCAAACAAATCGAAGAACGCGCCAAAGAATTGGCGGAACAAATCTCAAAAGACTACAACGGCGAACCTATTCTTGTCGTAGGAATTTTAAGAGGCGCGTCTATGTTTTTAGCCGACCTTTTCAAAAATCTTAAAGGATATAACATCGAACTCGATTTCATGTCTCTTTCAAGCTACGGCTCAGGCACAAGCACGTCCGGTGAAGTTAAAATGGTAAAAGACCTGACTGAACCTATCGACGGCAAAAACGTGCTTATTGTCGAAGATATTATAGATACCGGTATTACCCTGACCTATCTTATAAAGGTCTTGCAGGCAAGAAATCCGAAATCCATAAAACTTTGCTCTCTTCTCGATAAACCGTCAAGACGCAAAGTAGAACTTAAAGGAGATTACGTCGGTTTTGAAATTCCCGATTGTTTCGTCGTAGGTTACGGACTCGACTATGCCGAAAAATTCCGTAATTTGCCGGATGTGTGCATATTAGCAAAAGAGGTGTATGAAAACTAAAATATTCATACCCGACAAACTGAAAAAACTGGCAGAGCTTTTCCCTGCCTCGTCTCCGCTATACGTCGTCGGCGGATACGTCCGTTGCGGTTTAACGGGGCTTGAAAACGGCGATATAGATTTAACAAGCTCGCTTACTCCCGACGAACTTAAACGCGTTTTATGCGGAAGCGGTTTTTTTGTTGCAGACTCTAATTTGCGAGTCGGCACGGTGATAATAAAAAATAAAGATTTTACCGCAGAATTTACTACGTTCAGAACGGATAATTATCCTGTAGGCGGAAAACATTCTCCGCTTAACGTTACCTTTACAAAAGATATTTTTCTCGACGCTTACCGTCGGGATTTCAAAATAAACGCTATATATTACGATATATTAAAAGACGAAATTATTGACCCTACGGGCGGTTTATACGATTTAAACAATCGTAATCTGTCCACGACAAGAGAGCCGGAAAAGGTATTTTCCGAAGACGGGTTGAGAATTTTGCGCCTTATCCGTTTTGCGGCGGAACTGAATTTTAATATCGATAGCAAAACTTTTTCAGTTGCCAAACAACTTGTAAATCAGATTCTCGATTTATCGAAAGAACGCATTGCAATCGAAATTAAAAAAATATTGACCGCCGACCGCCGATATAACTTAAAAGGAAACGAATACGCCCATTACAGGGGGCTGAAACTTTTAGACGAAGTCGGCGCGCTCGGATTGATTTTCCCTCCGCTCGAAGAGGGAAAAGGGTTAAAGCAAAATCCTAAGTATCACGACCACGACGTTTTCGAACATTCGTTGTTGGCCGTTAAATACGCAGCCCCCGACGTAAGACTTGCCGCACTGCTCCACGACGTCGCAAAACCTTTCTGCTTAAAACGGGACGGCAATATGTACGCTCATCCTTTCGAAGGCGGTAAAATTGCAAAAAGGCTTCTCGGAAAAGACGGTTTGAAACTTTCAAACGACGAAATCGACTTCACGACAAGGTTGATTGAAAACCATATGTATAACCTTGACAATCAGACAAGAGATTCAAAACTAAAAATATTTATAGCCAAAAACCATGCCGTTATAAAACCGCTGTTGAATCTTATGAGAGCCGACGCTATGGCGGCAAAAGGTTTCCATTCATATTCGGCGGACAGAATCGAATCTCTTTACGAAACGATGAAATCGGACGGAACGCCGATGAAAATCTCCGACCTTAAAATCAAAGGCGGCGATCTCATTTCTTTAAACGTTCCGCCAAAAAAAAGAGCGGCGGTTTTAAAACAAACTTTAAACAATTGTATTATAAACAACCTTAACGATTATGAAAGGCAGTTAAAGGAATTGAAAAAAATTTCCAAGGAGGCGACCAAATGACGGAATTTTATATTTTAATCGCTCTATCGGCAATTATGCTCGTATTGCTTTGCGTGCTCGTTATTCTTTCGGTCTTGAAAAAAGGCGGCTCTTCCGTCGACAACTCCTCACTTAAAAAGATTCTCGACGACAATTCAAAAGACGCAAAAGACAATTTAAGAGACGTTAAATCGGATATTGTCGAAACCCTTAAAATGAACAACGAAATGACGTCGAATACCGTCAACCTTATGACGCAAAACGTCGAAAAAGATATCACGGGACTTTCCGAAAAAGTTGCTACTCTTGTCGATTATCAGCAAAAAAGCACGGTTGCGCTCGAAAACAGAATTATTGAGTTTATGGCAAGCGTCGACAAAAAACTCGAAGCTATCCGCGGAGACAATGAAAAGCAATTAAACAAAATGCGTGAAACGGTAGATGAAAAACTCAGTTCCACAATCGAGGAACGTTTCAACAATTCTTTCAAAATTGTCAGCGAAAGGCTTGGCGAAATTACGCAAAGCTTTGCCGAAATGCATAATCTTCAAACGGGAGTAAACGACCTTAAAAAGATATTCTCAAACGTCAAACAACGCGGCACGTGGGGAGAAATAGCTCTCGAAAATCTTCTCAGTCAGATTCTTGCACCGGAACAATATTCCAAAAACGTAAACATTACGAAATCGGGAGACGAACGAGTCGATTTCGTCATCAACCTTCCGGGCAAAAACGACGATACGGTATATCTGCCCGTTGACTCTAAATTTCCGATTGAAGATTATCTTAAACTCGTCGAAGCGTCGGAAAGCGGAAACGTTGCGGAAATCGACGACACGGCAAAGAAACTTGAAAGAAGGATAAAAGAAGAAGCGGCGTCTATCCGCCAAAAATACGTTCATCCGCCAAAAACCACCGACTTTGCTATTTTATACCTTACCATAGAAGGCTTATATGCCGAAGTGGTAAAAAGACCCGGACTTATAGAAGAACTTCAATCAAAATATCGCATAGTGATTTGCGGACCTACCACTCTTGCCGCTCTGTTAAACAGCCTGCAAATGGGATTCAGAACGGTTGCGATAGAAAAGCGCAGTACCGAAATATGGAAACTGCTCGAACAGTTCAGAAAGGATTTCTCAAAATTCAGCGAACTGCTCAATCTCACTAAAAAGAAATTGGAAGGCGTTCAATCAACGATAGAAGACGCGGGAAAGAGAACGGAAATGATTCAAAAACGTCTGTCGGGCGTCGGCACTTTACCTGCCGAACAGACGGACTTATCTGAAAACGCGTCTACACTCCTTGATATAAACGATGAGGAATAGAATGGAAATATTTGCCGATATGCACAATCATACATATTACAGCGACGGAAAACTTTCGCCCGAAGAGAGAGCTAAAATGCTTTCCGAAAAGAGCGCAAAGGCTTTTGCCATAACCGACCACGACTCGGTCAGCGGTATCGAAGAAGGAATCGAAGCCGCAAAAAAATATAATATGGCATTTTCACCTGCAATCGAAATTTCCACCTATACTTACCGTGAAATTCATATATTAGGTTATAATATCGATTTTCTAAATCCCGAATTCAACGAAACGCTCAAACTTATTCAAGCTTACAGAACGGACAGAAACGTACAACTTTTCAACCGCCTTAAAGAAATCGGCGTCAAAGTCGATATAGACCCGTATACGAACGGTATCGGCAGAATGCATTTCGCAACCGCAATGGTTGAAGCAGGATACGTGCAAAACGCAAACGAAGCATTCGACAATTATCTCGGACACGGCAAAAAAGCTTATATAGAAGCAAAAAGGCTCACACCTATTGAAGCCGTAAAATGTATCGTAAATGCAAAAGGTATTCCCGTACTTGCCCACCCTAAAGTCTACCTTGCAGACAAAAAACTCGATCTCCTTATCGACGGACTTAAAAAATACGGCCTTAAAGGTATCGAAGTCGTATACCCGTCGCACAACGAAACCGATGAATCCGTCTTAAAAGGAATTGCAAAAAAATACGGACTAATTCCTACCGCAGGAAGCGATTTCCACAATCTTTCGGCAACCGACCCGCACAATAAAAAAGGTTTTGTTCCTATGATGGAAGAAAGAGAGCTCGCAAAACTCGTTCCGCAAAAATTTTAACAGAGCGTCGCAAGGCAAGTCACGCATTAAAAACGCACGACCGATTCTTTACGGTTTGTCGCGTAAAATAAAATTTTCGTCGACTTTTATTCCAACATAAACGCATAAAACAAAAACTATTTAAATCAATTTAAATCATTGCAGTTTCTTAAAACTGCCATTAAAACCATTGCAGTTTCTTAAAACTGCTTTTTTTCTTTTTTAAATGCGGCGATTTTAACGCCGATTTTTCCGTTATTTATTTCGGCATTAATCGCCTTAGGCGTTTAATATCGCTTTTTATGCTCAAACTAAAAATATGATTAGAGCGACCGAATATAAATTTAAATTCATTTCTTTCGTTTTCATTTTTCTTCTGCTTGCTTTTGCCGCGCCCTCTTTCATAACGGGTAAAGATACGTCGGACGGCAAAACGGCGCCGAAAGTTTTTTCTTTTGCTAATACTTATGACAATTCGTCTTTAAAATTTTCATCACTCAGCTATCACTCAAACGACGTAAAACAATGCGATAATGAACACGCGGAATACCATATTTTTATCACGGATGAAAACGTGCAAAACGAACGGTATTCCCTGACTTTAAGCGAATCGGCAAAAAAACTTCTGCGCACCTATTCTCTTGTCGAGCAGTTCGACTCCCTTATTAAATTTATAGGCATTGACGAAGCGGCAGACTTTATATCCACGGATTCTACAAAAATTTTCAATGAACTTGTCGGAAAATATTGCGTCGAATTTTCAGAAAGTCAATTCTTATGCGTAAGCGGAAAAACTCAATATATATCGGGAAAAGACGGAAAACGTCTGGATAAATACGATTTTTGTAAAAATTTGTTTTCTTCGATAGACGACGGAACGTATACCGTTAAACTTAATTTTATTCACAAAAAAGCAGAAAGCTTAGACAGTTTAAAACTACGAACCGTCAGCAGAGGCGTTTTTTCGACGTCTTTTTTAAGCTCGAACGAAAACAGAGTCTCGAACATAAAGCTTGCTACTGAAAAGATAAACGGCGTCGTAATTATGCCGCAAGAGATATTTTCTTTCAATAAAACCGTAGGCAGAAGAACGGCAGAAAACGGATTTAAAGAAGCGAAGGTTATATTAGACGGCGAATTTACAAGCGGAATAGGCGGAGGCGTATGTCAGGTATCTACGACGTTATACAACTGTGCGCTTCTCTCCGGATTGGAAATCATAGAAGTAAATCAACACTCCTTGCCGGTAACGTACGTTGCTCCGTCTCTCGACGCCATGGTATCCGATTACAGCGATTTAAAATTTAAAAACAACACGACAAGCCCTATTTTTATATTCGGTTTCGCCACCGCCGAAAACGTGCGATTCGATATTTTCGGAGTACGGGGAAAAGCGATTACGATAACAAGCGAAATTTCAAAAATTCTGCCTTTTGAAACGTCAACCGTACACGATCCGCAGTTTAAAGTAGGAGATATCGTACGCAAAGGCAAAAACGGTTATGAATCGGACGCATATTTGATTTATACCGAAAACGGAATGACGGTAAAACGCAAATTCCGTCACAACGTTTACAAACCGCAAAACGAATTGATTGCAAAGGAAGAAGATTCCGCATCGGATAATAGTTGAAAATATTAATCGACTTCTGTATTGACTATGCCTTTTTAAAATTGTATAATATTTATATTAAAATTTTATGGAGGCATTATGTCTTACTTAGAAACATACAATAGGTTTTTATCTAGCGATGAACTTACAACGGAAGAAAAAAACAGATTGCTCGAACTCTCCGACGACGAAAAAAAAGAAGCGTTTGCAATTCCTCTCGCTTTCGGTACGGCCGGTATGAGAGGCGTTCTTGACGTCGGCACAAACAGAATGAACAGATTTACCGTAAAAAGAGCGACGGAAGGTCTTGCAAAATTTATCGAAACTCTCGGGGCGGAAGCTATGAAAAAAGGCGTGGTCATAAGTTATGACACAAGAAGATTTTCAAGCGACTTCGCTATTTTATCGGCAAAAGTACTTTCAGCCCATAATATAAAAGTTTATCTTTTCGAAAACGTCAGACCCGTACCCGTTTGCTCGTATGCTATCCGCCGTCTTAACACTACGGCAGGCATAATGATAACAGCCTCGCATAATCCGAAAATCTACAACGGCTATAAAGTTTACGGCGAGGACGGCGCTCAAATGTCGCCTGAAGCAACGGCAAAAGTCGTAGAATTTATAGACGAACTCGACTACTTCAACATCAAAGAAGCCGACGCAAACATTTCGAAAGATTCTATCTTAGGAAAGGATAATTATAAAGTTGACGACAATATTACAATAATCGGCAGCAGCCTTGATAAATCGTATTTCAATGAAATCCAAAAACTTTGCCTTTCCCCTGAAGCCGTCGAAAAGGTCGGAAAAAATATTAAAATTGTTTATACCCCTATTCACGGAAGCGGTTATATGCCTGTCACGACAATACTCGATATCATGAATATCCCTGTTACCGTCGTTCCGGAACAAGCGCAACCCGACACGGAATTTTCAACGGTAAAAGTCCCTAATCCGGAAGAACCGGACGCATTGAAAATGGCAACCGCACTTGCCGACAAAATCGGAAGCGACCTTGTTATCGGAACGGATCCGGACTGCGACAGAATGGGCGTTGCGGTACGTAACGATCAAGGCAATTTCGTATTGCTGAACGGCAATCAGATCGGCTCTCTCCTTTGCGACTACATCCTTTCAAAACGCAAGCAAAACGGCACTCTGCCGTCTAACGCCGCAATAGTAAAAACAATAGTCACAACCGAACTTGCAAGAGAAATAGCTTCAAGCTACGGCGCAACTACTTTCGACGTATTGACAGGCTTTAAATTTATCGGCGAAAAAATCAAAGAATGGGAAAAGAGCGGCGAATATACCTTTATGTTCGGATATGAAGAAAGTTACGGATATCTGAGCGGCACTCATGCAAGAGATAAAGACGCCGTCGTTGCCGCTATGCTTTTTGCCGAAATGGCGTGCTATTATGAGTCTATCGGCTCTTCTGTTTATAAACGTCTTATAGAAATATTCGAAAAATTCGGATACTTCGTCGAAAAATCCGTTTCAATTTTTTACAGCGGACTCGACGGTATGGACAAGATGAAAAATATTATGGATTCTGCAAGAAATAAAAATCTCGACGCAATAGCCGGCGTCAAGGTCATCGCTAAAAACGATTTATCGGCAAGCGTAAAAACCTATACGGACGGAAAAACGGAAACCATAAACCTTCCTAAAACAAACGCTATAAAATGGAATCTGGACGGCGGCGACTGGATTTGCGTTCGCCCTTCGGGAACGGAACCGAAACTTAAAATTTACGTTGCGACAAAAGCTTCTTCAAAAGAAAAGGCAGCGGCCGTTGCGGAAAGCTACGTCTCGTTTATGAAGGAGTTTTTATCCTGACGGACGAAATATATGCTTAAAATAATCTATACGTTAAAAAAAGCAGGCAACCCCTGCTTTTTTTATTTCCATTTTCGATGCGTTTTGTTTTCTTCGATGCGTTTTGTTTTTGATAAATATTGATTTCCGATGAATATCGATTTAATATAATTCTCTTTGCTTCAATTCTCTTTGCTTCGATGAGTATCGATTCAATATAAATATATGTTTGACTAATCCTTATTCGATTTTAATCTATTGTATGCCCTTTCGCCTTTCATGCAAGACGCAAAGCGTTGCGTTTATCTTGCGTTTCATCTAATAGTTTCAGCTTTCCTTTTATTGTTTTTGCTTTAAAGCCGTAGCCTTTTTAAATCCTTAACCTTCTTATTTTGCACATAAGGCATATCGCTTGCATTTAAAAATAAAAAGTCTGCCACGCCGATATATCAGCATACGACAGACTTTATGGTCGAGGCGACAAGATTCGAACTTGCGGCCTTTCGGTCCCGAACCGAACGCACTACCAAACTGTGCCACGCCTCGCTAATTGATATAATATCAACATTGCCGTCCAATGTCAAATTATTGACGAATTTTTATTTACATAACTTTAAATTTTCTTTCGCTTATAAAAGTATCGACTTATATTTCAACAGCTTTCATCAAAAAATACGGTAATGAAATTATTCGATTTATTACAAAAGTCTACCCTAAAATACGTTAAAATCGTATATTGACAAATTTCAACATTTTTTTGTATAATTAAATCAATAAATAAATAGGAGGACAGCGGTATGGATTATCCGAATCACAGACAATGTTGCGCTACTTGTGCTAACTGGAAAGATGCGACTAGGGTTGTCAGCCCTGACAGGACAAAAGTAACAACCGATACGGCAACTGCAACATGCCAGATGTTCAACGGAACTAGCACTGAAATGAATGCTGGCCGAGGCGGCTGCCCGAAATATCGAAAATTGTTACAACTAAAATAATAAAAGAAAGGCAATGCCTTTCTTTTATTTTATTCCGAAATTTTTCTCTGCGTTTTATATTATCTTTTTTATCTTTTTTTCTTTTGTCTTTTTATTTTCCGTAGCCAACGTTGAAAGTAAATTCAAACCGACCCTTTGCCTTATTTGACATAAAAATCAATATATACTAAAATATGCTGGCAAAAGGTGCAATAATATGTTAAACGGGAAGGCGGTGTGAATCCGTCGCAGCCCCCGCTACTGTATTAAGCCAAGTTGCCATAAAGTCACCGAAAGGGAAGACGGCAAAGAATTTATCTGTTTGTATACGCTTTACTGCAAAACTAAATTCCATACGCTTTAGTTTTTTAGGTGCTGCTTAATGCAAATTTTGATTTACTCTCTTTAAGTCAGGATACCGGCCTTTGCAAAAAAACTCGCATAGCAACGCTATGTATTTTACGGAGGGTAAAATGAACAAAACAAAAAAACTTTTAACGCTAATCACCGTCGTTATGCTTCTTACTGTCTGCTTTTCGGCACTGACTGCCTGCAACGAATCGGATAACAGCGAAAAAACGGTTGTAGTCCGTTTCGTCGGCAACGATTCTTACGGCTATCAAACAGAATTATTCGGCATTACGACTACAACGCAAACCGCAAATCTTCACGACCTTATGTTAGAGTTGCAAAAACAAAACAAAGTCGTCTACAACTTTAGCGACGACGTTTACGGCGCATGGATTTTAAGCGTGGGTTACGTTGACGGCGAAACCACAAAAATGCTTGAACCGGGCATAAACGAATACGTTGCAATTTTACATTCAATAAACGACCCGGAACTTATCTATTATTCGGACAAGCCAAATTCTTTTGAAATCAACGGCAAAACGTTTTGGTACAGTTACGTAGGTATATCTTCATTGCCTATCGTTGACGGTGCGGAATACGCTTTCTACATTTTATCGTATTGATGAAAAACGCCGGAAACAAATTTAAAAGCACGGCAAAATATTTATGCTACGTCGCAGTTATGGCGGCAACGCTCACCGTCAGCAAACTTGCTTTGAGTTTTATTCCGAACGTCGAGGTGGTAACTCTGCTTATCATATGTTACGCTTCGGTTTTCGGACGGCGGTATACGATTTTCGCCACAATGATTTTTTGCGCCGTCGAAACGGCAATTTACGGGTTCGGAACGTGGGTTCTGCTTTATTTTATATATTGGAATCTGCTTGCCGTCGTATCGTCGCTCTCGCTTACAAAGCCTAAACTTTATATTGCCGTTATCATTGCCGTTTTATTCACCGCTTCTTTCGGCGTTATATCAACGGGAATAGACGTCGTTTTTGCAGGCGTTTACGGCGTTCCTAAATCGGACCTGGGCAGACTTTTCGGCGCATATTACGTAAGAGGCGTATGGTTTTACGTAACGCACGTCGTCAGCAATCTGTTGCTCGTTTCCGCGCTGTATCTGCCTTTGACAAAGGTATTGACAAAAATCAAGAACGGAAATTATTTTGAAAGAAATAAAAAATTGCCGACCGATATAAAAAATGATTACCCCGTTTCGGACAATAACTTTTGCAACGCTTTAGAAGACGATTTGAAATCGGATAAAACGGATACGGTCATTTCCGAAAATGATAAATCCGACGACAATGTATGAACGGATGACTCTTGCAAACCGCAAAACGAAACGTTAAAGAAAGGAAACGCTTTCAGCGAATACGAAATTTCATTAAGACTAGCTAATGCAAATGACTAAAAAGGAAACCTTACGGTTTCCTTTTTAGTTATCTTCCGACTTTGCGATAATATAATATTTTATAAACTTCCGCTTCGTTTAGCCAAAACAATATTTCAAACATTATTTACCACCATTTATTTGCAATTGAGTGTTGACAAAAGTTGTAAAGCAGTTTAATATTAAATATGTATCTTTACCAAAGTATAAAAGGAGGAGGCTAATGTTTACTAAATGTCCAAGCTGTCATACTGAAATCAGTTTTGATGCGCCAAAAAATGCACCTGCCGGATATAAACACCGTCTTAAATGCCCTAACCCTAACTGCGGCGTTACAATAAGCGTTGTTATCCCTGCCAAGCAACCTGTAGAACAAACATCTTCAGCTCCTAATACAGCACAACAACAATATACAAATCATACGGTAGGCGGAGTTGCTCCGCAACAAATGCAAATGCCGCCGCAAATGCAATACCCGCCTTATCCGCCGCAGTATCCGCCTTACCAATATCCGCCGTATAGCGGATATGCCCCGCAGCCTTATCCGCCGCAATATCCGCCTTACCCGATGCCTCAGCAACAACAAGCGGAAAATAAAGAGCCTGAAAAGACGGGAAGATGGTCGGGAAGTTTACCAAAAAGCTTAATTATGCTTTTCCTCAGCATAGGCTTTTTGATATTCCATATACTCGGCTACTTAGTAAGTCTCGGAAAACTGTCAGGAAGTACTGCCGTTTACGCTTTCGGTTATTTCAACGGAATAACATATATCGACGCTTTGATTAAAAACGGCGCGTCGACTTTGAGCGGCGTACATTGGGGCATAACGATTCTAAATTTTGTTTCGCTGATATCGTTTATAATAGCAGGCATCAGCGTTATAACAAACTTATTCCTTGCAATCTTCAGCGGATACGGAAAAGGCGCGGCTCTATCCAATATCGTTTTCGGAGCTATAATATTTATAGCAAGCATATTGACAGCGCTCTATCCTTTCATAGATATTCTGCTTGCAGGCATGACGGGCATTGCTTTTACAGATTATCTCAAGTCGATTGTAACGACGGAAGGAATTGCAATTCTGCTTGGCGTTATAATCGGTTTGTTGATGCTCATTCTCAGCGTTATATTCCTTCTTATAAAAGGAAAACCGCTTCCTAAAAAAGAAAAGAAGGAAAAACAACCTAAAACGCCTAAAGTAAAAGAACCTAAAGCCAAAGAGCCAAAAGCCAAAAAAGAAAAAAAGTCCAAAACTAAAGAACCCGAACAAGCGGCTGAATAATCTTTGCAAAAGGTTAAATCTTATTTAAAAACCGATTTAAAGAAATTTTTAAACGTAAATTTAAAATATGCAATTTAAATTGAAAACTTCTTTTAATATGAAAAAACATAGCGTACGCTATGTTTTTTCATTTGTTTTCAGTTTGAACTTTTACGTCAAAATATTTAGTAGAAACAATTTAATCGTATAGTTATAAACTATCCAATTAGTATTTTCCATCTACTCTTGCCGCTTGAAAGTGACGTAATATTGCAACTATTTGCGTTTATTCCTTATTCCGCTTAAATCGAAAATATTATTTAGCGTTAAAGAACAAGCAATCCGCTTTCGGAATTAACGACGTAAAGGACGTTTATTTCCTCACCGCTTTGAGCGTCGACGTATACAAAATAGTCTCCGCCGTTTATTTTGCCTTTAAATTCATAACACAATCTTTCCGAATATTCGCCGTAAGGAATAACGGTAAGCGCTACCCTTTCTATTTCCATTCTGCCGTCAATTACGCTTTGTGCGTCCTGACTGCCTATCTTTTCGACGTCAAAGTTTCTTATCGTATGGTTTAAAGAATAATGCGTTGCGTCAACGCCCAATACAGAAAGGTCGGACAGCGAAAGTTTTACTTTCACGATATCAGGATATACTATAACCCCGTTATCCACAAGCGCAAGATTTATATAACCTACGCCGTTTACTCTTTCCACCCATACGGATTCCATATTTTTAAATCCTAAGTGCAAAGCCGTTTCTTCGGCTTTTTCGATAAGTTCTTCATCTGTAAAACCGCCGTCAACGTCGGTATCGGCATTCCTTACAAACGACAACAGCTTTCCGCCGTTCAGCGTAATGCTGACGTAAGTTTCGCCGTCTTTTGACAAATCCATTCTGTAAGACATAATCTTAAAGTCGCCGCCGCTTGTGCCCAGATATTCAACGCCGTCGTCTTCCGTCAGGTCGAACATCGCTCTGATTTTCTTTTCGCCAAGCTCGGGCGTAAATTCGTTGCCTTCGAGATTTCTTGCCTTATGCCCTTCCAATCCGTCCGAAAACGGTCCGTCGTATATCAAAGTCGGATATTCAACGCTAGGTTCGCTGAATTTTTCAAACACGGTAGGAAGTACGCTCTCGACTACGCCGTCTTCGCCTAAAAACGTTCTGCCCGACGTCAATTCGTCTTCAACGCTTTTAAGTCCTGTTGCGATTTCCGAAAGAATATCGCCAAGTCTGACAAGATTTTCCTTCTCTTCATTCGACAAGCTCTCACCCTTTTTGGCAAGGTATTTGCTATAATCGCCCAATTGGTTGACGAATCTTTTAAGTTTTATGCTTCCCTCGCCCTCTACGGAAAGCGATGAAAGATTGTCCGAAGCCTTTACGGCTGACGCCCAAACTTCGTACAGCATATCCTGCTGAGTCTTACTGCTGTTTATTGCGTCTACCTTTTTAAGATTTACGCTCATGTCGTTTAACTCGTCGGTCAGACTGTAGTATGCTCTGCTATAGCTCGCTTCGAGCATATTTGCGCTTGCAACGGGGTCACCACCCTTATTGAGCCCGAAAATAATGCCGAATGCGACTGCCGCTCCGACTACAAGCAAAGATAAAATTATAACCGCCCAGGTTAAACCTATTCTCTTTTTTCTTTCTTCCATAATTCACCTATTTCATAAAACTGTGATTTCCAATCGTCACGGTAACCGGTCTTGACCATATCCAAGCGCTTGTCGCCGTTTTAGGATTGTAATAATAAAGGCAACCGCCCGTCGGATCCCAACCGTTCATTGCGTCTTGCGCCGCTTTCTTTGCGGTAGCGTCAGGCGTGAGATTTATTTGTCCGTCGCTCACGCACGTAAATGCATACGGTTCGTAAATTACGCCTGCTATACTGTTAGGGAAAGACGAACTTTTAACTCTGTTCAGAACAACTGCGGCAACTGCAACCTGCCCTGTATACGGCTCTCCTCTCGCTTCGGCATAAACAAGCCTTGCAAGCAAGTTTACGTCGGACGTGCTGTATCCGCTTGTAGTAGACGTTGTGCTTAAAGTCATTCCAAGTGCCGCAGCGGTCTTTGCCCCTACGATACCGTCGGCGACAAGTCCGTTTTTCTTTTGGAAACTGATGACGGCGGCTTTTGTCTTCGAACCGAAAATTCCGTCCACGCTTCCGAAATAGTAACCCCAGTTTTTAAGTTTGGTCTGCAACGTTTTTACTTGAGTTCCCGTAGACCCCTGTTTTAAAACCGCCGCTTCACAGACTTCGGGGACGTTGAAAGCTACGACAAAAGCAAAAACGCTTATTAAAAGCACCACACTCATTGCTATCGATAACTTCTTCATAAATTCCTCCGCCATTATGTTTTGCAATATATTTGTTTTAATGCAAACTTAACGTCAATCGGATAAATTTTTTAACAAGGCGCGTTTAATAATTGCTATACGTAATCTTTATCTTTTAAATTTCCGCTTCAAATGCGTTGGCGGTTTGCGATATATATTTTCTTTCCGCCGTTTTTAAAACTTTTTAAAACGCGAAAAAACTTGAGTTAAATGCGTTTGCATTTTTAACTTAGGAATTTAACGCAAAAAGTTTTTCTAATAAAAAAACAGCCCTTAAAGCTGTTTTAACTGTCATGAAAATATTTTGTCTAAAAGCTCTTTTATCCATGATTTATATACTACGTTTCCGCTTGGCGAAAAGCACAACGGAGGAAACGCCACGCACCACCAATTATCTCCCTCGCCGCTACCTAAATTTAAAATTACGCTGTCATATTCGCCTGCGGGGAAGGTATATTCGCCGTATTGCCGTTCGGGAAAAGTCTCTTTTCCGATATACACGTTTGATTTATAGTCAAAGCCGTTTTCTTTTAAAGTGGCGTCGGCTATTTCGGTCATCTCGTCGGATAAATCTTTAAGTTTAAGATACGCTTCCGATTTCGTCTTAACGCCTTCCAATTCCTCGGACAAGAATTCCGTAACGCTGTCTCTAACTTCGAGTTTGACGGACTGGTCAACTGCTAAGTTGCTGTTTGCTCTTATATGTATTCTGATTACTTCATCCGACAATTCGTTGTCGGAGTTGCAACCGAACAGCGCCGTTGTGAACGTCAGAACCGTAAACGCTACGGCTATAATCAATAGGACTTTTCTCAATGCTTTTCTGTTTTTTGTTGCGACTATCATATAGAAATTGTTTCCCCGTGAGAAAAAAATATACCTTGCAAAATCGCACTTTATGTGCTACTCTTGTGCTATGGAAAAAACGATAAATAAAAAATACGTATACAACGGAAAAATCATAAACGTGCGCTGTGACGACGCTTTAGCCGAAAACGGCAATCCGTGTTTGAGAGAAGTCGTCGAACATCGCGGCGGCGCGGCAATTCTTGCGATAGAAGGCGAATACGTTTATCTCGTAAGACAATACCGCTACGCTTACGGCGAATATCTGCTTGAAATTCCGGCAGGAAAACTCGAAAAAGGCGAAGACCCGTATTTTACCGCAATACGCGAACTTGAAGAAGAAATAGGAAAGAAAGCCGATTCTTTGCAAGAATTCGGAAAAATCTATCCTACGCCGGGCTATTGCAACGAAATTATTCATCTTTATCTTGCAACGGAATTCATATCAACCGCCACGCACTTTGACGACGACGAGTCGCTGAGTATTGAAAAAGTCAAACTTAAAGACGCTGTTCAAATGGTAATAAACGGCGACATAAAAGACGCAAAAACCGCGATAGCCTTGTTAAAATATAACGCAATAATCGAAATGAAATAAATTTAAAAACGCACGTGAAAACTGCGTTTTTTTTACGTAAAGCGCGCGATATAAAATTTAATTATAAAACTATCACCGTATAAAGCCGTCGCCTCGGCTGAAAGTTTTATCGGCAACGAAAATAATAAACGTCAGAACGAATGCAAGAATAAAGTTTTCGGTTTTTTTCTTCGTCAACTTTTCATACGCCTTTTTTTAATTTATTTGCGGTTGGTTATTCTCAACCTATATTGCTGTTTTTTATTGTATAAAATCTGATTTTTATCTCCATAATAAATGCGAGGTGAAAAATGAAACTTTATGAACAAATATTAAAAAATGCCGATCTTGGCATCGACGCCATTGAAAACGTTAAATGTGCAGTAAAAGACGAAAAGCTTCTCAACGTGCTTGCCGAACAAAAAAAGGGATACGTAGGTTTCAAAACCGCAGTTGAAAAAGAACTTGACGCAAATTCCGTTAAAGAAGCTACTCCTGCGAAAATGAAAAAAATGATGATGAAGATGGGAACAAAAATGAACACCATGTTCGACAGCTCGAATACAAATATTGCCGAAATGATGATTGAAGGCACAAATATGGGTATAAACGATATACAGAAAGAAATCAACGAAATGCAACTTGTAGGAAGTGAGATTCCGCAACTTGCAACCGATTATATTCAAATGATGCAATCTAACGTTGATACTCTCCGCTCGTTCCTTTAAAAAAATGCACTCGATGAGTGCATTTATATTTTTACTTATTTTGTTTTTTAAGCCTATCCGCTGTCTGCTTCCGCCTTTGCGATTATCGGTATTCAACTGTTAGATTATCAGCCGTTATTGATTTAGTTTATTAAATCGCCTATTATTAACGCCGTTTAAGATAATCTCGTTTCTTTGAATAACGCCTATGCCGCTTAAAACAACGCAGTCACGCTTTTATTCATAAACAAGTTTGACAAGCCAGCTGCTGCCGCTACCCGAATTAAACATATTCTCTATGTCGCTGCTGGAAGATTTAATCGTTACGTCGCTCAGGTTTATCAAATTGATTGCCGCTCTTATAGAATCCACGTCAATACTGGAACCGTTGATAAACGCATAAGTGCCGACCTTTAAAATCACGTATACGTCAGTACCCCTCTCCTGGCTTTGCAGATAGGAATATACCAATGCAATGGCAAGTTCCGTTGCGCTGTCGATGATTCCGTCGCCTTTAATCACGTCTCCGTCTACAAGAGAAGTATCGTAACTTCCTTTCAAATATGACTTAGCGATTTCAAAATCATATAAGCTGAAAATGTTCAAATACGTCTTTGATTGCGGATAAACCGTCAATTTTGCGGTTTTCGACGTTCCGCTTGCCGTATAAGCATAGTTTATGTTCCTTTCGACGTGTCCCGAACTTTCCATATCTTCATCGGTCTGGAAGAGATAATTGTGATAATAATACTCAACGCTGCTATCGTTTGACTTCGCGCTTGCCCACGTAAGGTCGAACGAATACCATTCCGCCTCGCCGTCCTCGTTGACGTCTACCAAAGCCTTATTCCAGGCATGACTTCCGCCGCTGCCCGTTCCGACGACGCGAACTGCCTTTATGTCTTCAAGTCCGCAAAGAAGAACGAAAGCTTTTGAAATTCCGTCGCAAACGGCACAGCCGTCCCAAAAAAGTTGTCCGGCTACTTCTTTCTGTCTAAATACGCCCTCTAAATAATAGCAATCGTACGTCAGAGCAACGCTCGTTTCAACCGTCATATTCGCCGCAGTGTAATCGTATACGACGTTTACGGCAAGCCAGTCGCAGATTGCCATAATCTTTTCAACGTCGCTCATCGAATCGGTGCATATCTCGCCTACAACTGCCCTTGCTCTCTTATAAATTTCTTCGACGGTTGTTCCCGTGTCCATGGTCGGCTTATATCCGAACGATACCGCTCTCCAAAGAGCTTCCGTAGTCGTTACCCTATAACTTATCTCGTTATCGTCTATAGGAAGCGTCGACCTTACCGCCCCGCTTGCATATCTAAGGTCAACTTCTTTAAAGTCATAAGCGTCGCTTCTCGTTGCTTGTTCCGTCGTCGAAGTCGTCGGCTCTTTAACTGCGCCCGATGAATTGTAACGAATGTCTATTACGTTTCCGCTTGCAGAATAGGAACAAGGCATACTTCCGCCGCTGTAATATGCACACAATACGTTTGCATATAAATCGCCGAAGGTCGTCGAATCATAGCCGAGAGACGGGTCGAAATATAAAGACAAACCGGTTGTATCATAATTTACCATAACGTAACTGAACGCTATGCAAGCCTCTTCGTGGCTGGAAATATATTTATTGAAGCTCGAGCCTTCCCATTCGAAATAGTTTGTGCAATATGCCTGAACGCTGCTCCAATTTGTCGTGAAACGATATACGTTTTCGGTATTACTCTTTACGTTGCCGATAATCGCATATACCGCATATTCTTTTTCTTCCGCACCGGATGGAGTAAACTTCAACGTCTTTGCCGATTGGTCTATCGTATAACCCGTCGTATCGTTTACAAGAGTGCCGTTTACGTACCAATATACAGGCAACGTGTTATTTACGCCTGTTGAAGGTAAAACGATGCTTGCCTTAAACGTAACTTCCTCGACGCCTGCCGTCTGGTCCTGACTGCCGCTTATAAGTTCAACTTTTGTCTGCTTAGGCGCCAACAGCGTTTCGACGACGTAATACAGATATTCCGCTTCTTTATAAGTGTCTCCGCCTTCGGCGTCGTACACCTTAACTTTTATCGTTCCTTCACATGCCGCGTCAGGCGGAAGGAAGCTGTAAGTCGTGATGCCGCTTTCAGATATGCCGCCCTTTTTAAGCAGAGTTTCGCCTTCATGCCACTCTATATACTCGGTTCCCGCAGTATTTGCTTTATTCCAATCTGCCGTAAGCGTAATCTGCTTTATTGAAGAAATATGCTGTTTGGCAGTCGTCATACCGTCGCCGTCTTTTAAAGTAAGATTATTTACCAACGCGGCCGTCGTTTTAAACAAAAATTCTTTTTTGGCTTCTTTGCCGTCGCAATAAAGTCTTATCGAATAGCGAAGTCCCGGAGTTTCAGGCGTGTAGTGTAAAACACCGCCGGTCTCCCCTTCGATCAGTTTATAATCGCCGTTGTCCAAATCGTCCGACGTAAAGTTGTCGTCGCTGATTAAAACGTACCACTTACAATTCGGATACGGATTGCTTCCCGCCGTCGTGCTTAAAAACGTTAAGGATATTTCACTTCCTGCTTCTACAAAATAATAGTCGTTTTCGCCGAAAACAGATTCCTCCGTCTTGAAACTTTCGCCCACCTTTATAAAGCCGGAATCTTCCGTCGTCGGATCTTTTATCGTAAGATAATTCGTGTCGTATTGAACGAAATATCCGAAGTATATTTCGTTCGACGTGAACGTAAATCCGGAATATTCGATAATCGCCCAAACCGTTGCATAATATCCCGCTTCCTGCAACGGTTTAACGCTTGCCGTCAGGCTGTCGGCAAATTCGGTCATTGCCTTTTTATCGCTGTCTTTTTCTTTTATAAACCAAGTGATTATACTAGTTTCCGGAATTTCGATATCGCCGTATGACAAAGCGAGTTTTATTTCCTGCGCGGCGTTTCCGACGTATTGCAACGTTTCGCCTTCTGCCGCCAGAACGAGATTTTCAATCGGAGCGTAAGTTACGGTAATATAAACGCTTGCTTTTAATCTTCCGTCAGCCGTTTGTACGGTAATTTTGGCTCTACCGTCGTCAACTGCGGTGATAAGTCCTTCTTGGTCGATTGTTACAACTGTCTTTCCGTTTGATAAAACCTGATTGTATTTATCTACAGTTTCAGCCTTATACTGTACGCTTTCCGAATGCCCTGTCGGTTTTATCGTTACGGACAATTGAAGAGTCTCTCCGACAATCATTTCAAGATTGTCAGGATTATCTATCATAATGGAACTGATTCTTGTTTCCCAAAGTCCGCATGCGGAAAGTGCCCCAATCAATAAGGCAATCAATGCTACTAACAATAAAATTTTAATCGATTTTTTCATAGTCGGTGTAATATTGCTTACTCCTGTAAATTATCTTTTAGACGACAAATATTTTTTTTAGTTTTTATTTAATCACTAAACCGCTTTATGCGAATATGCTTTATTAATTACGCGCAACGCATAACTTGAACGCTACCTTCAGAACAGCTCTCTGCACTTAAATAAAACACTATTCTTAAACTTCTGTCGCAAGTTTTTTATTGAATGCATATAAAATAAATACATATTTAAATATAAATTTTATATATACATAATTTTATATCATTTTTTTAAATCGTTGTCAATATCCCTAACTTGTGTTAAACTGAGCCTATGGAAAATTGTATGTTCAAAAAATTGGTAAATCTGTCGGAGGAGGAAGCTCTCGCCCTTCCGCCGCTCTCGCTTGCGTTTATCGGAGACAGCGTGCAATCGCTTTACGAACGTTCGGCGGTCACGATAGGAAGCGACTTGCCTACAGGAAAATTGCATACAATGGTGACTCAAAAAGTCAAAGCGGTAAGTCAGGCGGATAAAGTAAAAGGTCTTATCGACAAAATGACTCCGACCGAAGCCGATTTATTCAGACGAGCAAGAAATTGCAGAATCCATACAAGCGCAAAACATGCAGAAATAGGTGAATATCGTTATGCAAGCGGTTACGAAGCCGTTTTAGGTTATTTATACCTAACAGGAAAAACGGAGAGACTTTTAGAATTTCTCAGTTGATTCATAATTTATGAATTTCGTTAAATTCTTTTACCTTACCTCTTTTACGTTCGGCGTAAAGCAATCTATACGTTTAACGAAATTGAGGCGGTAAAATTTCTTCCATAATTTTTCCGACTTCGTGTACGATAAATTTACTTGCCGGCGGTCGCTTATCGTTTTATGCAAAATGCGTCTGCACGCCGTCCTTTCAACGCAATATAACAACGTTTACTTATAAATCTAAAACTTATATAATTGCTTAACTTATAAAATTACGTGATTTAATCGAGGTATATATGATAATTTACGGAAAAAATCCCGTTCGCGAAGCTCTCAACGGCGACGACCCTATTGAAAAACTTATAATCGAAAAGGACAATTTCGATAAGAGTCTTAACGAACTTATAAAAATTGCCAAAACGAAAAATATTCTCGTTTCCTTTGCAGACAAACGCGCTTTAACCGAAAAAGCGGGCACGGCAAATCATCAAGGAGCCGTCCTAATAAAGGGAGAATTTGAGTATTGCTCAATAGAAGACATATTCGAAAACGCACACGCAAAAGGCGAAAAACCGCTTATACTGATTCTCGACGGTATCACCGATCCGCACAATCTCGGCGCTATTATAAGAAGCGCGGAATGTTTCGGCGCACACGGAATAGTTATTCCTAAACACCGTAGCGCCGTCGTAAACGGAACGGCTATCAAGACTTCCGCAGGGGCCGCGGAACATATTTCGGTTGCAAAAGTTACCAACATTAACGATACCATTCGCGACCTTAAAAAATGCGGCGTTTGGGTATATGCCGCCGACTTTGACGGCGACGAAATTTCAAAAACGGATTTGACGGGAAGCATTGCCATCGTTATAGGAAGCGAAGGCGACGGCGTAAAACGTCTGACGAAAGAACTCTGCGACGGCACGGTTACGATTCCGCAATATGGCAAAGTAAACTCTTTAAACGCGTCGGTAGCCACAGGCGTTATACTTTATGAATGTGTAAAACAAAGACACTGAAAACGACGACTTTCACGCTGAAAACGACTTTTTCCGTACGTCAAATCGTCTAACGTCAACAAAAAAAACACGGATTAAACCTATATGAACTACACCGAATTAAACGACGAACAACTTTTAACTTTCGTTTTAAATGGTGACGACGAAGCCCAAAACGCTTTCTACAATCGTTATAAGCCTCTCGTCATTGCTTTGTCGCGTAGTTTTTTTCTTAAAGGGGCAAACTATGAAGACCTTATTCAGGAAGGTATGATAGGTCTTTTCAAAGGCGTTCGCTCGTTCGACGGCTCAAAAGGCGACCTGAAAGCTTACCTTACGGGTTGCATAAAAAATCAGATGACGGATGCGGCAAAATCGGCAGGCAGAAAGAAACACAGTTTTCTGAACGATTACGTATCTTTTACTTCTCTGCCCGACGAAGACGGAGAAAACGTGTCGGGAAATTTATTGTCGAACGAACTCAATCCCGAATTTCTTTTTATCTTAAAAGAAAGCGACGTCGACTTTTATGCGGAATTTGCGGATAAACTTAAATCGGACGAACTTGAAATTTTAAAACTGTATCTCGAAGGCAACAGTTATACGGAAATTGCCGCCTTAACAAATAAGGGAGTAAAATACGTCGACAATACTTTGCAAAAAGTAAAAAAGCTTGCAAAAAAGATATACGGCTGAATTAAATTTAAAATTTATTGCACCTTTTATTGTTTTTTTCTTGCCCTTCATTTCTTTTTTTGAAAGCAAAACTTTTTTGCCTAAACTTTTTCGTTTGCAACACGGTTTATCATTATTTTATATTTTCCGTTCCGCAACCGTTTCCTTTCGATATAAAAATGTTGCAAAAATCTCTCTTTTTGCTTTACTTTTTTCAAATTTTATTAGATAATATTAAAGCCTATCAGGCTGGCGAAAGCCATTCCTTGCCCGTAAGGGCCAATAGACCATAAGGAGGTACAATATGAATAAGTACGAAATTCTCTACATTATTCAAAACGACGTCGACGACGAGGTTAAGAACAAGGCTATCGAAAAGTATTCTAAACTCATCGAATCGTTAAACGGCACTGTTGAATCCGTTGAAAAATGGGGCACTAAAAAGTATGCTTACAAAATCAACTTCAAGAGTGAAGGTTATTACGTTTTGATGAACTTTACCGCAAGCGATACCGTTCCTCAGGAATTGTCAAGACAACTCGGCAATGACGAAAACGTCGTAAGAGAAATGATTATCAGAAAGTAATCAAGGAGATACTATGAACAAAGTATTCTTAATCGGAAATTTAACAAAAGATCCGGAGCTTAATCAGACGCCAAACGGAATCAATTATTGCAGATTTACTTTGGCTGTCTCAAGAAACTACTCCAAGGACGGCAGGAGAGATACTGATTTCTTGAATATCGTTGTTTGGCGTACGCAAGCCGAAAACTGCGCTAAATACCTTAAAAAGGGTTCAAAAGCGGCCGTTGTCGGCAGCATACAAACCAGCAGCTACGACGGTAAAGACGGTTCAAAACGTTACACTACCGATATTGTTGCCGAAGAAATTCAATTCCTCTCTACAAGAAATGATAACGACAGGGAAGAATCGTCGGATTCGGAAGATTTAAAGCCGATAATGGACGATAACCTTCCTTTCTAAAAGGAGAATCTATGGAAGAAAAAAATGTTCGCCCACAAAAAAGGGCTCCTAAAAAGAAAGTTTGCACGTTTTGCGTAGAACATGCTGAAAGCATTGATTATAAAGACGTTGCAAAGCTCAGAAAATTTATTACGGAAAAAGGCAAAATTTTGCCACGTCGTATGAGCGGCGTTTGTGCAAAACATCAACGTGAACTTGCAACCGCTATTAAGCGTGCAAGACAAATGGCTTTGCTCCCATACAGAGCTGACTAACAATTTATAGAGGCTTATGCCTCTATATTTTTTTAATTATAGGTGATTTATGAAACTTCCTGACAACTACGATTTGCTCGATACGATTGATTTAAAAAACGACCGCAAAAGCAACGGACTCATTCAGGCTATATCTATTGCAATTTACGTTCTTATGTTTATCGGCGGATATTTCACAAAAAATCTGACCTTTTTCGCATACGTGCATTATAAATATATCATCTTCAATTTGCTTATTGCGATATTCGGTTCGATTTTGTATATCGTTCTTCATGAACTTACGCATGCAGTCTTTATGAAAATTTTCGCTCCGAAGTGTAAATTGCATTTCGGCTTTACGGCAGGAATGGCGTTTGTCGGAACAGACGACTATTTCAAAAAGGGTCAATATATAATTATTACCTTAGCGCCGCTCGTCATCTGGACTGCCCTTTTGCTTATACCGTGCCTTTTGGTCCCCGTTGTGTATTTCTGGGGAGTTTACTTCGTGCAGATGTTCAACGTGGCGGGAGCGGCAGGCGATATGTTCGTTACCGTAAAACTTCTTAAAAAGCCTAATAACGTTCTTATCACCGACAGCGGCGTTCAGATGGAAATATACTCGCCGGACGTTGTGAAAAAGGAAGAAAAGATTCTGGACGTCGAATTGAACGCCTATGAAGCCAACGTCGGCAAAAACTTCCCGGAAACAAAAAACGAGACGGCGACCTTGCCTTCCTCCGACGAGGATACGGAAAAAAAGGATTGACGGTCTGCGACAATACGAATGCGAAATTACGAAATATCGATTTTACATGCAATTCCCCAATTCTGGTTAGAGTAAAATTTCGTTTTTCGGTGAATCAAAATTACGCAATAACGATTTAACTTGCAATTGACGCAATAACGATTTATTGAAATCAGCTAATATCGTTAACGCAAAATTCTGATAATACC
>JBJETY010000053.1:0-6465 GCA_051883555.1 Christensenellales bacterium | reverse complement strand
GTCTTTTATTTTATCTGTTTGACGTCTTATATTTTATCTGAATTTCACAAAATTCATACGTGCGGCATATTTTGTCTTTGGTGAAAAAGTGGAATTAAAAGCAGTTTGCAACGTAAAGGCAATAAGACAGAATTTAAACAGATTAAGGAATAAAAACAAAAAATTGTTATTTATGGTTAAAGCTAACGCTTACGGACACGGCGCGGTAAAAGTCGCGCTCGGAACTCAGGATATTGTCGATTATTTTGGCGTGGCAACCGTTGAAGAGGGCAAGGAACTCAGAAACGCCGGTATTAATATTCCTATTTTAGTATCGCTGTTTAGTTGTAATGAAGCGGCGGATTTTGTTGAGTATGATTTAACACCGTCGATTTTTTCCTATGAACAAATTTATTCTATAGAAAAAGCGTGTAAAAATCTGAATAAAAAAGCAGACGTGTTTATAAAGTTTGACACGGGAATGAACAGACTTGGAATTAAAGATAATGAATTTTTGTTTGAATTTCTACAAAGATTAAAAAGCAGCGATTATATAAACGTTTTAGGGGCATTCAGCCATTTCAGAAAACCTAATAAAAATCAGATTGCCGACTTCAATATTAAGAAAGCAATATATAATAATTTTTTTAGAGAAGGAATTTTTCATATCCAAGCCACCTCATCGGCGAAATATTCAATTGAAAGCGATATGTTAAGAATAGGCATAGGAGCTTACGGCTATGGTGTAGAAGGCGTTACGCCGGCTATTAAGGTATTTTCTAAGGTTGTAGATTCTAAGGAAATTAAAAAGGGCGAGTACGTAAGTTACGGAGATTTCAGATCTAACAAGAGTCAGAATATTGCCGTTGTATTCGGCGGTTATGCCGATGGAATACGTCGTAAAGGCTGGCACGTGGTATCGCACGGCAAGAGATACGAAGTCTTATCCGTTGCCTGTATGGATATGATTATAATCGGAACGGGCAGAGACCGATTAAAAATCGGCGACGAGGTTTGTATTTTAGGCGAGGGAAACGACGCCGAATTTCAGGCGAAAGGGCAGGACACCATATGTTATGAAATTCTGACAGGACTTGACAAGCGGCGAATAAACAGAGTATATTTATATTGACGTATAAATTTATTTACTTATAAATTATACAATTTATAAATTGTGATGCGCACAAATTTGACGTGAGCATTAAAAGTCGTTTTAGATTGATTCTAATATAACAGGGAAGAATTTAAGATTATGAGTACAAAAACGGAACTGAGAAAAGCGGTTGTCGACAAGATTATTTGCCTTACCGACGAAGAAAAAGCCGATAAATCAAAAGCTATATTTGACGAAGTTTTATCGCTTGATGCGTATAAAACTTCAAAGTCGGTGTTTTGCTTTATGTCGGATTTTAACGAGCCGTATACAATAGACTTTATAAAAAAAGCCATAAAACAAGGTAAAACCGTTTATGTGCCGAAAATTGACGGCGATGATATGCAAGCTATTGAAATCGATATCGATACGGAATTTTGGTATAATAAATTCGGTATTTTAGAACCTAAAACGGGTAATATCGGGAAGCGTTTCGATTTTACGGTAGTACCGCTTGTGGCTTTTGATAGCGAAATGAACAGATTAGGCAGAGGGAAAGGCTATTACGACAGATTTTTGTCAAAGAACAAAACGTATAAATGCGGAGTAGCTTTCGATTGCCAGTTGGTTGATAAAATTGAAACGGAGAGTACCGACGTGAAACTTGACGTCGTGATAAGCAAATGAGAGTTATTGCAGGTAAATACCGTGGTAAATGCCTTAACGCCCCGAGCGGAGATAGCGTAAGACCTACAACGGACAGAATTAAAGAAACTATTTTCAATATTTTACAACCGTATACGGAGTCGAGCGTAGTGCTTGATTTATTTGCAGGCAGCGGCGCTTTGGGAATCGAAGCGTTAAGCCGAGGCGCTGAATTTGTCGATTTTGTTGACGTAAGCGAAGGTTCGCTCTCTTACGTAAGGCAGAATTTAAAAGGTATCGACGAAAAGACGTACAAAGTTATAAAATCCGATTATAGGTCGTTTTTGAATTCAACCGAAAAAAAATACGACTTGGTTTTTATCGACGCGCCTTATAAAGGCGATATGGGGCAAAATGCCGTAAAAACCGTTGTCGAGCTTGATTTGCTGAATGAATGCGGAATGATTGTTTATGAGCATGCAACCGAAAACGCTTTTGAGCTTTGCGACGAGCAATACAGCCAACGCACAAAAAAAATGGGGAATACGACTGCCGAATTTATTGAAAGATTATGAACAAGTTTTATAAATGTAACGGATATGTCACGGGAACTTTTGACCCGCCAACAATCGGGCATCTCGAAATTATTGAACGAGCCGTGAAAATGTTTGAAAAAGTTTACGTTGTGATTTTGATAAATCCGGAAAAGACGGCAAAATTTTCAATCGATGACAGACTAAATATGTTGAGAGCCATGACGGCAAAGTTTGAAAAGGTTGAATGCGATTATTTCGACGGCTATGCGGTCGATTACGTTGCAAACCATGGGGGCGGTATTCTTGTGCGGGGCGTAAGAAATGAGACCGACAGACTTTATGAACAGGAAATGGCGGCTTACAACTTGGCTCACGGAGTAGACACAATATTTTTGACGGCAAACGAAGGACTTAAAAACGTTTCTTCTACTGAAGCGAAAATCAAACTAAAAAACGGCGATTATGAATTTCTTTCCGATGAAGTTTCTGAAATCGTCAAACATATAACAAACCGATAAGTAAGCAATACGGTAAGTAGCATTATGATTTTTTAAAAAATGCTGTTTAAATTTTCGTGTGTTAAGTAAATTATTAAATTTTTAAAATTTATAAAGACTTAGTCAACAAAAAGATTTACGTATATCTAATGTATAGCAACTACAAAATGCAATAATTCAAAATGCAATAATACCGAATTTTAAATTATTGCACGTATAATTTTTGTAGGTTTATTTTTCGGAATCATGTACGCAAGTAAATTGTAATTTCGGCAAACGACTAAAAAAAGAGATTGAAAGAATTTAAATTTTTGTGTGCAATAAATTATAAAAACTTAGTGTAAATTTATTGACAAATTCTTCAATTTTTTATATACTGATAAAGCTGTGAGCGGTCATGGCGGAATTGGCAGACGCGCAAGACTAAGGATCTTGTGGTAACTCCATGCAGGTTCAAGTCCTGTTGACCGCACCAAACAGTTTAAGTCCGAATTCCATACCTATCGGTAAGGGGTTCGGATTTTTGTTTTGCAAAGTTACAAAGCATTTTTAAACATTATTTTGTAAATTTACTATTATCTAAATTTCGCTATTTAACAAACGTTCTGCTAAATTAGTTTTACAATACTTAAACTTAACTGTATCCAAGTTTTACTACTTATCAAATTGTTATGATTTAAATTTGAACATTAAAAGAGATTCTATTTCAAAGATATTATAAAAATTTTTCTATTGCAAAATAGAAAGCTACATGGTAAAATAAATACATAAAATCGTTCATTTACAATTGTTAGCGTGTATCGTTAAGGTATTTGTGTTTTAATTTTTATACAAAAGATTTAATTTTTTATACGAAAGAAATAGTAATAATTTAATAATACGTTTTGTAGCTTTTAACGTAAGGTAAAATCAAAGGAATTTGTTTTTTGTTTACGTAAGCTAAGGAGGGACAATGAAAAAAATTGTATTAATCATTTTAGTAGTTATCTTGGCTGCTGTCGGCATAGGAGTGCTTGTAGCTTGTAATCCGGCAACCTTGGAAAACATTGTGGGAACGTATGAGATATCCGTAAACACGACCGGCAATGAAGATCTCGACCTTATTTCGACTAACGGCTTAGAAACTTATATTGTGGTTACGGGCAATGAAAGCGGTTATTTTATTTATAAAGACTCATCGACGCCTTTAATCGTAAAAGAAGTTGAACTGGTTTATTGGAAAAATAATAACAATGAAGTTACTCAAGTTGAAATTAAGGACAAACAAGGATGGGTCAAGAGCAGAGTAGGCAGTTCAAATAAATTGTTTGTGAATAAGACGTCCGACGGAATGGAATTGAAATACGAACAGAAAAAGGTCGGGGATATTATCGTCAGAAAGAATACGGTATATAACCGAATCAGTGAAAGCACAAATCTCAATTCCGTTAAAGCCGTTTACGGCGAAATTCTTCCTTCCGTAATCAAAAACGACGACGCGTCTTTAATGCACGGCGTATGGAATGTTAACGAATATGACGGCAAATATGATTATAGATATATGGATTTTAATATATTGACAAACAAAGCAACCGATTATTACGTCGAAGCGGGTGAGGGTACGATTTTAAAAAAGACGTATGATTTTGAGATAGGCGATTTCGACGTTGACGCTGAAACCGGTGAAAAAATAGCAAAAGTTGTTGTAAAAACCGATAAAGAAAACGTTGAATATGAATTGTGCGTATCGGATGAAGACGGAAAGTTTAATTTAAGACGCAAAACGCAAGCCGACCCTGAAGAGTTTGCTAATTTATCGTTTGAATCGTCTTTAACTGTTTTGAACGTCGAATCTTGCATATCTTATATGCTAAATGATAATTGATTGAAAGGGCAAAACGTGTGTTAAAAAGAATTTTAGTCACGGCGAAACTCAATGCAAAAGGGCGTTTGAAGTTTATCAAAATTTTGCAAAAAATCATATAATGTGACGTGAACGGAAAAGAAATTAATGCGTTGGCTTTTATGCTTGCAGAATATATAACAAAAAATTGTTCGAGTCAGGACATAAAAGCGATTATACAATTGCTTACCGTTCTTTTGAGTGCACTGAAAAGTTATTGGTAGCCGTTTGTAATTATTTACTACGGTTTGATAAAACGATAAAGCGTAAAATTTAATCACAGCCTAAAACGATTGTATAATCGCAAAAAGTTGCATATATTTACTTGCGTTTTATCTTATCAAATGTTTAGTTATTGCTTCTTGGTCTGCGTCGAAATAATAATTGTTCTTTGTCTTTGCACGTCGTTTCGATTAAAACAAAAACTAAAAAAGCATCATTTTTTTAGAATATATAATATTAGAAAAATGTAATATTAGAAAATGTAATATTAGAAAATGTAATATTAGAAAATATAATACAAATCTAATATAAATTATGAACGGATAAACAATAAAAAAAATAATAAAATAAAAGGCTCAAATAATTGAGCCTTTTATTTTATTGTTGCAAAACTGATTTTAAAGTAAAATCAATTTATGAATTTTAGCCTTTAAAATTTTTGATATATTTTGCAAGTTCGTTGAAGATAACGTCAAGTCCGTGTGCGCCTGCGTCAGGGAAACCGATTGAACGTTCGCCAACCGTACCTGCACGACCAAGAGT
The DNA here is from genome assembly GCA_051883555.1 of Christensenellales bacterium. Taxonomy (GTDB): domain Bacteria; phylum Bacillota; class Clostridia; order Christensenellales; family CAG-917; genus CAG-917. The sequence goes on along the minus strand of JBJETY010000053.1, from coordinate 1,068 downwards.
AGCTACGTGAGTTTTTGTAGCTTCAGCACCGTCGTGAGCCGCTTTTGCACCAAGGTCAAGACCTTCTTGCAACTTCTTACCTTCTTCAGCTGCTTTTGTAAGAGCTAATGCACAAGGTTTCAATGCGTCGACCAAAGTCTTGTCGCCGATATCAGCGCCTTTTCCGAAGCTCTTTTTGCCTGTTTCGAATACGCCGCGGTTTGCTTCCATAAACAAGAACGCAACGTCTTTGAGATCAACTTCTTTCTTGCCTGCCATTGCTTTACCGGCATATTTGAAAGCCGAGCCCCAGATAGGTCCTGAAGCGCCGCCGCAATATTCTTTGATGATTTCGGAACAACTTACAAGGAATTGTCCGATGTCACCCTTTTTGCGAGTTGCCCAATCGGCTTTTAATTGTTTGAATCCTTTTGCAATTGACATACCGAAGTCGCCGTCGCCCATTTGGTCTGCTTCGCAGAAAGGAACTTCGTTTTCAATAATAACGTCAGCCATTTTTTCAACGATTTTAACGAAAGCTGCGGTATTGATTGTTTCTTTGATTACCGGCTTTCCTTCGACTTCGTAGACTGCGTTAGCGTCGTCTTCTTCTGTAGCTTTTGCTTTTTTAGCAGATTTTTTAACCTCTGCTTGTGCAGGAGCATATCCGAGAGCCTTTGCGATTGCTTGCATTGCTTCTACGGCAGCTTGAGCTTCGCTTCCCATAGCTCCGCCCCAAGTAAGTGCAGGAGTTGAAACAGGGTAGTCGATAAGAGCTTTAAGTTCGCTGTCGACTCTCAATACGGTGATTGAAGCGCCTGCCATATCGATTGAAGTCATAAAGTTGCCAACGATTGTTCTGTGAACTTTTATGCCGTCTGCTTCGATAGCTTTAGAAACGGAGTTGTTGAGGATATAGAGTTCCTGAAGAGGAGTGCCGCCGAATCCGTTGATAAGAAGAACGACTTCTTCGCCTTTTTTAAGTTTTAAATCTTCTTCAAGGTCAGTCATAATTCTGCGAGCGAGATTATCTGAGAAATCGCCTTTTGAATAATCAATCTTTTCACGGAAACGTCCAGGTTCGCCGTG
>JBJETY010000052.1:0-112932 GCA_051883555.1 Christensenellales bacterium | reverse complement strand
GTATACTTTCCGCAGTCTTCAGCTTTTGCAAGCTCAACTACCATAGGGAAGGTGTTAACGTTTGCGATAATAAGTCCGAAGCCCGCAATGAGATAGAACAATGCGAACAGAACCGCCGGTACGATTTGCTTTTCGTTAGGTCCGACAAATGCAAGTATAAGCACAAACGATACAACAGCCATTGCAAAGCCTATCATAATCGATTTTCTTCTGCCTATCTTTGCCGCAAGATAACCTACAGGAATAAACGCTATAGCACTGACGCCCATAGATACACCCGAAATAATCGACGCTACCGACGCTTTAAGGTTCAATGCCTTTACACAGTAAACCGAAAGGTTTGACGATACCGCGTTGTATCCCATAAACCACATAAAGATTGACGCAAGAATTAAAATGAAAGAAGTGAATTTTGCCTTTTCAAGCTTAACTTTTCTTTCCTCAGGAGACAAATCTTTATACTTTTCATTAAATTTGCGTTCCATTTTTTCGGTGAACGAAAGACGCTTTTTAGGAGTTTCTTCTTTTGTCTCTTCACCTGCTTCCGTTTTGCAAACGAGTTCGTTAGGAAGTTCGGCAACTTCTTCTTCGATTTTCTGAAGTTCTTCCTTTTCTTCGTCCTCGTCGGTAATATGGAATTCTTCGCAAATCTTCTGACACTCGTCAACCATTTTTCTTTCGTTGACCAAAAGCATAAAGCATACGAGCAACAAAATCATTCCGCAAGCTACGGCGCCGAAAATGATAGTATACGTCGCCAGACTTTCAAATATCAAAGCAATCGTATATATCAAAAACGCAATAGCTCCGCCGATACCGCCCATAAGATTTATCATAGCGTTTCCTTGCGAACGCAAAGGCTTTGGAGTTACGTCAGGCATCAAAGCAACCGCAGGCGAACGGAAAGTTGCCATAGATACAAGCACTAAAAGCAAAACAACCATATAAAGCGAAAGACTCGTGATGCCCTGTTTGTCGCTCAGCACAGCCTCGTTTACCTTTTCGCTTATCCAGACGGTCATACCCGATTTAACGTAAAGATTATAATCGTTGTTTCCTTTTATAATATCTTTTACAAGTCTGTCTCCGCTTGAAGTTGGAACGATTTCGTCTTCCGTAACGGTTTTGCCTGCATACGTATAGGTCGTTCCGCCCATACCGAGGAAACCGCTCTTGGATTCAAGCTTGTTGTCGTATCTTATCGCAAGATACTGCTCTTTTGTGATGTGATTTGTGTCTTCGATATAAACTTTGTCATAATATTTGCTGTTGCCGTAAAACTCGTTAAGGCGCTCGCTCATAAATGCGTCGTTATTGAGTTGTTCCTCATAGCTTGCACGAATCGCGTCCGAGCGCTCGAGCTGACCTTGGGCTGTTATAGGAACAAATATCATAAACACAACGGCGGCAATCGTTCCGAACAAAATAAACGGCGTACGTCTGCCCCATTTGTTTACAAGCTTACCGTGCGCCTTATCGGAAAGTTTTCCGAAAACGGGAAGAAGGAACAAGCTGAGCAAGTTGTCAAGTCCCATAATAAGGCCACGCATAGTATTTGATAAGCCGAATGCATTTTCCAAAAGAAGCGGAACGACGAAATCGTACATCGTCCAGAAAATCATAATGATAGCGAAAGCAAATCCGACTTTAATAGTCTGCGGATAATTTAGCTTCAACTTCTTTTCCGGTTCGACGGCCGCTTCGGCAGTTACGCCTTCTGAGACAGAATCGGCAGTTGTCTTTTCTTTTTCGTCCATATTTTTCTCCTTATCATTTAATCTATTATACAATAACTTATCGTGAAAGTAAACCCTTTTATTTTTCCGCCTTTTTTAATATCGCAAAGCCGTAAGGTTTAACGGAAATTTCATTTTTACAAACTTTTCCGGAACACATTTCTATATATCTGCCGTCTATCGGTTTAACTATTTCTTCGACAGAATTATTGACGAAAACGTCAAGTCTTTTCGAGCCGTTCACTCTTGTAAAATGAACAAGCGAATTATCGTCGTCAAAATAAGTCTCTCCTAAAAGTTCGTCTTTTAGCAGCGAGCGAACTTGTCCTAAATTCCGGTAAAACTCAAGCAACTCTTTATCTTCGAATCCCCACGGATAAGTTCTTCTGTTTATAGGGTCCTCATAACCTGAAAGTCCGACTTCGTCGCCGTAATAAATACACGGATTACCCGGCAGAAAGTATAAAAGCGATAAAGCGATTTTAAGACGCCTTTTTGCCCTTTCTAAATACTCGCCCGACAGTATCACGTTTGCTCTGCCCTTTTTGTCGAGTCCGTCGATAGGATATTCCGCAAGCGTGTTTATAACTCTGACCGTATCGTGACTGCCAAGCATATTCATCAATACGTCAAGCGATTGTTTAGGATAATTTTGCATTATCGACGATAATCTGCCTTTCAATTTATAAACGTCGCCGTCCATTGCGTAAGATAAAATAGCTTCCTTAAAAGGATAATTCATAACGCCGTCAAGCTGCCGTCCCATAAAATACGGACGCCATTGGTCGTATGCAACTTTTGTGGAAGCGTCTTCCCATACCTCGCCGATAAGCAGACAATCGCTATCGGTCGTCTTTACGCATTCCGAAAGAAGATAAACGAAATCTATCGGCAATTCGTCTACGACGTCCAATCTCCAACCTTTTACGCCGAGTTTCATCCACTTTTTCAAAACTCCGTCTTGCCCGAAAATCATTTTTCGATAATCGGGATTCGACTTGTTTACGGTAGGAACAACCGTACTTCCCCACCAACAATGATATTCGTCGGGAAATTTATAAAAATAATACCAATCGTGATATGGCGAATCAAGACTCTGATAAGCGCCTATACTGTCGTAACGACCTTTCTTGTTAAAGTACACGCTGTCGCTTCCCGTATGATTGAAAACGCCGTCAAGCATAACGTGCATTCCTTTTTCCTTTGCGGCTTTGATCAATTGTTTAAATTCCTCTTCCGTTCCGAAAAGAGGGTCAATCTTAAAATAGTCGCCCGTGTCATAGCGGTGATTTGAAAAGGATTCAAAAATCGGGGAAAGATAAATTATAGTAACGCCGAGAGATTTTAAATAATCGAGTTTGGAAATTATGCCTTTGATATTACCGCCGAAATAGTCGTTCGCATAATACGGCTCGCCGTTGTTAGCGACCGTCGGCAATTCATACCAATCGGCATGCAATAAGCCTTCTTTGTCAAAAACGTTATCGCCGACTTTACAAAAACGGTCGGCAAAAATGTGATATATAATACCACCTTTAGCCCATTCGGGAGTTTTATAATCGATTTCGCTTACGGTAAGTTGCCATTCGGGAAGCCATTCGCCGCAAACGGCATTTCCGTCGCCACCCTGTCCGAAATAGCAGATACCGAGCGCAGCGTCGGCTTCGAAACGATAATGATAAATACCCGACTTTTCGACTTTAAAAGTCAGCGTCCATAAATCGTCGCGTTTTTTTGCCATCTCATAAGTGAAAGTTTCACTTTCGCTACGCAAAATAAAACGAACCCTCCTGGCCCCGTAAACGGGGTCAAGAGGAAATTCGATATAATTTTCTTTGCCGACGGCGGTTGCGCCGTACGGTTTTTTGTTGATTAAAGGGTTATACATTATACGATAGGTTTAATCTGCCAAATTCTGTCCGCATATTCTTTAACGGCTCTGTCGCCGGCAAAGAAACCTGCTTTTGCAATGTTAACGATGCTCATTCTGCCCCATCTTTCGGTATCGCGGTAAGCAGTATCTATTTTTGCCTGAGCTTCTTTGTAGCTTTCGAAATCGGCAAGACACATATAATGGTCGCCGCCCGTTATAAGCGAATCGGCAATTTCGCTGAAATTGACGTCGGCTATGCCCGCTCTGAGACTGTCAACCACTCTCTTTATCGATTGATTGTTCTGATAATACCAGCTAGGGTTGTAACCGTTGCGGTAAAGCTCTTGTACCTGTTCGGTCAGAAGTCCGAAAAGGAATATGTTTTCATCGCCAACGGCTTCGTGAATTTCAACGTTTGCTCCGTCAAGCGTTCCTATCGTTACGGCGCCGTTTATCATAAATTTCATATTTCCCGTACCCGACGCTTCTTTACCCGCAAGGGATATCTGTTCTGAAACTTCGGAAGCAGGCATGATTATTTCCGCAAGGGAAACGCTGTAATTTTCAAGGAAAACGACTTTAATTTTACCTTTAATATCAGGGTCGTTATTTACCATTTTGCCAATCATACAGATAAGTCTTATGATTTGCTTTGCCATATAATATGCGCTTGCCGCTTTTGCCGCAAACACGAACGTTCTCGGCTTAATATCGAGATTCGGATTTTCTTTCAAGCGGAAATACAAATCAAGAATATGGAGAGCGTTAAGAAGTTGTCTCTTATATTCGTGCAAACGTTTTACCTGAACGTCGAAAATCGAATCCGGGTCAACCGTGACGCCGTTCGATTTTGCAATATAATTTGCAAGGCGAACTTTATTCTCTCTCTTGACGTCGGCAAACTTTTTAAGCGTTTGTTTATCGCCTTTGAATTTCAAAAGCCCTTCGAGCGCTTCCGGGTTTTTCAGCCACTTATCGCCGATAAGGTCGCAAATGAGTTTTGCCATCTCAGGGTTAGCTTCTGAAATCCATCTGCGGTGAGTAATGCCGTTCGTAACGTTCGTGAATTTTTCAGGATGCATGAGATAATAATCGTGGAAAACGTCGTTCTTCAAAATTTCGCTGTGAAGTTTTGAAACGCCGTTAACCGTATGCGAAGTCGCAAGGCAAAGATTTGCCATTTTAACCTGAGTATTAGCCAAAATCGCATTCTTCGAAACTGCGTCCCAATTGTTAGGATAGAATTCCCAAAGTTCTTTACAGAAACGCTGATTGATTTCGGTTATAATCTGGAAAATTCTCGGCAACAAATTTTCGAACAAACTTTGCGGCCACGTTTCAAGCGCTTCCGCCATAACGGTGTGGTTTGTATAGGAAATGGTATCCGTGGTAATTTGCCATGCCTTTTCCCAACTATATCCGTACTCGTCGAGAAGAATTCTCATAAGTTCAGGGATACACAAAGTAGGATGCGTATCGTTAATATGTATAGCCGCACATTCTCCGAGATTGTCAAGCGACGGATTGGTTTTCAAGTGACGCTTTATAATACTTTGTATAGACGCAGAAACGAAGAAATATTGCTGTTTAAGTCTGAGCGATTTTCCTTCGTAATGGTCATCGGCAGGATATAAAACCTTAGAGATAGATTCCGCCATTGCCTTTGCAGCGGTAGCTTTGACGTATTCGCCTCTGCTGAACATAGTCATATCGAAATCCATAGGCGCTTTTGCCGACCAAAGTCTTAATCTGTTTACGGCAGACGTATCATAACCCGACACGTTAAGGTCGTAAGGCACGGCGAGAACGGTCATAGGTTCTTTAAGTCTTACCTTAAGGCTGCCGTTTTCCCAAGTTTGTTCGACGGTGCCGCCAAAGTTGACTTCGTAAATATCCTGCATACGAGGATTAAGCCAGACGCTACCCATTTTCAACCATTCGTCAGGCTGTTCGAGCTGCCAACCGTCGACGATAATCTGTTTGAAAATGCCGTAATCGTACATAATCGAAAAACCGCTAGCCGCATAACCCAAAGAAGTAAGAGAATCCATGTAAGCCGCGGCAAGTCTGCCGAGACCGCCGTTTCCGAGTCCTGCGTCAGGTTCGAGCTCATAAATTTCCTGCATATCAAAACCAAGTTCTTTTACCGCCGATTCGACTTCGTTCATAATACCCATATTGAATATATGGTTTTTGAGCGAACGTCCGAGCAAAAACTCCATTGACATATAATAGACCTGCTTTGCATTCTTTTCGCGCACTGTCTTTTTGAAAGTTGCTCTTGCCTGCGTCAACTTTTCTCTGACAACGATACATACCGACTGATAAATCTGCTGTTTCGTTGCTTCTTCCTGCTTGACTCCGAAATAACGGGCAAGCGTTGAAACTATTTCTTTTTGAAATTCTTTACTGGTAGTTTTAAATGTGTCCATACTGTTTTCCTTTATGTTAAAGCATATATAATGTTGAATTATGCTGTTAAATCTCTTCGAATATCTCTATATATTTTTTTGCGGAATTGAGCCAACCGAAATCGGCGCTCATAGCATTAGAGACGACTGCATTCCATTTTTTAGTATCACGGAAGGTGCCGAACGCTCTCCATACTGCGTCGAGCATATCATAGGAATTATACGTTTTAAACGTAAATCCTCTGCCCATACCCGTTTCCGCATTAAACGGTATAACCGTATCTTTAAGTCCGCCCGTTTCCCTTACGATAGGAATGGAACCGTAACGCATTGCTATCATCTGCGATAAGCCGCACGGCTCGAATTTAGACGGCATCAAGAACATATCGCTGCCCGCATAAATCTTGGAAGCAATATCTTGCGAAAACTTAATTATCGTTCTAACTTTTGTAGGATATCTTCTCTCAAGATTCCGTAACATTTCTTCATATTTCCAGTCGCCGGTGCCCAAAACGACAAACTGAAGATTGGCCGCAAGAATTTCTTCTATCACTGCCGCAACCAAATCCATTCCCTTTTGTTCGGTAAGTCTTGTTACCATACCGATAACAGGCTTATCCGGCGCATAAGGTAAATCGAGCATTTCACACAGACCCTTTTTATTTTCCGCCTTATCCGCTATCGTGTCTATGCCGTAATTCTTAAACAACGTTTTATCTTTCATAGGATTGTAAAGATCGGTATCGATTCCGTTCAGAACACCTCTTATTTTAAAGCGTCTGTTCGATAAAATCGAATCGAGTCCGAACGAGTAGAAAGGATGCATAAGTTCTTCCGCATAAGTTTCGCTTACGGTTGTAACTCTGGCTGCCGATTCTATACCACCCTTCATGAAATTTGCACAGTCGCTGTCTTCGACAAGCGAACCTGCCCCGAAAGGCAATCCGAGAATATCATCGATAAGTCCTTTATTATATTTACCTTGAAATTCTATGTTATGAATTGTAAATACCGTCTTTATCATCTGATATTCTTTTGAATAACGATAAAAACAGTCTAAGAAAACGGGAACAAGCGCCGTCTGCCAATCGTTTGCATGAATAATATCCGGCACAAAATCCATAATCGGCATCGATTCCAAAATAGCCTTGGAAAAGAAAGCAAAACGTTCGCCGTCGTCAAAATGTCCGTAAAGCCTGTTGCGTTTGAAATAATATTCGTTGTCGATGAAATAATACGTTATTCCTTCGTAAACGGCTTTGAACACACCGCAATATTGACGACGCCAACTAAGGTCTACAAACGTCGAACCTTCATACGACATCAAATTCTGAAATTGTGCAGGTATTTCCAACTTATAATAAGGGATAACGACTCGCACGTCGTGTCCCAAAGCTTTAAAAGCTTTCGGCAGCGCGGCGGCGACGTCGCCCAAACCGCCCGTTCTGATAAAAGGACCTGCTTCTGAGGCAGCAAATAATATTTTCATACCCTCTCCTTTAAACTACCTTTCCTTTTACGATTACGATAGGATAGCTCTCAAATCCGGACAACTCTCTGCCCGATTGTACTATTACGTTTTTATCGGAAATAACGTAATTGAGTTTAGCGTTTTCCATAATAATTCCGTTTTCCATAATTATGGAATTTTTGACTACAGCGCCTTTCTGAACCTTAACGCTTCTGAAAAGAATTGAATTTTCGACCGTTCCGTCAATTTCGCAACCGTCTGCTATCATACTGTTTTTAACGACCGCTCCTTCCATATATTTGGTCGGTTTGCTGTCTTTAACTTTTGTAAGTATAGTCGAGTTGCTGTAAAACAATTCATTTCTTATGTTAGGGTCAAGCAATTCCATACTGTGCTTGAAATAAACCGGAATTCTGTCGATAACTGCAACGTAGCTCTTTATCTCATAGCTCATTATGTAAAGATTGTCCAATTCTTTTTGAAGAATTTCTTTTTCAAAATCGTACGCTCCGTGAGCATATGCGTTATCGATAAGAGACAAAAGCAAATCTTTTTTTATGAAATAGATATTAAGGTCGGCAAGTTGTTCGTCCGGGTCGGATGCGATAGGATAACGCAAATCCGTTATTCTGTCGTTTTTATCCACGCTTACGACGTACTTTCTCGGATTGATTTCTTTCGTCTTATGAGTAAGAACGGTAATATCGGCGCCTTTTTCAAAGTGAAACGCTTCCACGTCGTCGAAATCTATATTAAAAGCGATATTGCTGTTGGAAATAACGACGTACTCTTCTTTGCTGTTTACAAGGAAATTGCGGAGCGAATATAAAGCTTCGATTGCGCCTTTATATATATCGTGTGAAGAATTGAGAACGAACGGCGGAAATACTACTATGCCGCTGTTTTTTCTGTTTAAGTTCCAGTCACGGCCCATACGGATATGGTCCATCAACGAATTGTAGTTGTTTTTTGCAACGATTCCGATTGTAGTAATGTTTGCGTTAACAAAATTAGACAAAACAAAGTCTATAAGACGATACCTTCCCGCAAACGGCAACGACGCCGTCGTGCGATGTAAAGTAAGGTCGTTTAAATGACTTTCGTTGTCAGATGCAAAAATTACGCCGAGTGTATTGTTATTCATAATCAGCCTCCTATCATTTTGTCAGCAGGAATGACTTCTCCTGCCTTGACCTTATAGTTCGGAGCAATAACGCTGATTTTCCATTCGCCCGCTTTTGAAGGCGGTTGTGTTTCTCCGACCTTTGCTTTTTTTCCGACTACGGCATTCCAGCCGACAATCGAGTATCTTACGTCTGCGCCTTCTTCGATAACCGCATTAGGCATTATTATGGCTCCTTCAACGTACGCGCCTTTGCCAATCGTTACCGAACCGAACAGAACGGAATTTTTTACGGTGCCGTAAATCATTGCGCCTTCCGTTGCAAGAGATTCGGTTATCGTTGCGCTGTCCGAAACGTAGTGTGGCGGTTCAGCCGTGTTCCTGCAATAAATTTTCCACTTGTCGTCGCCAAGATTAAGTCCGCTGTTTCCGTGGAGAATGTCCATATTTGCTTCCCAAAGCGAAGAAATCGTTCCGACGTCTTTCCAGTATCCGTCAAACTGATAGGCTATCATCTTCTGATTGTCGGCAAGCATCTTAGGAATTATGTTCTTACCGAAATCGTTTTCCGACGTCTTATCCTCTTCGTCTTCAATAAGATACTTTCTGAGTTTCTCCCAGGTGAATATGTAAATACCCATAGAAGCCTTAGTGCTTTTAGGCTGCTTAGGTTTTTCTTCGAATTCGTAAATCTCACCTTTTTCGTTAAGATTCATTATGCCGAATCTTGACGCTTCTTCGATAGGAACGTCGAGTACGGCTATCGTACAGTCGGCATGTTCTTTTTTGTGAAGTTTAAGCATATCCGCATAATCCATCTTATAGATATGGTCGCCGCTTAAAAGCACAACGTACTCAGGGTCGTAACGGTCGATAAAATCGATATTCTGATATATAGCGTTCGCCGTACCCTTATACCATTCACCCGACTTTGCTCTCATAAACGGAGGAAGGACAAATATACCGCCGTTAAGTCTGTCGAGATCCCACGGCTGTCCGTTACCGATATACTGATGCAATTCGAACGGACGATACTGCGTAAGAACACCTATCGTGTCTATTCCTGAGTTTACGCAATTTGAAAGCGGAAAATCGATAATGCGGTATTTCGCCCCAAACGGTACTGCCGGTTTTGCAACGTCATTTGTTAACACTCCGAGTCTTGTGCCCTGTCCGCCGGCAAGCAGCATTGCGACACATTCCTTTTTCATTCGGTTCATTTTATTTCTCCTCCTTACCATAATCAGGCTTCAAAAACATAACTGTATTAGCCGGTATGTTGAGTTTAATCGAACAAGGATATCCGTGCGACGGCTTTTCGTTTGCCTTGAAAGTAGGACGTCTTGCTTCGTCGCCGCCATACTTTTTAAGGCTTGAAATAAGCTCCGTTTTATAGGATACGTTTTCAGGTACGCCCATAACGTATTTGTTTCGTCTTACAGGCGAGAAATTGACTATGCAAATTACGTATTCGCCGTTTGCAGCTTTACGGATAAACGAAATTATGTTTTGTTTAAAATCGTCAACAACTATCCATTTAAAGCCTTCCGAACTACAATCGAGTTGCCATAACGCCGGATTTGCCAAATAAAAAGCATTAAGGTCTTTTACCCATTTAAGACACATTCTGTGCTTCGGATAATCCAGAAGCAACCAGTCCAATTCTTTTTTATAATCCCACTCTATAAACTGTCCGAACTCGGAACCCATAAACATGAGTTTCTTTCCCGGATGGGCAATCATATATCCGTAGAAACTTTTAAGGCCTTCGAACTTTTCGTCATAACTTCCCGGTATTTTATTTATCATGGATTTTTTGCCGTGCACGACTTCGTCATGCGAAATAGGCAAAATATAATTTTCCGAATAAGCGTAACTGATTGAGAAAGTCAAATCGTTGTGATTGTCCTTTCTGAAAAACGGGTCGAGCGCAAGATAATGCAAGCTGTCGTTCATCCAACCCATATTCCATTTAAAACTGAATCCGAGTCCGCCGTCGTATGCAGGTTTCGTAACCATAGGATATGCGGTCGACTCTTCTGCTATTGACAAAGCGCCCTGATGCTTGGATAAAATAGCTGAATTCAACTGTTTCAAAAAATCTTTGGCTTCGAGATTATAATTTCCGCCGAACGCGTTAGGCGTCCATTCGCCTTTCTCTCTGCCGTAATCGAGATATAACATGGAAGCAACGGCGTCGCAACGGATTCCGTCGATATGATATACGTCGAACCAGAACATTGCCGCCGAAATAAGGAAGGACTTAACTTCGTTTTTTCCGAAATCGTAAACCTTCGTTCCCCATTCTTTATGTTCGCCCTTTTTAGGGTCGGCATATTCGTAAAGCGGCGTGCCGTCGAACATTGCAAGACCGTGTTCGTCTTTTGGAAAATGCGCAAGTACCCAGTCCAGAATAATGCCGATTCCGCTACGGTGGCATTTATCGATAAAATTCATAAGACCGTTAGGCGTGCCGTAACGCGAAGTAGGCGCAAACATACCCGTCACCTGATAGCCCCACGAACCTTCAAAAGGATATTCCGTAAGAGGCATAATCTCTATGTGAGTATATCCCATCTTTTTTACGTAAGGAATAATTTCATCCGCCATTGCTTCATAGTTAATAAAATTTCCGTCGGCATATTTCTTCCAGCTTCCGAAATGAATTTCGTAAATATTCATAGGGCTGCTGAAAGGATTATAGTTTTTACGGTTTTGCATCCACTTGTTATCTTTCCAATGATATTGAGTAATATCATAAAGTTTCGAAGCGTTTGCCGGCGGCGTTTCGAAATGAAGTCCGTACGGATCGGATTTTAAAACTACTTTACCGCTTGCCTGCGTCACCGCATACTTATAGGTTGTGTATTGTTCGAGATGCGGAATAAAAAGTTGCCATATTCCGCCATCCACCCATTTCATAGGATGAGAATTATTATTCCAGTTATTGAAATCTCCGACGACGGATACGCCTTTCGCATTCGGCGCCCATACAGTAAATAACCAGCCGTCAACTCCGTTTTCGTTTACACGATGAGGCGAAAAAAGTTTGTGCGCCTCATAGTTTGTACCTTCGTGAAAAAGATACATTGGAAAACTGTCTTCTTGTCTAACCATTTGGTTTCTCCCGTTTAATCTTACGAAAATATTTATTACTAATTATAACAAAAGTTAAAATCATATTCAATAGAAGAGAGAAAATTTGTTATCTTTTTTTAAATTTTATCAAGATTTGCAAATTTTTAATTCACACTTTTGCCTGTTTTTTCAAAACTGACAATTTTTTTGAAAAATTTTTCGTTGTTTTTGCACGTGCAAATTTCCTTCGATATTTTTTCGAGCTTTTCTTTGTCTTTAGAAAGGACTACAACGGTCGAGCCGCTTCCCGTCATAAAGCACGGCAGTCCGTAGCCGCTAAGCTCTTCCGACAACTTCTTCACTTTATCGTTTAAAACAATCGCAGAAGGAAATAAATCGTTTTTAATTTCAACTCTTTCATCGCCCGACAACAGACCGGACATAATTTCGTCGATTTCAAACCGCAACTTTCCCTTTTCGCCTAGCAACCTGTAAGCGTCGGCGGTCGAAACTTCGCCGGACTTTGCTAATAAAGCAAAATAATTCAACGGCGTAAAAAACTCCGTCTTTTCGCCTATGCCCCGGACTCTTGCAAAGCCGCCTTTAAACATAAACGGCACGTCGGAACCCAGAGACAATAAAAACTCGTCGTTTATTTCCTTTCCCCTTGTCTTCTCGAGATACGTCGCAACCGCAACAAGAACGGTCGTTCCTCCGCCGAGTCCGCCTCCGAGCGGAATTCTTTTTACGATTTTTACACCGCCTATATTAAAATTTTCAAGCACGGACGAAACGTATTTGCCATACCTTGCTATATCCGTTTCTCCCGTTTCGTCCGTCACTTCGATTCCGTTATAATTAAAATCGAATTCGTCGCATAAATCTATCGAATGAAAAAGTCCGTCCAAAGTATGCAGCCCTTCTCTTATTCCCGTTATTTTCAAACCTACGTTTATCTTTCCGTTTACTTTAACTTTCACTTTCGTTCCAAGTCGCGGCAATTCTGATTTTAAATTTGCGACTTTCTATCCTTTATGTTATTTGCTTTTCAGGGACGCTTCCGTCTTTTAGCGATTGCGAATTTAAAACTATTACTTCCCCCTTTAAAAACGTCACGTTCATAAGCGGGCAATTCGCCTACACAACAGTATAACATAAAAAAAGCGAAAAGAATTCTTTTCGCTTTAAATATGATTTTATTTTATTATGCTTTTAAAACGCTTTTTGTAACGATAAGTCGCAAAAAGTCGATTTTTGTTTAAGCTTCTTTTAAAAGGATTTGCAAATTTAACGCATACCGACGCACTGCGCTTTAAGGTTTTCCGTAAGGCTTTCATTCCGCAACGTATTTTCGGTTTTTATAACGACGGCAAAAATATTCTACGCATTTTAAATAAGCCATACGGCAAAACGTATTCTGCACTTTATAATACTTCGACAAAAAGTGTCCGCGTTTTTACGATTTATCCTTTTATATAAATACCTTTTAAGACAGCTTCATACGTTTAATATCAACGGCTGTCCGCATAAAACGGGCAGCCATCAACGCTTAGTCCAATGCCCTGAAATATACTATCCGCTGTCCTTCCTCAAGTTTTTCGGTGATATTATTTTGTGCCGTTATTCTGTCGGGAGACGCGCTGAACGCTTTCGCAACGTCCCAGATAGTATCTCCCTCCGATACGATATATACCGATACGGTCGATTCGTTTATAGGTTTAATTTCTCCCTCCGTTACGTTGGTTATTACATTCAACGACCGTACAGTCGACGATTCTACCTTAAAATTGAGCTTTGCGGTCAATTCGATTTCTCTGTCCCTTTTGATTTTCGGAACAATTTCCGTGACGACGCCGCTTGCTTTTAAGGTCTCGTTCCCCACAACGTCCGCATTAAAGGAAGTCGAATAAGGCACTTCCACCTTAACCGAATTGAAACCGTTTTCGTCGCTGTAGATAACGGTGGAGGATATAAGCCCTTCAATAAAAATCTTTCCGCTTTCCGCCCATACTCTTGCCACGTTATTGCTTGCGTTAACAGGCGATAAAATCTCTCTTACCGCCGAACGGGATTCGCTGAGCTTCGCGCTGTCCGTAAGTTTATCGTCAAAAATAAAAGTTTTATCAAACTGTGAGTATTCGAATTTGTTTCTTTCAACGGCAATCTCTCGGTCGAGCATAAACACGTCCTTTACCACGCTTGTCTTTTTCGTCAGATATGAACACACTTTAATGGCAACCAAAGCTTCTATTTCTATTACGTTGTCGCCCTCCGTTCCGCTTATTATTATGCGTACGTTTTTAACTTCGGCGTCGCAGGATAACGAACCTAAATCGTCTACGTTTATTTCAACCTCCTCGGAAAAAGGCATTTCAAAAACGGAACATTTTATCGTGTCGCCCATTGCATAAGTTACCCTTGCGGAAACTATGCCGCTGACAAACGCAACTCCGTCGCCGGTTTTCAGCTCGCTGACGGCGGCAACGCAATCGGTTGACAAGATTTTCTTTACGTCTCCTCCGATAGCGTCGTCGCCTGTTACCACCAATTCTTTATTTGCGCAGTCGGCAAAAGTTTTTACGTCGACGTCTGCCTTTTCCGCATAACACTCTTCAGGTGCTTCAACAAGACATTCCGTTTCGCTTTTAACCGACGCATAAATCGTAATCTTAACGACGGCGGCAAGCTTCAGTTCTCCGTTGCTTACTATATCCGTTTCAACGACTTCGGCAATGCCGTTTACTATATTTCCCTGTTTTACGTCAGCAAGAATTTTTTCTCCGAAATCCGCAAAATAATCAAGGCTTCCCAATTGTTCGTCGTCTGAAATATACGTCAGTTTAAATGCTACTCTGCCGTTGAAATCCACTTCCCCTTCATTTGCGACAGCGGAAACAGCTCTGCCGTCGGCAACAACCGACAAAACTTTCGCAACGTTGCTCCCGTCCTGCAACGGCAATTTTAATTCTACCACTCTATCGACCTGTGCCACTTCTTTAAGAAAATTTGCACACACGTTCTCGTAATTATATCCCATACAACCTCCATAGCTTGTTATAAGTTATGAACAGGTTTTGCGTAATATGCAATAAAAATTTTTTATTTGCAATTTACTTTAATATTCTCACCGCCGTAAATTCGTTTTGGATAGAGCTATTAAATATCTTACCTTAAATTCGTTTTGCATAAGACTCTTAAATATCCTGCCGTAAATTCGTTTTACATAAGACTCTTAAATATCCTGCCGTAAAAGCGTTTAATTTTCGTTTTTTTGTCAATAACTTTTATATGAGAGAAATCGGAAAAAATTTAAGCGAAACAAAAAAACGGGTAGAGCTTTTAAAAGGAATAAACGTAATAATCAAAGTAAACGAAGGACGTAATAAAATTACAAACTATTACGGTAAAGTCGAAAATCTTTACCCTTCCGTATTCACCTTCAAAACTACGGATGAAAACGTAAAGACTTTCCCTTACGCCGACGTATTGACGAAAGCTATCAGATTTTACAGGAATTAATTTTAACAAAATAAAAACAGCCGTAAAGGCTGTTTTTGTATTAAAGCGTTTATACTATTAAATAATCTGCAAATACATAACTTTATTTATTGCGTTTATAATTTGCGTTATCTGCGTATTTCCTTTTAAGACAACTCATAGCTTTTATACTTTATATTTGCTTTTATATCCGCTTTCCGTATCGACGCGTATCGATTTTGAACTTACTTATCTTCGGTTTCCGTCTCCGCCCGCTCTTCCGATTCCGCTAAAGATTGACTTTCCGTCTTTTCGGTTTCAATCTCAACTTCCGAGCTCTTTCCGCTTTCCGAATTTTTCGCCGCATCCGCTTCTTCCGCAACGTCCGTATCGTAATTGTCCGTATCGCTTTTAATATTATCGCTGTCCGTCGTAGGATTTTTACTTGCTTTTACTTTTACGACAAAAGGCTTAGCTTTTAATGCTAAAGCAAGAATAAGAGCAAAAACTATTGACACGGCAATTTCAATTCCGAAAATCGTAAAACCAACGGCAACGGGCATTTTGACGTCGACGTACAGCTCTTCAACCGCATAACCGTTGATTTTTGCCGTAATCAGATGCTTGCCCATTGTTTTTGGCGTATAAACGAAAACCGAACCGTTGTTGCCTTTATAAACCAATTCACCGTCTATAAACCATTTGATTTCAACCGTTTTGTCACAATATTCTATGTTTGAAAAAGATAAAGTCAACGGTGTGCCGACGTAACAAGGAATTTCCTTTTCTTCTTCTTTCGATATCCATTCAATCGGAGTTATTTTTATTTCCGAAAAATCAAACTGTGCATATTCTATTGAAATTTCCGTACTTTCAGAACTTAGAGTTACGTTTCCGACTTCCAGTTCCGCCCATACCTTATTTAGCATTCCGTTGAAACGGGAATCAAAAATGAATTCTCTTCCGCCTTTAATTCTTTCCACGTACGTGCTACCGTCACCGTTTGTCCGCTCTATCACCCATATAATTTCGTTATCGTATTTAGGGTTGTGCGAATCGGCAGGAGCGATAGTCGCCAGAAACTTAACTTCTTTTCTGTCACGCATATTCTGTTTTAAAGTCGATTCCGCACTGATTAATTTAACGATAATTTTAGACGGGGTGATATATTGATATTCTTCGTTTGCTAAAAAGTCCGTTTCGAGAATGCTTTTTACGTCTACGCCTTTTATCAGATACGAGTCCTTCGTCATCGTTATATTGCTGTCGTGATTACGCAGCATACGCGTCAGCTTGCTTGCCGTTTCGTTAGGATAACGCAACTTTAACATTGCGGCTACAACGCTTACGAAAGGAGCCGACATCGAAGTGCCCGATTTCATCGAATAGGAGTTGGTTCCGTTTGTAGCCGAATAGATATTCGTTCCCGGTGCGGCAAGGTCGTATAATCCGTAATTGGAGTTACTGTTAAGGCTTGCATTGTCGTCGGAGTTTCCATAATTCATAACGGAAACGACTTCTTCTATAGAAGCCGGATAGGAATAATCGTTTGCGGAGTCTTTACCCGCGTTTCCCGCCGCCGCTACAAACACCGTTTTTTCGGCATAGTCGTTTATTGCATTCTGAAGTTTTGTAAGGTCGTACCAACTGCTGGACGAAGTAATCGTCGAGTTCATAATTGAAAGCGACATATTGATAACCGAACATTCGAGTTTATATCCGAGACGACCTTCCAAGTCGTTTTCTCCGCAAAGCCATCTTATAGCGTCGGCTACGGCGGTAGACGTAAATTGATTAGAACTGTTTACGGCTCTTACCGGAATTATTTTGACGGAATCTTCAAGCCCCATTTCAAGAATCATTGCCGCGATAATTCCCGCGACGTGGGTTCCGTGATAATCGATCGAGTTATCGCTTATCAATTCTCTTTTCGTTGAATCGCCCGAATTGTATCCTACAGGCTTTTGCACGCCTCCGTCGTCAACCCAAAGCAAAGTCTTTTTAAATATCTCGTGATTATAGTTTATACCCGTATCGATAACTCCGATAAATATCGGCTTATCAAGCGATTGAAAATTTTCAAAATACGCCCTGGCAAAAGCTATATCAAAATAGTTTTCGTCATAATACCACTGACTTGTTTTCATATCGGCGGAAAGGTCGTCGTCAGTCAGGCTTTGAGCATACGCTATATTTGCAACAGGAGAAAATACGGCAATTATAATCGCCGTCAGAATCAACAGAAATAAATATAAGCGTTTTCTCTTCAATTCACCGTTTATCATTTTTTTCACCGCTTCAACTAGTTTTTATTTTGCACTTTTTGTTATCTTATTTTAGTCAAGCCGCATTTTAAAGGCAAACCGTAACGTAGTCTGCATTTAAAACAAGCCGATTCGAGTTTACTTTTAATATATCAACTACATATATCAATTACAAACTTAACGTCGTTAGTTCGGCCCTTAGTTTATACGATAAGGCAATTCAACCGCTCTTTAAAACAGAATTATAACCTAATTTTTAAAGGTTTCAAATTTTATCTTTTTGCCGACTACAAGTAAAATTATGCGTTATCGGAAAGCAGGGCTATTGAAAATTCAATTCTTCTCAAAGTTTCTTCCTTGCCTAATATCTCGGCGATTTCATAAGCTCCGCCCGGAGTTACAGCCACGCCGGTTATTCCGAGCCTTAAACAGCAAAGCACTTGTCCGCCCTTTATATCGTTCTCCGCCGCCGCCGTAGCAAGGCTCTCTTTTATGTTTTCCATATCCCAGACGTTCAGTTCGCTTAAAGCACTATAGGCTACGTTCAACGCTTTGACGGCGACAGGAAAATCAACCTTGTTTTTCTTGTTCAGAAACATATCTTTGTCAAACGCTTTGAAATCCGCCAAGAAAGCCACTTTTTCAATTACGTCCGACAGAACGTCAACTCTCGTTTTAAGAAGTGGCGCTATAAGTTTATAGTCGTATTCCGTCGCAGTGCTCTTATCGAAATACGGCTTAGACAATTTGTAAAATTCTTCGTCGGACAATTCCTTAATATATTCGCCGTTTAGCCATCTCATCTTGGTCTCGTCGAAAATACTCGAAGAAATCGAGATACCTGAAACGTCGAACGCTTCTATCATTTCGTTCATCGTCATCTTTTCGCGATTGTCTTTCGGACACCAGCCTAAAAGAGCAACGTAGTTTACGATAGCCTCAGGCAAAAATCCTTTTGCAATAAAGTCTTCAAAATTCGCGTCGCCGTAACGTTTAGAAAGTTTTCTCGTCTCGTCCTTCATGATAGGCGCAAGATGCATATACTTAGGTCTTTCCCAACCAAAGCCGTCGTAAATAAGGTTATACATCGGAGTGCTGGAAAGATATTCGTTGCCTCTTATTACGTGCGTTATATTCATAAGATGGTCGTCGACGACGTTTGCGAAATTGTATGTCGGCATACCGTCCGATTTAAGCAAAATACAGTCGTCCATATCTTCATACTTAACGGTGACTTTGCCATACACCATATCTTCGTATTCGCCTTCGCCGCTATGCGGAACGTTCAATCTGATAACGTACGGGTCGCCTCTTGACAACCTTTTTTCAATTTCTTCCTTACTGAGAGAAAGGCAATGTTTATCGTATTTTTTAAAGCCCTTATCTCCTGCAAGAGAGCTCAATCTTTCTTCGTCGCAAAAGCAATAATATGCGGCTTTCTTTTCGACAAGTTCCTTGGCGTATTTTGCGTAGAGCCCTTTCCTTTCGCTCTGAATATAAGGGCCGTATCCCTTATCCTTGTCGGGGCCTTCGTCGTAGTCTATACCCGCTTTTTCAAGCGTACGGTATATCAACTCAACCGCGCCGTCGACGTATCTTTCCTGGTCGGTATCTTCGATACGCAAAATAAAATCACCGCCGTTTTTCTTCGCAAAAAGATATGCGTATAAACCTGTTCTTAAATTGCCTATATGCATAAACCCCGTAGGGCTTGGTGCAAATCTCGTTCTGACTGTCATATTGATTCCTTTATCTATTTTATTATCTTTGATTTTTCTGACTATTATCTATGATTTATCTTTGATTTTTTGATTTATAAAATTTGATTTTTAATTTTTTTGATTGTTTTTTGATTTTGTATATTTAATTGTTTTTTGATTTATTATCTATATTTTATTATCTTATATTTGTTAGCCGTTTTTGTTTTTTATTTAAACTTACGATCTTGTCTTTTTTCGTTTGCAATCATATTAAACGGTTTATCCGTTCAACTGCCGCAAAAGTTTTGTACGGCGTTTTTGTTTCACTTTTTCCCGAAATCGACAGCCGTCAATTTATCAGACAAAAAGTTTTCGTCGGATATAACGCTCGAACTGAATATATTGACGTCAACCGCTTCTTCGTTAAGCAAGTCGGGAATTTCATAAAACTTTGCTCCGTCCTTTATAAACTTATCGATTGTGCCGTCGATATAACGGAATAAATCGTGCTGTGCAAAGCTGTAATAATTCTGCCCTGCAAATATGATATGGTCGCAAAGAGTAATTCCCATAAACGACAGATTGCAAGCAATTATATTCGTCATTCTGTAATCCGCTTGCGACTGAAACGCCGAACCGCTAGGGTGATTGTGAGCAATTATAATCGCAGAAGCGTTGGTACGCATTGCAACGTCGGCTACTTCTCGTGCGGTGAGCGAAACGGAATCGCCATACCCTTCGCCCAAAGCAAACACTCCGATAAGTTTAAACCGTTTATCCAAAGACAAAGCGTAAACGGCTTCTTTCGTCCTGCAATCGAAATAGTTTTTCAAAAAATTTATTGCGTCGCCGTGCGTTGCAAACGACGGCTTTTTGCTTTCAAAGTCCTGTTGGTATTTGCGAAATACCTGCGGCAACGCATTCAGATACAATGCGGCAGAATGCGTAACGCCGTCTACCTTTTCAAGATCCTCGACTTCGGCGTTAAGCACGTTGTGAAAACTTCCGAATCTGTCAATCAATTTGTGAGCAATGGGATTGGTATCTTTTCTGGGAATAAAAGGATAAAGCAAGAACTCTAAAATCTCGTGATTCTGAAAATTTTCAAGTCCTTCTTTTAAAACTCTCTGTTTAAATCTTTCCCTATGTCCTTCGTGTTCCGACATTGCCTTTCACCTGAGTATGTTGCATTTTTTTTCAGTTAATAATATAATAACATAAGTATTCTAAAACTGCAATTTTTAATTGCATTTTATTTTGGGGTGCCTAATCTTATTTCGGGAGTAATTATGGACAATTTAATTAAATATTCTCTTGAACTTCTTGCAATCGATTCCGTTCAATCTGAAGCTACCCCGACCGCGCCTTTCGGGCAGGGAACGGCGGACGCTTTAAAATACGTTTTAAATCTTGCAAAAGACCTTGGATTTAAAACGGTAAACCATGACAATTATATAGGCTATGCCGAATGCGGCGAAGGCGAAGAGTTCGCAATTTTAGGGCATCTGGATACCGTCCCTATCGGCGAAGGCTGGACGCACAATCCTTTAGGAGAACTTTGCGACGACAAAATTTACGGCAGAGGCGCGCTGGACGACAAACTCCCTATGCTCTGTTGCCTTCTTGCATGCGGCGAACTTTTAAAGACGAAACAACCGAAAAAGAAGATAAAAATCATTTTCGGTTTAAACGAAGAAAGCGGCTGGAAATGTATCGACCATTTCAATGAAGTCGACAAATTGCCGAAAATCGGATTTTCTCCCGACGCCGATTTCCCTGTGATAAATTGTGAAAAAGGCATCGTAAATTATAAGGTATCTTTGCCGCTTATAAAAGGTTTCTCTATAAAAAGCGGAGAGAGAGCGAATATCGTTCCTAACAAGTGCGAAGCTTCGTTAAACGGAAAAGACTATACCGCAAAGGGCGTTGCGGCGCATGCCGCAAATCCGTATAACGGTGAAAATGCAATAATTAAAATGCTTGCCATGCTTGGCGAAGATAACTTCGAAATTAAAAATATTTACGAAAAGCTGTCCGATTATTACGGAAGCGGATTGGAACTCGATATAAGCGACGAAGTAAGCGGACGATTGACTCAGAACGTAGGAATGGCATATTGCGACGACAAACTCAATTTCATTCTCGATATACGCTATCCGGTAACCTTTGACGAAGACTTCATTCTGTCCCAACTCAAAAAAGCTTTCCCCGACGGCGAAATAACGAGAACTCATTATCACCTACCTCTTTACGTCGAAAAGGACAATCCGCTTGTCACTACCTTACTTAGCGTGTACAACGAATGTACAGGTTCGGACAGTAAACCTATTTCTATCGGCGGCGGAACGTATTCAAGAGCCTTGCCGCTCGGCGTAGCGTTCGGCCCCGTTTTCCCCGACAGCGGTCTTGACATTCACTGCCCCGATGAATATATCCCTTTAAAACAGTTACGCTTGTCTTACGAAATTTATAAAAAAGCCATTGACAAACTGTGCTTTTAAAGTACAATTATTTTAAGATAAAAACGAAACCGCCAAATCACGATTTCCAAAAAAGCGGTTTACTAAAGTTTTGTCGCGGCAGCTCTTGCCAAAAATAAAAGCGAAATTATCTGCGCTTAACGGCAAAAGCGCGCCGCCCTTAAAAAAGCAAGTTTAAACAAATTTAATTTATCGGAAATCAAAGGAGAAAATATGAAACGCATTTCAAAAATTATTTTGATCATTGCCCTTGTTCTCTGTTTTACGTCTGTTTTCACCGCTTGCAACAAGGACAAAGAAGACGACGGATATAAACTTCCTGCAAGTCAATTTAACAATTCCTACGTAGCCTTAGATTCAAATCAGGCAAACACGGCATTGAATTCCATAAAAAGTTTGTCCGTATCTTCGGTTATCCCTGACGGCTGTTACTACAACGTATTCGGAACGATGACCACTTCAAGTTCCGGGTTTTCTGCCACCTCATTGCTCGACGCTACTATAGGTATCGATTCGGAAAATAAAACGGTTTTATCCGGATACGTAGAAGCAAAAACTTTAGGCATCGTATCAAAGGGAAACGTTTATATAAAAGACGGAAAAATGTATAACAACGTTTCGGCAATGGGACAGACTGCAAAATTTTATTCGTCTTTTTCCGAAAGCGAAAACAGTCCTTATTCCGCCCAGATGTTCGACAGCTATCTTGAAACAGTTACGTCTTTAGAAAATCTTGACGGAATAACCGTATCGACCGCCCAAACAAAAGACGGCGTTCAATATAAGTTTACTTTCAACGAGTCCTTCATAGAACTCAGTTCGGAATATTGCATTGTCGATTCTTTCAATGATTTCAGTATTTTCGTTTCCGTAAACAACGCAAATACGATAACGGCTATGAAGATAAACGTCGACTATTCCTTTAAGTTTACGGAAGAATATATTAACTCGTTATCGGAAGAAGCGTCGGCTTATCTTAAAGGTACTTTCCCTGTAAAAATGAATTTCGAAATCGTATCGACAACCAAAGTGCCGACCTTCCCTGACGATCTCGATTCTTATATGAGCGAAGAAGAATTCGACGCCGCTTCAGAAAGCGAAGAATACTAAGCGGCTGCATTGCTTGTCAATACGTAAACGGACGGATATTGAAGCTTGCAAAACTAATGCAAAACTAATATAAGTATTTACGTTTATAAGTATTTACGTTTTAGTTTAAATTGCGTATGCTGTATTAACGGCGTAGTTTAGATATTTCGCCGTTTCGGCAAACTCGTTCGACTTTTGTTCGGCGAATAATAGCCAATTTAAATAACGTCTGTTTTCAATAAATTATCAAACATAAAAAAGAAAGAGCATGAAATTATGCTCTTTCTTTTTTTCTTCTATTGTTTCGTTGAGTGTTAGGCAATAAAAATTTTAAAATTAAAACTTCTTGTATGCGTTTCTTCTTTTTGTCTGCAGATTATTATCCGTATAAACAAAGACGTAGGCAAACCGCAATTTTAATTCAAAAATACATTCTGCTTTTTCGCGTATTAATTTCTCAACTTAAATGCGCCGTTTATGCCTTGGTCTATTCCCTTATGCCATAAGAAAATTCATAATTCCCGCGCATATACAATCTGCCATTTTATTTTGATACTCGTCTGTTATAAGAAGTGCTTCGTCGAGCGGACTGGATAAAAAACCGCATTCGACAAGCGCCGAAGGATAATCCGTACACTGCAAAATATAATAGTCGCCTTTCAACGCCGAATATTCTCTCCCCTGATTAGGCACGTTTATTTTTTCGTTCAACTCAAATTGCAAAGTATCTGCCAGAGTTTTGTCTCCCCAAAAAAACGCTTGAGCGCCTCGTCTGTTCGGAGAACTGTATCTATTCTGGTGAATGCTGACTACAAGATTTGGCGCGGCTTTCAGAATTTTTTCCTTTCTCTGACGCATGTCTTCCTGTTTCTTCGTTATTGTCGGCTCCGCCCCAAGTCCGCTGTCACGGGTCAAAGCAACGCTTACGCCTCTCTTTTCCAGCAACGCTTTAACCTTATAAGTTATTATCATATTTATTTCACGCTCGCATATACCGCTGTTTACTCCTACTACTCCGCCGTCGATGCCACCGTGCCCTGCGTCAAGCACAACGACGAATTCGGGAGCAGGTGAAGCCGCCGTAACTATTGCAGGTACGCCTACGACAAGAAATACAAAAACAGCTATTATAAGCAATACATATATTACTTTTTTTAATTTTATTACAACCAAACCGTTCTCCCTATGTCGATTTTTGTATATTTGTATGAATATGCAAAGTTATACACCGACTTATCCACATTATTGTGCATAACTGTGCACAACTGCTATAATATATTCGCATTTTTCGGTTAATATTCTAAAAATTACGAAATTTCAGCCCTTCCGCATTTGTAATTTATTTTAATTTGATTTTGCTCTGTCTTTTCTCTTTTTATCAAGCGCCGTTTAAATCATACTTATCCACGAAATTCGCTACTCGTACAAAATTTGCTACTCGTTATAATCATAAATTTAAACTGTTTTTATTCCGCCGTTTCATTATTTCCGTTAAACAACGGTTTTTGATTTTGTCTTCGTTTCAAACGGCATATTCGTCTGAGATAAATTTCGCATTTCAAATTTGAATGCAAATTTATCATATCCTTATTAAGTTTTAAATAGAATTTACGGGAGGAGTATATGAATTTTATTGATAAAGAAGCGATAAGCCTTTTTGAAGCAAGGTCGCTTGGCATAATCACAGGTTTACTGATCGATAAAAAAACGCTTAAACTTAAATATCTTATTTTGGACGATGCGGCCCCTCTTAATTTTATCAAGGCGGATAAAATTATCGCCGCAACCGACTGCATAGTTTTTAAAAACGACTTATGTCTCACAACGGTAAGCGAAAGCGTCAAAAAAAATTGCTTTGCGATTTTCCCTACTTTCGGAATCACAACCGACGGCAAGCGTATAGGCCGTCTGACCGACTTAGAGTTCGACGGCGATTCCTTAAAAACTTTAATATTTAACAGCCCCATTGACGCAAAAAATATTTTAAGAGCAGGAAAAAACTATATTATAGTCCAAGGCGCAACGGAAGTTAAAATCGCAAAATCAACGCCGAAAAAAATAAAAACGGTTGATAACAGACAGGTTTTTATTATGGACGAAAAACCGCTTGCTTCTGTTAAAGAAACTAATTTAGCCGATAAATCCGACGATTTAAAACCAACCGACTCGTATAACGACAATAATTCTTATTCTGCATACGACAACGAAGCGGAAAACAATCCTTTGCGAATTATAACCGATTATCATTTCTTGCTCGGGCGTATCGTCAAAACCAATATCTTTTCTTTCAGCGGCGAATTGATAATAGCGGCAAACTCAACCGTAACGCCGGAAGTCGTAGAAAAAGCAAGACGCTACGGAAAGTTGATTGAGCTGACTACCTGTTCTGTCAGTTAAAATTTTAAGGTGAAAAATGAAAAATAGAAATTTACGTTTATTGTTATTGTGCGTCTTATTTTGTCTGTCGCTTGCCGCTCTTACGGCATGCAATTCCGACGCCGAAAAAGTCTCCGTTTCGCCCATCTACGAAATAAACCTATCTTACGACGGCGTAAATAAAATTTCCGCAACGGAAAACATATGCTATTTCAACAACGGCAATTCGGTTATTTCCGAAATAGTTATGGCTCTTCACGCAAACGCGTATGCAGAAGGAAATCATGCGTTCACTAAAGAAGTTACGGGCGCCGCTTATTATAACGGGCTGAGCTATGGCGGAATAACCGTGACAAGCGTAAAAGCGGATAAAACGGATATAGATTTTTCCGTTGACAACACGCTTCTCACCTTTAAGATTCCGCCGCTCGAAAGCGGAAAAAGCATAAACGTATCTCTTGAATTTGACATAACCATTCCCGATTGCACGGGAAGACTTGGCAAAACTCCGCTTAGCGTGAACCTCTGCAATTTCTATCCGCAGATTTGTCCTTTAAAAGACGGCGAATTTATAACGCACGATTATTCGGCATACGGCGACCCTTTCTGCTCGGAAATTTCCGACTTTTACGTCAACGCGACGATGCCTGATG
The DNA here is from genome assembly GCA_051883555.1 of Christensenellales bacterium. GTDB lineage: Bacteria > Bacillota > Clostridia > Christensenellales > CAG-917 > CAG-917. The sequence goes on along the minus strand of JBJETY010000052.1, from coordinate 87,201 downwards.
AGGATACTAAAATCGCTTCTTCGGGCAGAATAACCGATATAAGCAGCGATGAAAACGGAAAAACCACTTATGAAATTATTGCAGAAAAAACGCGCGATTTCGGTATCGTTTTTTCAAAAGAGTTTAAAACTCTTTCTTCCGAAAAAGACGGTGTCTCCGTAATATATCAATATCTGTCCGACGAAACGCCCGATAAAACGTTAAATATAGCGTCGGATGCTATCTCGACGTTTTCAAAAACGTTCGGCAAATATCCGTATTCGACTTTTACCGTTTGCGAAACGCCGTTCGTCCACAGAGGCATGGAATATACCTCGCTTATTTTAATAACCGATAAAATGTCCGCAAAAGACAGAGAACTAACCGTAATACACGAGACGGCGCACCAATGGTGGTACGGCGTAGTGGGCTCCGACCAATATGAAAACGCGTATCTTGACGAAGGAATGACTGAATTTTCAACCGCGTATTTTTATCGTTTGCAAGGTGACGACGAAACGTTTGCTACGCTTATTCAATCGCACAAAACAAACTACCAGACTTTTAACGAATATCTTACAAGTAAAGGCGTTCCGTTCGACGGCGTTATGACTAAATCTCTCGACAAGTTTTCGTCTCAAAGCGAATACGTTATCACCGCATACGATAAAGGCGCGTTGACGATAAATTGTCTTTATGAAATTATTGGAGAGAAAAAATTCAATAAGGCCATGCAGCATTATTACAAAGAAAACGCTTATAAAATTTCCGATATATCCTGTTTGAAAAAATCAATAAACAAATATTCAAAACAAGCGGAAAAATCTATCGACGCATGGCTAAACGGCACGGTAAAACTTTAAACAAAAATAAGCAGGCATAAAGCCTGCTTATTTATTTCAACACTAAATTTTTTTAAGTGAGTTCACATTGCCATAACGACTGAGAGTCGCCCTTTCTGCGCCGCTTACTTATCAAGCGGTTTCATCGTCGGAAATAACAATACGTCGCGAATCGAAGCGCTATCCGTCAAAAGCATAACAAGTCTGTCAATGCCGATACCCAATCCGCCCGTAGGAGGAAGTCCGTATTCAAGCGCATTGACGAAATCGTCGTTCATAACCTGCGCTTCGTCGTCGCCCTTTTCTCTTTGCGCCATCTGTCTTTCAAATCTTTCTTTCTGGTCTATAGGGTCGTTAAGCTCGCTGAAAGCGTTGCCCATCTCTCTTGCGGTCATAAACACTTCAAATCTTTCGGTTAAACGTTTATCCGTAGGCTTCTTTTTGGCAAGCGGAGAAATTTCGACAGGATAATCATATATAAACGTAGGTTGAATAAGCTTTTCTTCCACTTTCTGGTCAAAGACTTCCGCCAACGCTTTACCCCATGAAATATCGTTATCAAGTTCGATGCCCATCGTTTTAGCTTTCTTTATAATTTCCGACAGTTCTTCGTTTTCGAAGTCAAGCCCAGTAAATTCTTTTACAGCTTCGCACATCGTCATTCTCTTCCAAGGCGCTTTGAGCGAAAGCGGCGTACCCTGATAACTTATTTCGGTAGTTCCGCAAACTTTCATTGCACAATGAATGAAAATCTTTTCGCAAATATCCATCATATCGTGATAATCCTGATATGCCGAATAAAGCTCTACGGTAGTAAATTCCGGGTTGTGTTTTGTGTCCATACCCTCGTTACGGAAAAGTCTGCCCATCTCGTAAACTTTCTCAAAACCGCCTACTACAAGCATTTTCAAATAAAGTTCAGGCGCTATACGCATATACATATCAAGGTCAAGCGTATTATGATGCGTGACGAAAGGTCTTGCGTTTGCACCGCCCGGAAGAGTATTAAGTATAGGCGTTTCAACTTCAAGATATCCTTCGCCGTCAAGCACTTCCCTGACCGCCGACACAATCTTAGACCTTTTTATAAACGTCTCTTTTACCTCGGGATTTGCAATCAAATCGACGTAACGCTTTCTATAACGCAAATCGTTGTCTTTAAGTCCGTGATATTTTTCAGGCAACGGCAATAAAGATTTTGAAAGCAAAATGCTTTTCGTAACTTTTACCGAAGTTTCACCGGTATGCGTAACGAACACCTCGCCTTCCATACCGATTATATCGCCGATGTCGTATTTTTTAAATTCGGCATAGTTTTCTTCGCCTTGTGCGTCTCTTGAAAAATATCCCTGAATCTTACCGAATCCGTCCATAATATGGCCGAAACTTGCCTTGCCCATTATGCGTTTAGCCATAAGTCTGCCTGCAAGTTTCACCTGCTTTCCTTCAAAAGCGGTTGCGTTGCCGATAATATCCGTGGTCACGTTCGTTCTGTCGTAACGCACAATTTCAAACGGGTCTTTGCCGTTTGCAACAAGTTCGCTTAATTTATTTCTTCTGACCTTTGCGAGCTCGAATTCCTGAGCTTCCGTCATTTCCTTTTGTTCGCCCATAAAACTCCGTTATTTAATTTCTTTTATTTCGTATTCGACTACGCTGCCGTTAGGCGTGGTAACCTCGGCTTTGTCGCCTTTTTTCTTTCCTAAAAGAGCAACGGCAAGAGGAGATTCGTTGCTAATCTTGCCGCTTGCGATATCTGCTTCGGTCGTTCCTACGATTGTATATTCTTCTTCGTCACCGAATTCAACGTCAAGCACTTTAACGGTACTTCCGATAGCAACGGCATTTTTATCTTTGGATTCTTCAATAATAACTGCATGCAGAACTTTTTCTTCAAGTTCTCTTATTTCCTGTTCCAAAAAACCTTGTTCTTCCTTTGCCGCCGCATATTCGGCGTTTTCGGACAAATCTCCGAGTTCTCTGGCAAATTTTATCTTTGCGGCCACTTCCAATCTTTTATTACTTTTAAGGTCCTCAAGTCTGGTTTTTAATTCTTCAAGCCCCGACTTTGTAACGTAAACTTCTTTCATTTTTTATCTCCTTACGGATTATTTTATTCTTCACTCTGCACGGTTTGTTCGGTTTCTTCGACTTCTTTCGGCTCTTCGGTCGGTTTTGTCGAAAGCTCTTCGTACTCTTTCTTTGCTTTGTTCTTTAATTCGTCGTCGGCCTGTACGCCTTCGATTTTCATCGAACTGATTTTGAAATCTATTGCATAGAATTTATATCCGAGAGCATTGTAGAAAGCCTCCTCTATAAGGCATTTCAAATAAACGCTCTTCTCCTGAACGTTACCGCTGGAAATCTTGATTCCTAATTTAAGTTTTACGCCGTACTCGGTAAGTATAAGACTGATTTTCTGGCATTTTACGCCTTCAACCGTCTTAACGTTTTTTCTTACCATCTTTTTGATGACAGCGGCACTCAACTTAGTGCTGCTTACTTTATTGCTGTTGATTACGATTTCTCTTACTGCGTCGTTATCGCTGAACGTATAAATCAACGCCCCTACCGACATTGCAAGGTAAACCACGCCAAGAGCCACAAACAAACCTTTTACCAAGTCGTTGTTAAACACTTCCGGTTCGAAACCGTTAAAGATTGTTACAAGTAAAACGATAATAAAGATAACCCCGATTATCATACTTGCTACAGATAAAACCTTATCAAAGATTTTTTTCCTCATATCCGCCTCCTGATTGTGCCACTAACTATACCCCAAATTTACACGCTCGTCAAGGAAAATTTTTATCGTTTTGTGCCGTCTAAGGTATAGTTTTGCGACATAAGAGTATAAAAAAAATGAGTTACTTTCTCATAACTTGATGTATTATATCAAAATTTTTCCTAAAAAGCAATATAAAACGTTATTTTTTGAATATTTTTCATTCAATCCAAAAAACTAAAATCATGACTCAAACAAAAAATTTTTTAAACGTATCAATCGTTATCTTGCTTATACTTTGCAGCATTGCGGCAATATCGGCAACAAACGTCAAAGTCGCAAAAGCGGACGGTGAAATTTACGACTTAGTTACGCCGGCTTTAATAAAGTTTTATGAATCGGATTTCAACCGCAACTGTCCCGTAACGAGCTTATCGACAGAGAAAAGAGAGCTTTTGACAAAGAAACTTCAAATCAGTTCAAACAAACTCAATGCCTTTTTGATTCTGCAAGATATCGCCGCTTTAAACGGAAAACAAGTGAGCCTTGAAAAATTGAACTCTATGTCTTTAAAAGAGTTGTTCCAATTCGGAAAATTCCATTTTGAAACTTACGTTAACGGTTTGCCGAAGGACCAACAGGAAAAAATAATAGCCGATTTCAAACTGTTAGGGTTAACTTTTAAAGACGCTCTCAGCCGTATTAAAGATATTAACAGAAAATAAAGTAACGTAAGGTTTTGCAAATTCAAATCTGACTTTAAAGCATAATCTTTTGATTATAATTTAAAGATTTTATATCTCTTTATGATATACGCTATACGTTATGTCTCTATATGATATAGCTTATTTGGTATAGCTTTATTTGATATATATCTATTTGATATAACTTGTTTGGTATAACATTATTTGATATATATCTATTTGATATAACTTAAATGGTATAACTCTATTTGGTATATATCTGTATGATAAACTTGTTTGGTATAACTTTATTTGATATATCCATATATGATATATGTTTATAAAGTTTTGTCTTATATAATTTGATATAGCAGAAAACGTTTTATTAAAAAAGCTTGAAAGAAATATCTTTCAAGCTTTTTATAATACAAGTTTAAATTAAAAATTGACGATAGCTTATTGCACAACACGGTAGCTTATCAACAGAAAATATCGCTGAAAATTCTACTCTTAAGCGTTTATTACTTATCGAGCGCCATATCTCCCGGCTTTATAAGTCCTTTTTTTCTGAATATTTCGCTAAGTAAAAGTCCTATGCCGATAGGAATAACAAACATACAAAGAATGATTGCAAGCGCGATTTGCCATCCCGGAATTATACCTTGCGAAGCTTCTATCGCTCCGAAAATTCCTACAAGACCTGACGTTCCCATTCCTCCGCCTGCGGCATTACATCTTAATCCCATAACGACGGCAATTAATCCTGAAATTGCACTCGATACTATCTGCGGAACCATGACAATCGGTTTGCGCATAATATTAGGAATTTGCAACATGCTTGTGCCTATACCTTGTGAGATAAGTCCGCTTATTCCGTTTTCTCTGAACGACGTCACGGCAAAACCTACCATATGTGCGGCACAACCTGCAACCGCCGCACCGCCCGCTATCGCAAATACGTCAGGGTTTGCGGTAGCAACGCTGCTGCCTGCAATCGCAACCCATATAGCAGCAGACGACGTCGGCATGGTGAGAAGTATTCCCATAACGACGGCGACAATAATTCCTACAATAATTTTTACCGCTTCGCCAGCTTTAATCAATATAACGATTAATTGAGCAAACAAATCTATAAGTTTGATAAACGGCCATGCAACAAATATTCCGACAAAACCTAAAAGCATCATTCCGAGCGGCACTAAAATTATGTCAAGCTTCGTTTTGCCCGCATACAAGCCTGCGCTTTCTATTGTAAATAACGTCAAGACGTAACTGCCTATCGGATTTCCCGGCGCACCGAACGTGACTGCAAACGTCGCCGAACTGCCGACAAGATAATTCATAAGCGGCATTGCCCATGCGCCTAAAAGTCCCGAAACCGCAGCGGTAAACATAACCAACGGTTTTGCGCCCAACTTATGTGCAATTCCGACTCCGATACCTGCGCCCATCAGCATTTTTGCTATGCTTGCAATATAACCGAGAGTTTTTGCAAACGTATTGTCTCCGAACCATGAAGCAATCTGCGCTAAAATCGTACCGGCAATCAACGTAACGAAAAGTCCTTGAGACATTCCCGTAAAGGCGTCTATGAAATATCTTTTGCAATATTTCTTTACAATCTCTTTGACTTTTTCCTTTTTAGTCTTTTCGGCAGGCTTTTCAGCCGTTAAGCTAATATCACTTGCTTTCTCATCTGCCATAAGCGAAACCTTACTTTCACCGTCGACTGCGTTTTCCGCATTTTCGATTTCTGAAACGTTATCCGTTTTTTCTTTATCGGTAGTTTTTTCAGATTCTTGCAATTTTTCGTCAGTCGCGAGAGCGTCTACCGAGACTTTTTCCTTTTCGTCTTTAACGGCGTTCTTATCAGCCTTTTTCAATTTTGTCCTCCAATATCTTTTTGGTTATTTCAACCAAAAGTTTAAAACAATTTTGCGTTACGTCGGAAATATCGCTGTCTTCAACGGTAATTTCTCTTAACGGATTTTTGTCTCGGGCTACCAGCGTTACGCTTGGAACGCCCGCTTTTTCAAACGCTGTCGCCGCATAGCCGCTGAGCGCTCCGAAATTTTTGCCTTCTTCGTTAATTTCGATTTCAAGCTCATCGGCTACGTCTTTTGCCAAATCGACAAGCGACCGGTCAAAATCGTGTTTGTGCACTCCGTCCGTCGTTGCGACAAAATATTTTCTTTCAATTATATCTTCCATATTGATAAAGACGGCGTTTTCAAACATAGGCGTGTCTTTATGCTGCTCGACAAAGGCGTTAGCTCCGTCGTGACCTGCATTCTCACCGCCGAACGCAACGAACGTCACGGCAGTATCTTTTTTAATCATATCCTCGTCAATCAGATATCTGACGGCGGCTAATGCCACAGAAGTAGACAGACCGTTGTTTTCTTCAACTTTATTCTTAGACAACGAAAAAGTCAGAATTAATATCAAAATAGACGGAATAGCGAAAATGGCGGAAATCACGATAAGACTCGCTTTTGCCGCAACCGTTTCAACGCCTACAATAAGTCTTACTATAACAAGCAATGCAAACACGGCAATTGTGATAAGAGAAACTTCGATAAGCCAGAAACGAACTTTATCGCTGATTTTAAAATTGTTTCCGTATTTTGAATCGTAATTTGCAGAAATGATAATATTCTTTTTTGCTTCGCCCTTCGCCTTTACGGTAGACACGACGTTATACGAAGTCGTCTTTTTAAGCAGTTTTTGCGCAAAAGGATATCCTATATACAAAGAAACCAAAAACGCCGTCGAAACAATCATTCCCACAAGCGATACGGCTGCCGACACGTAGCCGTAAATTCCGCCGGCAAACGACGTGAGAAAAAGTATAAAACAGACGGCATAAACGATACCGAGCAACAAAAAACACGGTCTGCCTTTAAAACTGCGGCTGTAAAACGGTTCCAACCTCGAAGGTATGCCGAGAAGTTTTATGCTATCGTCTCGTATCATTCTTGCAGCGCGTTTTTCGCCCCAGCTTCCTGCGACGCGCGCTTTATGATTTTCCATCTTTTTTGTTTCCGTTTCGATAAACTCATAATAGTCAACGGCTTCGAGTTCCGGCTCTACGAAAAACTCTTTAATTTTTTCTTCCGTTTTGACTTCTTCTTCCTGAACTTCTTCTGGCATTTCTTCAACGCTCTCTTTTTCCGTCAATTCGACGGCGTCGTTTTTTTTGCGACTGAAAAAGCCGAATCTGCTCTTCTTTTCTTTTTTTTCTTTCTTTTCTTTCATAATTAGTCCCTGAACAAAATGTCTTGATAATTCGGATACGGCCAAACGGCTTTATCGCAAATTAACTGCATATCGTCGGCAATTTTTCTCAAATTGTCAAGTTTTGGATTAACTTCGTCACGACAAACTACAGCTCGCTGTTTCAAATCCGTTGTTTTGCGAGCCTTTTCCGTCGCCGTTTCGAGGTCACCGATTGCCTTATTAAAATCGGAAATGTATTTGTCGAGAATTTCCGCTTTTTCCAGATGAGTTTTTCCCAAACCGCATTTTGACAGGCTTTCGTATTGCACGGCTATTTCGCCCTGATATTTCATAACGCTTGGCAAAATTCTCGTCTTGGCAATCGATAAAGCTGTCTGCGCTTCGATATTAATCGTTTGCGAATAATCGGTAAGATATATACGGTATCTTGCGTCGATTTCGATTTCACTGAATATTCCGTTAGAAACGAAAAGTTCTCTGACTTCTTTTCTGTTTAACGCTTCGAATGCGTCTACTGCGTTAGTTAAATTATAAAGTCCTCGCTTTTCGGCTTCCTTCGTCCATTCTTCGGAATAATTGTTACCGTTGAAGATTATGCGTTTATGAGCTACGTATTCATCGTAAATAAGTTTAGTCAGAACTTTATTAAGGTCCTCACCCTTATGAGATTCGATAATATCCGAAAAACGGCTGAGCGTATATGCCGTAATCGTATTTAATATTACGTTTGGCGTTGAAAGAGTCTGTTGCGAACCGACCATACGGAATTCAAACTTGTTGCCCGTAAAGGCAAACGGCGAAGTACGATTGCGATCGCTGTCGTCCTTTTTAAGCTTAGGCATTGTAGATACGCCCATTTCAAGATATTCTTTAATGTTATCGACTTCTCCGACGTTATGCTCGATATCTTTGAGCATTGCTTCTATCTTATCGCCGACGTAAACGGAAATGATAGCCGGCGGAGCTTCGTGACCGCCGATACGTCTGTCGTTTCCTGCCGAGGCACAACTCATTCTTAATAAATCCTGATATTCATCGACGCCTGCGATAACCGCAAGGAAAAACAAAAAGAAAGTCCTGTGCGAATCTTCGTCCTTACCCATGCTTAAAAGATTTCTGCCGTCATCGGTGCAAAGCGACCAATTGTTATGTTTGCCGCTTCCGTTCACGCCTGCAAACGGTTTTTCGTGAAGCAAACATTTAAGTCCGTGAGAATCGGCGACTTTTTTCATCGTTTCCATAATAATCTGATTCTGGTCGGTAGCAATGTTTGCGGTAGCGAAAATAGGTGCAAGCTCGTGCTGAGACGGGGCGACTTCGTTGTGCTGAGTCTTTGCCGTAATTCCGAGTTTCCACAACGCTTCGTTGAGGTCTGCCATATAATCGAGTACGTTTTCTTTGATTTTGGCATAATACTGATCGTTCTTTTCCTGTCCCTTAGGCGGAGCTGCGCCAAAAAGCGTACGTCCGGTAAGTTTTAAATCTTCACGTTTTAAATAATCTTCTTTCGATATAAGGAAATATTCCTGCTCGCCGCCGACGTTCGGATAAACTCTGTTAGCAGGTTTTCCGATTAACGCTAAAAATCTTTTTGCTTCTCTTTCTAAAAATGCCATGGAACGCAACAACGGCGTTTTTTTGTCGAGAGCCTCGCCGCCGAACGAGCAAAATGCCGTCGGAATACAAAGCACGCCGGCACCGCCTTTCGATTTTTTTATGAAGGCAGGGCTCATAACGTCCCAGATTGTATAGCCTCTTGCTTCGAACGTCGCTCTTATTCCGCCCGAAGGGAAAGAAGAAGCGTCTGCCTCTCCTCGCATGAGGTTTTTTCCTGTAAACTCAAGTATAACTTCGCCGCCCTTATCAATCGAAATAAAAGCGTCGTGTTTTTCTGCGGTAGCGTCTGTCAACGGTTGAAACCAATGCGTATAATGAGTAGCCCCTTTTGCCATAGCCCACTCTTTCATTGCGTCGGCAACTTTATCGGCAAGTTGTCTGTTGAGTTCGCAGCCGTTTTGAGTAACCTCTTTAAACGCAGCATAGTCTTCTGCCGACATATATTCTTTCATTGCTTTATCGTCAAAGACGTCGCACGCAAAGAAATCGGTAATACGTTTTTCATCTGTTAAAAGTTTAGACATAAACCCTCCGCTGAATTTAGTTATAAAAATTATAGTTGATAATCGGAAAAATTTCAAGTGAAATATAACACTTAGAAAAAGTATAGCCATAATAGAAAATAATAAATCATATACGCTAACGAAAACCCCGTCACGGTTTTAACTTTCAGCCTGAAAGTCGTCTTTATATTTCCTTAGCCGCTTTTATTATCCAAAATTATTTTTAAATTTATAAATGATAAATTATTATATACAATAATAAAAATAAATACTTATAGACTACTTTAAAAACAATAGATTAAATTTAAAATAACATTACTAAATAATATATTTAAAAATAACACTAAATAATATTACTTAATAGCATCGCTTAATAATATCACTTAATAGAATCATTTAATTGTATTGCTTAATAGTGTCGCTTAATAGTATATATTACTAAACAATATTACTTAATAAAATATTATTTAAAAATAATAAAAGGGCGACCAAAAGGTCGTCCTTTTATATATCTTTATAGTTTAATTATTAATTAAACCGTAGGCATCCAGATAGACATATCGAATACGAATTCGCCCTTTATTGCCTTAGCTGTTTCATATTTAGCTTTAAATGCTGCGATTGCACTATCCAAAGCTTTTACGTTTGCAGTTGCCGTGCTGATTGTGATGTTGAACGAAACTTTTGCAACGCCATCGATTTCAGCAGAAACTGCGATGTGAGTTGCGTCGGTTACGATATTTGCTTTGACGTCAAATGCAAGGAGATCGTCAAAGATTTCGTTTCCGTTCAAAGTATCGAAGTTCTCAATAAGGTTAGATCCTGCGAACATATCTTTGAGCGTCTTAACGATACCTTCATCGTAAAGGCCTGAAATTGTTTCTGCGGTTGGAATGGTCATTACGCCGATGCTGTTCCATTCGCTTTCCGTAATCTCAACACCTGCAGAAACTTTCCACATTACGACTGCTTCTTCTTTGTTCATCGTGTAACCGTTCTGATAGCACCAACCGTCTCCGACAGTCTCGAAACCTTTTTCAAGGTTATATCTGACGTTAGTGTCATATTTTTCACCGCTTTCCCAAACAACAAGTTCGCCGTTTAAATATGCATACTTGCCGTCTGTTGCTTCAACAATTTTGATTGCCTGAAGAAGTCCTGCTTCAGTCATACGTTTGATTGCAGAAGCGCTTCCCTTGTAAACTGCTGCGTAAAGTTCTTCAGCCGTTGAGATAGAATCATATCTTGTGATCTCACCGTACGTATTCGTGGGAGCTCCTGTTTCAAGGATACCCATGTAGATGTAGCCGTACCTATCACCGCCACGATATAACGATGAGTCGTTATTCTTTACCGATCTTGGTTCTGAATATCCGAACAAGGTTTCGAAGATACCGCCGGCAGTAGCAATCGTAAGATTGTTGTTTGCAATCGTCATATTGTCAAGAGCAATATTCAAAATGTTTGCGATATTGAAGTTTATTGGATAATATGATTCAACTTTTCCGTTTGCAAATGTCTTGAAGAGGTTTGCATAAGAATATACTAAATCATTGTCTTTGTCGTCAGTATAGAAGACAACTTTTTGTCCTGCATATGGAGATTTAGCATTGATTGCATAAGTTGCCGTGTCGATTTCTACACCGCTTTCGCTAGCTTCTTTAATAAGCTTGTATGCGTCTGCACCGACTTGTACATAGTTGTTCAAAACAGCTTTCATTTCGACATCAACCATGTTAAGGGTGTTCATCTCTGTTGTCGTTGCAGCTTTTCCTACTTCCTTTTCACCGAAGAATATGTTCTGGAAGAGGTCTTGAAGTTGGATGTTAGAAAGGGTAAATGCATACTTCTTGTTCTGAATTGCGTCGAACATTGCATTGATTTGATCTTCGTAGTAGCCGTATTCAGATTTATCTTCTGCATTGTACAAAGCGTTTATCATAGCAACAAAGATGTTGTCTCTGATAAATCCGATGTATTTGTTGTCGGTATCCGTGATTGCAATCTGAACTTGTCCTTGTTTCTTGCCTGCAACTTCGATTTCCTGATAAATCATTTCAACAACGGTATCCATTGTAGCGCCGTCTTTTGATTTATATTGAATTTCGAAATATGCCTTAGAGAAACCAAGCGTATTTGCAAGAGATACTTTGCCCGTAAGGTTTACAATAAGTTCGCCTTCGATTTCCGTACCGTTTGGAAGGATAATTCCGAGAGTTTCTTTGTCTTTGTGAAATTCTGTGCAAATATCGGCAAAGCATTTGTCGTCGTCTTCAGCAACGGTTGTGAACGGATCTTCAAAAGTAAGTTTGATCTTATCTTTTGCAAGGTCTGCCGTAAGAGTTGCTTCTATAACGTAGTCGTCCTTATATTCGCCAACAGTTTTGATTGGTTTTGCAGCTGCGTCAACGCCTTGAATCTTGAAATCTGTGATAGCAATTTCAAGGTCGTATCTCGAAGCGTTAGAACCAGTTCCCAACATAGCGGTTTTGCCGCTTATTGAGAATTCGTCGATTGCGTTTCCTTCGAGCGTGAACGAAAGAGCAAGGCTCGACTGGTCGTCAAGAATGCCTTCTGCCATTCCGCTGATAAGACCGTTTACCAAAGATCCGAGTTTAGCTGTCCATACGGTCTTTGTTCCTTCGGTCGTTTTCGTAACGTCTTTATCGCTGTCAATCAAAATACCCGATACTGCATTGAGCAATCCGTTGATATCGGAAGCTTCCTGACCGATCATTTCTGCAACCTTACCGATAAGTTCGGCAGTGCTGATTCCCATAATTTGTTGAGCAATCGTGTCAACCAAAACGTCCAAAGTGAAATCATCACCGAACGTATCTGCTATCGTTGTGATAAATCCGTCAAGGTTCTTACCTGCAAACATACCCGTTTCGAAGTTGCTTGTTAAGAAATCGGTAAGGTTTCCTGCAAGAGAAGCGTTTTTGTTTCCGTCTGCGTCAAACTCCAACTTGATTTGTTGATCGAATGCGTTCATGTAAATGTACGTAGGGTCGTTAAGGAAGTAGTACAATTCAAGAATAGCTTGTCCGCCTTCCGTTACTTTAGTGAGCGAGCCTGACTTATCAACAATAGCAAGGTGAGCTGCACTGTTTGCGTTATCGTTCGTGCGGTCGTAAACGAGTTCGATTTCTACAGCGAGATCGAGATTTACGTTACTTCCGTTTGAAAGTTTGACACCTGCACCGATTTGTGCATAGATATCTTGCGTTTTGCTGATTGGCGTACTTCCGATTGATTTAATCGATTCCGTCAATGCGTTAAAATAATCTGACGCCTTTACTTCTGTCGTAGAGCTTGGTTTCTTTGTAGAGCCGGGATCACTTTTTTCGCCACAAGCGACAAGAGCAAAGACCATAACCAAAGCCAATACGATAAGCATTAACGTCTTCAAATTAAACTTCTTCATATTTCCTCCTGAAATTTTGTTTCTAAAATTAGGTATCATAATTATACTTTATTTGCTTTTTAATTGTCAATAGCAAAAAAAATTTAGCGCAAATTTATTGAATATTTTTTTGTTTTTAACAAAAGTAAAAAAATTTTTCTTTTTATCGACCTTAAATTGTTCATTTTTGCATATTCAAGTTTAAAAAACGGTTAACTTATTAACAAAACAGCCGAAAAAAAATTTTATCTTATCGCTCCATCCGTAAAAATTTCCGGAAATTGTCAGCAAATGCTTTTTTATTTCAAAAGAATTGCTTCGTAACTTACGAATATCATTATAGAAATTTTTGAGAACATTTTTAAATTAATATAGTCCAAATTGTAAAAATTTGTTTATAGCTTACGCTATGCAAATTAAGAATTAATTTTTAAAAAATTTTAAAATAAAACTCGGAAACCCGAGTTTTAAATTGCTGCGTTAATTTGCTTCATTTGCTTTATCAATCAAACTATTTTGCTTTATAGCCTTTTTCCGCTTCAAATAAACGTCGTTTTCTTTAACGTCTTTCGAGACCTCTTTCGAAATTGAAATTCGCCTAAGACTTAAACAAACACCACGTTTTTGTATTTCTTTGTTATCTTATCGAAAAACCGCCGTTGACCGCAAGCACCTGCCCCGTTACGTAGTCGAGACCGTCGGCAAAGCACATTACCGCTTCGGCGACGTCGTCCGCCGTGCCGAGCCTGCCAAGCGGAATTTCCTCCGTCAGAGAAGCGAGTTCGTCGTCGGAAAAACCGTTAAGCATATCGGTTTTTATAACTCCGGGAGATACGACGTTGACGGTTATGCCGCTCGGAGCATATTCTTTTGCCAAAGCCTTACACATTCCTATCAAAGCCGACTTTGACGCCGAATAATCGACCTCGCAGCTTGCCCCTACTTCACCCCATACTGACGAAACGGCAATGATTTTACCGCTTTTTCTGCTTGTCATATCTTTAAGCACTTCCTGTGCAACGTTAAAACCGCCGGTAAAATTGACGGACATCATTTCTTCCAAATCGGCATTCGACAAATCGCAAAACATCTTTTGTCTTGCTATACCCGCATTTAAAACCGCAATATCGATTTTGCCGAATCTTTTTTTGACGGCACTTATCGCCTTCTCTACGTCCGCTCTGTCAGCCACGTCGCATCTTACGGCATACACTCCGCCAAAGGCAAAAAGTTCTTTTTCAAGAGCGATTGCTCTCTCAAAGTTGTTTTTATAGCAAAACGCAACGTTATATTTTGTTATCGCTCGTCTTACTATCGCTTCTCCTATTCCGCGGCTTCCGCCCGTTATAAAAATAGTTTTCATTTTTTCTCCGCTATGCCGTTAAAATAACGCCATCGATATTTTATCGCCATCGACATTTTTATTTAACGCCGTTCATATTTTATTGCAACTTTTTTATTACTGCTTTTTATTACTGCTTATTGTCGATTAAAAAATAACCGATTTGGTATACGTTTATATCCGTGTATAACCGAACTCAATATTTTGCCGTTTGCCTTATATAGAAATTTAAATCAGATTGCAATTTAAATCGGTTGCCGTTGCAATTTACGCTTAATTTGCAACTTATTAAACGCAACGCCAATTATAACGTTTTAATTTAGATGATTTTTAACGTTTAATCTTCAACGATTACGCAGATTATAGTCGCACGATACTATATAACTATATTTAATATGAATAGTTATGTTTAATCAAATATTTAATCAAATATATATACTATATTAATAGGTCATTTTTATTAATATAACTTATCTTTATTAATATAATAATCATTAATAAAATATTATTGATTAAGATTTTATTGATTAAAATCGTTTTTACCTAATTTATATTCTTTAAAAAATATTCCTTGTTAATATGATATATTTTGACACAATTCTTTGCAAATATAATAAGCCTTGTCAATATACTTTGCGGATATAATACGCATTGACATAATTATTTGCGAATATTATACGGCTATTCGTCATACAAACATATATACTTTTTATTATCTTTATATCCTTTTATCCGCACTATTGCTTTTTAATCTACACCATGCGTCAACAAAAAAAGCAAGGCAAGCCTTGCTTTTTACGTTTTATTCAGCTTTCTCTTTAGCTTCTTTGTCGCTGCTTGTCATTTTTCCGATAAACTCTGTCTCTTCAGGTTTTTCACCGTCAAATGAAGAAAGTTCATAGCCGTGAACGTAGTTGTAATCGTTCGAGTCGAAATAATATATCCAGGTGCGGTTTCCGATCGTGATGAAATCAAACGTAATCCACGACGACGAGAATCCTTCTTCAAGAACGATATCTTCGTTAGGGCTTGTACCCTTATCCGGTTCAAGGTTAATTCTGAAAAGAGTAGCAACCGAGCTGGAAGCTCCGTAATAAACGTAGTAGTTGCCGTCTGCATTTTTAGCGACGTAGTTTACCTTCATAGAAGCTTTGCCAACTACTTTGTTATCTTCAGCGAAAACGTCTTCGCCGCTTTTCGTTCCGTCAAGAAGATATTGCATATCTCCCGAAGCAACTATTGCGCCCTTTTCATAGCTTATAGGATATACCGTAACGCTTGTCGACGATATATTTGCCGTAAGACATTTCTCCGTCGCCGCGTCGAATTTGAAATCAAGACCGACTTTATTCATGAAAAGTCCCGCATACTTTGTCGACGAGCCTTCAACGTACTGTTTTACGTAAACGAGAGTCATACTGCTGTCGCCTTCGGCAACTCCCCCGTTTAAAGTAAGAGTATAATTTTTATCGCCGAAAGACATATCGCTTACAAGAAGTTTCTTGCCGCTTCCGTCGTATTTTACCATATAAAGTTCGTTATAGTTTTTATACGATTCGGCACCCGTAACCGATTTAGTATAATAAATATAATCGCTGACCGATGAACCTTGCGAAGCGGACCATTCGGCGTCCTGCTTAAACACCAAGCTCGTTACGTTGCTGTCGATAACGGACGTAGTGACCTTTTTGCTTACCTTAGCAACCGATTTATTGCTGCTTAAGGCGGTAAAATCGATAGCGGTAATCTTGGAATCGTTGTAAACGACTATTCTTGTAGGCATAAACCAATACTGCAAAGAACGCGAGCTGGCTGTAAATATAAGTTGAGTAACGGTGCCGTCAATGCTCGTTCTCATAAAGTCGAGATTCGTCGTTGATGCAGTTCCCGTTCTGTCCTTATCGTAATTCGGCGTTGCATAATATATCCAATTTCCGTAAACGGCAAATCCGCTTTCCGTATTCGTCCAATAAACCTGCTTAGGAACGACGCATTTTACCGCATTGTTGCCGATACTGCCGTCTTCGTCAACCTTTACTCTGCAAATTGAATTTTTCAGAACGCTTCCGAATTCGTTTGTAGTGCTTTCCGAATCGTATCCGTTTATGAAATAGAGCCAATCGCCCTGTCTCACGGCAAAGCCGCCGTTAGAATATACCGTTGCCGTGTTATCGCCACCGCTGATAGGGTCTTGCTTAAAGCTGTTACATGCGACAAGCACGGAAGCGGTCACCATTATACAAACAAGGCATAAAACTATTAAAAGTCTTTTTTTCATCAATAAATTTCTCCTTAACAAGAAACTTTTTACAAATTCCAATATAGTATATAATATAAAACAAAATTTAGCAAGGATTTTAACTTTTTTTTGAGGTGGCTATGCTTTTTGAATTTTTTAGACAAAACAGTCTTATAACCGACAACAACGTAACTAAAATACCGAAATCGGCAGACGGCGGCGTAGAAAAGAATGAAAAACCTCAGATAAACACGGGAGGGAAAGCGTATCTCGATTTCCTTTCAAGGCATAAGCGACTGTCTAAAGAAATCGATGAAAAAACGCAAAAAAACGGCTTTTAAGCCGTTTTTTATTTTTATACGTTTTCCGATTTCTCAAAATTTACGTCGTTTTGCGACCTTCACGTTTTTGCAAACTTTACGCTTTTGCAAACTTAACGTTCAACGGTTTGCATTAAGAAATCGTTTTTAGGATATTTATTTATCCTTTACTTTTGCGTTGCCGTTTACTATTTCGTTCCGAACAATCTATCGCCTGCGTCGCCCAAGCCCGGAAGGATATATCCGTTTTCGTTCAACTCTCTGTCAAGCGTCGAAACGTAAATTTCAACGTCAGGATGCGCTTCTGCAAGAGCCTTTATTCCTTCAGGTGCGGCAATTATCGACATCTGTTTGATGCGTTTGCAACCGACTTTTTTAAGATAATCTATTGCGGCGATTGCGCTTCCGCCCGTTGCGAGCATAGGGTCGAGTACTACTGCAATACTGTCCTGAATTCCTTCAGGGAGCTTGCAATAATATTCTTTCGGTTCAAGAGTTTCTTCGTCGCGGTACATACCGATGTGTCCTACTCTTGCCGTCGGGAATAACTCGTGCACGCCGTTTACCATGCCGAGTCCCGCTCTTAAAATAGGAACGATTGTCACCGCATTGTCAACGACCACGCTTTGTTCCGTCTCTTCGAGAGGAGTTTTGACGATTACTTTTTTTGTAGGAACGTCTTTAAGACTTTCATAAGTCATAAGCGTCGTTATTTCTTCGACAAGCTCTCTGAACTGTTTAGTCGTAGTCTTTTCGTCACGGAGTATTGCAATCTTATGACGAATGAGCGGATGGTCGAAAATTGTTACGTTTTTATATTCTTGCATAAATACCTCTTTGGTTGCCGTACACTTTGAGTGCCGTACACATAAATTTATTATTCACCCTTTTCAGAGCCGTTAGCCTCTTCTGAAACTTTTTCTTCGCTTTCTTCTTTGTTTTCGTTAAGAGTGGTAACGTCAACGCCGACTTCGTAAGTAGTTTCAGCCTTAACCGGAGCGTTTATGGCGTTTTCCTTTTCCGCTCCTTCGTCGTCAGGCAAATCAGGCAATTTTGCATTTTTCTTTTCTACGGCATTGATAACGGCATAAGTGATTATTCCCAAAATAAGAGCGGTTGCAATAGACGTAATCGTAATCGTTTTGTCAACCGTTCCGGCTGCCATAACAAGGTTGCCTGCTGCGTCGTAAACGTCGCTTCCTGCAATGTGATACGGAATCTTAATTGCAAGACCGCCGATACCTGCAATGAGAATTGCCGATACGGTAAACAAGTTCTTGTTTTCGCCAAGGTCGATATCTTTAAACATTTTAAGACCCGATACTGCAATAAATCCGTAAAGAGTGAGACATACGCCGCCCATTACGCAATTAGGAATAGTTTGCAACAAAGCCATTATCGGGCTCATAAAGCTAAGTATTATACACATTATTGCCGCCGTAAGCAAAGTAGATACGGAAGCGTTTTTAGTGATAGCGATACAACCTACCGATTCGCCGTAAGTCGTGTTAGGACAAATACCGAAAACCGTTCCGACCATCGAGCCGACGCCGTCGCCGAGAAGCGTTCTTTTAAGTCCAGGTTCGCCTTCTACAAGGTCGCGGTTTATAATCGAAGAAAGGTTTTTGTGGTCTGCTATATGTTCGGCAAAAACTACGAGAGCTACCGGAATAAATGCGATTGCAACTTCACCGAAACCTGCGGCGCTTTCAAAGAAATACGTTTTTCCGACTTCCGTGCTGCCGCTTGCTATTTCTTTTATTGCTTCAATCAACGCAAAATCAGGATACGTAAAGAATGCCTGAACTTTGTCGCCAGCACTTGCCGCAGCGTCGCCAAGAACTTTAAAGTTGTCAACGAGCGGTGCCCAGTTGATGATTTTAAGATAATCGACGTCCAAAGTATAACCGAAAATCGAGAAGAAGGCAGCAAAGGCATATCCTACGCCGATACCGATAATAAACGGAATAAGTCTGCCCATCTTAAATCTCTTTTGCGTCGAGCAGATAACGACAGTAATGAACGTAATCAATCCGCAAAGCAAAGCTACAAGATTGTACGACGCATTGACCGCCGTTCCCACGCTTGCTTTTACGATATCGCCCATTGCACTGCCTGCAAGGCTGAGTCCGATTATAGCAACGGTTGGTCCGATGATAACCGGCGGCATAAGTTTCGATACCCAAGCCGTTCCGGCAAAGTGAATGACTATTGCAATTATCACGTACACCAAACCGGCAAGAATACCGCCGACAATAATTCCGCAATATCCGAATGCAAGAGCCGAACCGAGCGAACTCAAAAACGCAAACGAGCTGGATATGATGACAGGACTTTTGAATTTCGTGAAAAGCAAATAGACTATCGTTCCGAGACCTGCTCCTAAAATAGCCGCAGGAATTTGCGTAGGCAATCCGATAATCGTAGGCACTGCGATTGTAGCCGCCATGATTGCCAAAACTTGTTGAAGTGCAAAGACGATAAGTTTATTAAACTTAGGTTTGTCTTCTACGTTGTAAATAAGTTTCATATCTTTCTCCTGTTTATTTCTTATATAATCTTTTGTGTATATCGTATATAAGTGTTTAGTAGGTTACCCCGCCGCCCGTTCTTCTCTTTACGGCAACGATTGGTAAGCTACATTTTTACATAAAAAAAGAGTTTCCAAAAAGGAAACTCAAACAATCAATTGTTATTGATAATAAAAAGAAAATGCTTATACAACCCGCATGTTACAGCGGTTGAAATCACTGTTTTTGTTGGCAATGCTGCAAAAAACGATGTTTTCATAAGTACTCTCCGTTCATTTTGCATATTGTACTATATAACAAAAAAAATTGCAACAAAATTAGCTGTTTTCCGACATTTTTTTATCCTATTTTTTTTGCCTGTTTTTTCCGATTTCTTCGATCGCTTTTGTTTTAAAATCAAAAGGCGTTTCATTGTAAAAGCTCTTTTTGCCCGCAATCTTTACGGTATATCCGCCGCCTTTTGAATGAAAAACCTCCAAGCCGTCTTCGTTAAGCTCCTCGAGATTTACAACCGTCGACTTTTCCGCAAATCTTCCGCCGTTAAATATGATTTTTTTGTTTGTCAGCAAGATTCCGCCCTTTTTAAATATCAAATACTGCGAACAAAGGAAAATAATTCCCAAAGCCATAGCAACGAAACCTACTACAAACCAGAAAACGAACATTATCCCTTTGTTCCCCCAAGAAAACATAAGCGGTCTGAAATAAAGCGCAAGTCCGATGACGTAACTCATTACGCTGATTATTACCCCTGCAATTCCCAAAGTCCTTAAAGCTCTGAGCGCTTTAGGGTCGCTGTGCAGATATGCAACTATTTCCTCACCGCCAGACGTTTGCCCTGCGTATAAGCGTTTTGCCGCGTCTTCCTGCAGCACTTTCCGTTTATCGTCGTGCTGTTTTATTTCTTCGTCTATATTCATTTTATACCTCAGCGTCCGTTGTTTCGGTCTTGTTTTCTTCTCCGCTTGCTTCGCCGTTTTCCCTTTCGTCGATAGCGCCGCCATCCGTCATATTCGCTTTTTTGACCGCTTCTAAGTTTAAGCCGTCCGCCACATCTTTTACCGAACCGTTTTCGTCCGACGAAACTTCTTCGATTACGCGGCCTGAAACTTCCGACTCTTCGACTGCAACTTCGTCCTCGATTTCAGGTTTGTGCAACGCAATTCTCAATGCAAGCACTATTGGCGGAGTCAATATCATAGCCACCGCTATTTCTATCACAAAATTTATACCTACAAGTGCAGATAAAAACGCTGCGTTTATAACTATACCGCCGTACGCCTTTCCCGCATTGAAAGCATATATCATCGCAATAACCAACGATGTATTCGTTATCGTGCCTACTGCGGAACTTATGGAACTCGACAAAAGAATATTTATTCTTGTAGCGACCTTCTTATCTTTATTTTTAAATACCCTTTTAAATCCCTTTCTCAGTCCTACGTATGAAAAATAGGTCGTTATGCCGATAAGCAATCTCGGAACAACGGAAACCATAGGATTGTAAAAAACAGGGGACAAAATCTGCGGTACCGCAATCGCCGAAATGAGACTAAGCATACCGAATGCAAAGCCCATAAAAAAGCCTACTTTTCCGCCTTCAACCTGACACGCTATAAATATCGCTATAAGCGGCAAAACCGCAATGGAAGTACCGGCTATGTTTATCGGCACAAACGCAAAGATAATCATCATTGCAAGAAGTAAAGCTATTATTGCAATTTGTTTCGTATCGAACCATTTCTTCCTAGTTTTATTAGTCATTTTTACCTCTGTTCACCCTGAACAAATCCCCTTCTAATACTTTGAAAGGCGGAAATATTTTCACTTTTTCCTGTACCAACTTAGCGTCGTCGATTTCTTCGCCTTTTGAATTTATAATTCTGTCCACCTTAAAACTTTTGCCGTGACTTTCGCCCGAACTTACCAGAAACAGTTCGTCGCCTGTTTTAAAGCGGTTTCTCATTTCAACGATAACGCCGTCGTCTTCGCTTTTCTTAACAAGCGCCGCAAACTCGGTGTCGGGGACGACTTTCGACGAATCGTAATTTATCGTATCCAGGTTCTGCCCTTCGATAAACGCGTTTGTATATCCGTGACTGACAACGCTCGATAAATCGTCGATATATTTCTGAACGTTTAAAATTTCACCCGTGTTATAATATTCGTCAATCGCTTTCCTATATGCATTTACGACCGTTGCAAGATAAAATTCGCTTTTCATTCTACCTTCGATTTTAAAGCTGGCAACCGAACCGTCAAGAAGGTCGGGAAGATAAGGCAACAAAATCAAATCTTTGCTGTTTATAAAATACGTTCCCCTGTCGTCTTCTTCGACGATAAGTTCTTTACCTTCGTATCTCTCGTTTCTTATTTTAAAATCCCACCGACAAATTTGAGCGCACTCGCCTCTGTTTGCGTCACGTCCCGTGAAATAATTGCTCAAAAGGCATCTTCCGCTGTACGAAACGCACATTGCACCGTGGACGAAAATTTCAAGCTCTACCGACGGATTCGACTTAGCAATCTCTTTTATCTCTTTAAGCGTCAGCTCTCTACCCAGCACCACTCTCGACACGCCCTGTTTCGCCCAGAATTCCACCGCTTTTTCGTTTTGCGTGTTAGCCTGCGTCGATAGGTGTATTTCGATTCCCGTTTCTTTCGCAAGACTTATAAGTCCCGGATCAGAAACGATAACCGCGTCGACGTTTATCTTTTTTAAATACTCAAAATATTCTTTTGCATACGGCAGGTCGGAATTTTTAGCATATATATTCACCGTAACGTAAATTTTCTTACCGATTGAATGAGCGTACGTGACGGCATCTGAAAGTTCCTGCCTGTCAAAGTTTTCCGCGCCTGCTCTCAGTGACAATTCTTTTCCGCCTACGTATACGGCGTCCGCTCCGAAATGGTATGCGGTTTTAAGTTTTTGGAAGCTTCCGGCGGGAGCTAACAATTCGACTTTTTTCATAAATTCATATTACCATAACGCTATTTTTTAGTCAAACAAACTGTGTTTTATCTTCGGCGGCTCTTCATTCTCCGTCTTGACTTGATAACTTTGCGCTTAAGACGCAACAGCGACTTTAATTATATATTTTTTATTTATTAGTTTGTAAACTCTATATTATTATTTAGTATATATACTTTTTCTTTTCTGTAATTTGTAAGCTCTTTCTTATTAAACGTTTTAAATCGATTTATATACATTTTTTATTATCAATATTATCTTATTATCAATATCTATTATCTATATATTATATACCGTTTAAATTGATTTCTATCGAAACGGCGTCGTTGTACCCTTTACCATATCGCTGTTAACTACGTATTGTCGCTGAAAAGCGTTGCCCTTAAAAAGCGTTACCGTTGAAATGCTTTGCCGTTGTAAATCGGTCGCCGTTGAAAAGCGTTTCCGTTAAAATTTTCCGATAACTCTTGTTAAGATAAACCGCCGAATTTTCATTCGACGGTTTTCTCAATTTAATATGCTCTTGCAAAATAAATAACTTTTGTCGCTTTCTTTCCGCAACATACGCATTTATCACCGACAGGCGTCTGGTCAAAAGGCATTGCCCTTGACGTGGCTGACGTAAGCTCTTTAATTTTAGCTTCGCATTCAGGGCATCCGCACCACATCGTTTTTACAAAGTTTTTGCCCTCGATGCCTGCTATAAGCTCGTCCATATTCTGCGCCGTAACGATATGAGAATGAGTAAAGCTTTTAGACATCTCATACATATTCTCGTGAATTAAGTCAAGCGTTTTACTTACTTCAAGGGCAATTTCATCCAATTTAACGATTGTCTTTTCAAAGTTGTCTCGTCTGACAAGTACTGCAACGCCGTTTTCAATATCTCTCGGTCCTATTTCGATACGGATAGGAACGCCTTTCATTTCCCATTCGTTGAATTTCCATCCAGGCGACTGTTCGCTTAAATCAACTTTAACTCTTATTCCGGCGTCTTTCAAAACTTGCTCTATTTCCAAAGCCTTTTCCTTTACGCCTTCCTTATGAGCGGCAATCGGAATGATAACCGCTTGTATCGGGGCAACTCTCGGAGGCAATTTAAGACCTCTCTGGTCGCCGTGCGCCATAATAAGAGCGCCTATAAGTCTTGTAGAAACTCCCCAACTTGTTCCGTAAGGATTTTTCAAAGTGCCGTCTTTATCAAGATAGTTGATTTTAAAACATTTAGAAAAGTTTTTACCGAGAAAATGGCTTGTTCCCGCTTGAAGGCTTTTTCCGTCAAGCATCATAGCTTCCATAGTATACGTAGCGGAAGCCCCGGCAAATTTTTCCGATTCGGATTTTTGACCGGTTATGACTTCGATTGCAAGTACGTTCTGCATAAACTCGCGGTATACCTCGAGCATTTTAAGAGTTTCTTCGACTGCTTCTTCTTCGGTTGCGTGCAAGGTATGACCTTCTTGCCACAAGAATTCGCTTGTCCTAAGAAATGGTCTCGTCGTTTTTTCCCATCTGACTACGTTTGCCCACTGGTTAATCAACACAGGCAAATCTCTGTAACTTTGAACCCATCTGCTGTACATTTCGCAAATTATCGTTTCGCTGGTCGGTCTTACCACCATAGGTTCTTCGAGCTCTGTTTTTCCTACGTGCGTTACAAGAGCTACCTCAGGAGCAAATCCCTCAACGTGTTCGGCCTCTCTTAGGAGATAACTGTAAGGAATAAACATAGGAAAATACGCATTCTGGTGTCCCGTTGCCTTAAAACGTTCATCCAATGCTTTTTGAATGTTTTCCCAGATTGCATATCCGTACGGGCGGATAACCATCGTTCCCTTAACAGGACCGTAATCGACGAGTTGCGTTTTTAACACGACGTCGGTATACCACTGCGGAAAATCGGTTGTCATATCTGCTATTTCTTTTACGAATTGATTCTTTTCGTTAGCCATTTATTCCTCTCAATAACACTATATTTGTAACAATATTTCTTTTGCCCCCATATAATACACCATAAAAAAACAACCGTCAAATAAAAAGATTGTTCTTAAATTATTTATAAACGGGATAAAAAATAAAAATTTTAATAAAACTAAAAAAAATGTATTAAATCTCTTGATTTTTTTTATAAACTACGATATATATTTTCTATCTAAAATAGAGCTAAGAGGTTATTATGGCAAAATATAAAAAATGCCCACGTTGCGAACTTAATTATATTCCTGAAAACGAAGACTATTGCGAAGTATGCAAAGTCGAACTTGGCAAATCAAATGCGTCTTTAATCGAAGACGACGATGACGAAAAATCGTTATACGAAGAAAGAATATGCCCTATTTGCAAAATTAATTATCTCGCCGACGACGAGGATATCTGCCAGGCTTGCCGAGAAGCAAAAGAAGAAAAAAAATCAGAAGAAAAAGAAGACGAAGACGATTGGAGAGATTTTGTCGAGGAAGAAACGGAAGACGAGGAATCTGACGATATTTCTCTTTCTATGTTAGAAGACGAAGAAGAGGAAGATGAAGAGGAAGAGTCAAACGATGACGACGTATACGACTTCGACGAATCAATCGGCGATATAAACGATTACGAAGAGGACGAGGAAGAAGAGGAAGACGACGAAGACGAAGATGAAATCTGATTTTGTCGTAAAATCTTTTATGAAATCGGGCGATTCCGTTTTAAATACGTCTAAACGTCGAATAAAAACTGCGGTAAAAGGAAAGCCAAAACTAACGGACAAACCTTTACTCTTCTTAGACGACAATATGAATCGGATAATTAACGGATAATTGTTCTTTATTATATCCATTTATATCCGATTTGCAAAGCCATAAATTTGCAACAATCGGCAAAAAAGTTTTAAATTCGTCGTGACGTCGATTAGGTTTTCGTCCGGGCAAGCGTTGCCTTTACGTACGCTTAAAAACACACGCTTGCAAAGCACGTTTATCTCGCCTTACGATTTAAACGCATTGACGTTAAACTAATTTATATTTAAACTGTTAACACTTTAAATTGATTTGGTAAATGACAACTTTTAAATTGATAAAATTACGAATTGATTGATAAAATGACGAATTATTTAAATTGATTTGACAAAAATAAAAATGCCTTTACGGCATTTTTATTTTTATCGTTTTTTTGTTTTTATAATTTGTTTTTGTAATTATTTAAACCGATTACTCCGTTTAAACAGAATTTAAATTCTTGCTACGCCCGTTTTTCTTGCTGCTTCGGCAACTGCTTTTGCAACCGTCGGACCGACTCTGTCGTCAAATGCTTTCGGAAGGATATAATCCGCATTGAGTTCTTCGTCGCTAACCAACGAAGCTATTGCTTTTGCAGCCGCGAGTTTCATTTCTTCGTTGATGTCCGAAGCTCTTACGTCCAAAGCGCCTCTGAATATACCAGGGAAAGCCAAAACGTTGTTTATCTGGTTAGGGAAATCGCTTCTTCCCGTACCTACGACGGCAGCGCCTGCGGCTTTTGCGATATCAGGCATAATTTCAGGAACAGGGTTTGCCATAGGCATCATAATCGAACCAGAGTTCATCGATTTTACCATTTCAGGCGTAACCATATTTGGTGCGCTTACACCGATAAAGATATCCGCGCCTTTCATAGCGTCAGCAAGCGTTCCCTGTTTGTTCGATTTGTTCGTAAATTCCGCTATCTTCATCTTGTCAGGAGTGATACCTTCTCTGTCCTTAGAAATAATACCCTTTCTGTCGCACATAACGATATCTTTTACGCCCAAACCGAAAAGAAGTTTTGCAATTGCAACGCCTGCAGCGCCTGCGCCGCTGAATACGACGTTACAATTTTTAAGGTCTTTTTTAACAACCTTAATAGCGTTTAAAATTGCCGCCGCACATACTACGGCCGTTCCGTGCTGGTCATCGTGGAAAATAGGAATGTCCGTGCATGCTTTAAGTTTTTCTTCGATTTCAAAACAACGAGGTGCCGAAATATCTTCGAGGTTTACGCCGCCGAAGCTACCCGAAATAAGTTGAACCGTTCTGACGATTTCATCAACGTCTTTCGACTTGATGCAAAGAGGGAAAGCGTCTACTCCGCCGAATGCTTTGAACAAAACGCATTTTCCTTCCATAACAGGCATACCTGCTTCAGGTCCGATGTCCCCGAGACCGAGAACGGCAGTACCGTCCGTTACGACCGCTACCATATTCCAACGACGAGTAAGGTCGTATGACTTTGAAACGTCTTTTTGAATTTCAAGACAAGGTTGTGCTACGCCCGGCGTATAAGCAAGAGACAATTCATCCTTTGTTTTAACCGAGGCTCTTGGAGTACATTCGATTTTGCCCTTCCATTCGTAATGAAGTTTTAATGACTCTTCTGCGTAATTCATAATATCTCCTTTATGCTAAAATTATTTTTCCCATGGGAAGACGTAGCTTAAACCTAAATCGTCACGAACTTTGTTCATTTCCAACTGAACGGCTTCGTTGATTGGTACGCCGCTGTCTTTTCTCTGTTGCCATACGTTATATTCTTTTTCGCCTGCCGAATAAATATGTTCGCAGCCCGGAGCTTTTTTAGACGCGCGAACGGCACGAATGATATCTCCCGCTTTCTTTCTGCAAAGTTCTTCGCCAAGGAAGTGATTAGTATCGATTGCAATAAAGAAATGTCCGAGATGATACGGAACAAGATTTCCGTTTTCGTCCTTACCGTTAAGGGCTTTTCCGTATGCGCCGTCCTGAAGACAAGCCGACAACAATTCGACTACCATAGCATAGCCGTATCCTTTATATCCGCCGAGAGCTTCGCCGATACCGCCGAGAGTCGTAAGAGCGGCAGTGCCTTTTCTTATCATCTTTAATGCTTCGCCCGCGTCGCCTTCAACGGAGTTACCGTCAAGGTCGATTATCGTACCCGGGTGAACAGGTTCGCCGATTCTTGCATAATATTCGATTTTACCGTTCTGTGTTATAGAGCTTGCACAGTCGATAAGGAAATCGAACGGCTCGTCGGTAGGAATACCGATTGTAAGAGGGTTTGTTCCGAACATTCCCTCAACGCCGAAAGTCGGAGCAACGGACGGACGGGCATTGGTTCCCGTAATACCGATACAACCGTTTTTACATGCCATTGTCGGATAATATCCGGCAATTCCGTAGTGACAAGAATTGCGAACGACGACCATACCCATGCCGTATTTCTTTGCTTTCTCGATTGCAAGGCTCATCGATTTATAACCGATAACCTGACCCATTCCGTCGTGACCGTCGACAACGGCTGTCGTTTCGGTTTCTTTGACGATTTCAAAATTCGTAACAGGATTTTGAATACCGGCAATTATACGGTCGATGTAAATCGGTTTAAAACGGTTACAACCGTGTGATTCGATACCTCTTTTGTCTGATTCAAGCAAAATGTCGGTACAAATTTCTGCGTCTTCTCTAGGAACACCTACCCCTACAAATGCATCTGTTATAAACTTTGCGGCAGTATCCCAATCTAAAATAACTTTAGGCATAATACTCTCCTTAAAATAAATTTAATTTCAAATCTTAGGTTAGTATAACACCCTTTTAAAAAAAAGTCTATATAACGATATTATTTTTTTTAGCGACTTAAACAAGGAGTTTTTTATTTAACCTTTTCTATCCGTCAAAGCATAAAAAACGGCGTTTCCTTTGTAGAATACGCCTTAAATTTACAAGCGGAAATAAGCAGCTTATCCCCATATTTATTTCGTCGGATTTGTTTTACGTTTATTGTGACAAAAAGAAACAGCTTGATTGCAAAGCAATCAAGCTGTCTTTTTTGGAACCACATGTATGGCGATTAATCAACAGGATTAATCAAGTAGTAGCCTCTGTTCTTCAAAAGAACTTTCGTTCCTTCGACAACTGCTGTAAGCGGGTTAGCACATACTTCAACAGGAAGTGAAACTGCTTCTTCCAAGAACTCTTTAAGTCCAGGGATTTGTGAACCACCGCCGTCACAGATAATACCTGCGTCAACCAAGTCAGCTGACAATTCAGGAGGAGTAATTTCAAGAACGTTACGGATAACGCTGACGATTTCAGCAAGAACAGGAAGGATAACCATTCTGATTTCTTGTGAGTTAACTTCTGTAGATGCAGGGATACCTTTCATAAGGTCACGTCCGCAAACTCTCATCGTTCTGTCGTCATCTGCGTACAAAGTTGCAAGTTCTTTCTTAACTTTTTCTGCAGTCATAGGTCCGATAACAAGGTTATGGTTCTTGTGGACGTACTTGATGATTTCGTTATCGATGTACGTACCTGCGATTCTGATTGACTGTGACAATACAACGTCGCCGAGTGCGAGAACACCAACGTCAGTTGTACCACCGCCGATATCGACGACCATAACTGCTCTTGAATTGTAAATGTCGTTTCCTGAGCCGATAGCACCTGCTTTAATTTCTTCTTCGATGAATACGTCTTGAATACCCATTTCGATAGCAAGTTGCTTCATAGCTTCTCTTTCAATTTGCGTAACTTCTGACGGGCAGCAAATTAAGCAAAGTGCGTTTTGAATGTTCTTCAAATTGTTAACTCTTGTGAATACGTATTTAAGAAGAGCTTTAGCTGCTTCCATATCAGAGATAACACCTTCACGAAGAGGTCTGCAAACCTTAATCTTGCTGTGAGTCTTACCAATCATTGAATAAGCATCTGCACCACCGGCAATAACTTCGCCTGTTTCCATATCAAATGCTACAACTGACGGCTCATTGAAAATGATGCCGTGGCCTTGTACGTAAACCAAAAGGTTTGTTGTACCAAGGTCAATACCAATACCGACTTTCTTATTCTTGTCTTCAGGTTGATTGAAGACTAAATCAAATTGTTTTTTCATAATTTCTCCTTTACGAATTTATTGAATTTAAGAATAACCGCAAGATTATTCAACAGGTCTCTGCAAATAGTTGCCTCTGTTCTTAAGCAAGAACTTAGTTCCTTCAACGATAGAAGTTAAGCAGTTAGGCGAGATTGTGCAAGGAAGTCCGAGTTCTGCTTCGAAGTATTCTTTGATACCGGTGATACAACCGCCACCGCCGTTGATTGTGATACCGTTTTTAAGGATATCAGCTGAAAGTTCAGGCGGAGTTCTTTCCAAAGTTGCAAGGATTACGTGCTTAATCCTGTCGAATGCTTTAAGCATTATTTCACGAATTTCACCTTGTCTTATGGTAATCGTTGCAGGTTGTCCTTGGCTGAGATGTCTACCTGATGCTTCGCATTCTTTTTCTTCACCGACGATTGGTGCCAAAGTTGCGAGTTCAAACTTAAGTCTTTCAGCAGTTCTTTCACCGATAAGCAAATTGTAATGTTGTTTTACGTACTTTGCGATTTCGTTATCGAAATATCTACCTGCGACACGGATTGAATCCCAAACTACAAGGTCACCACATGAAAGAACGCCGATATCGGTTGAACCACCACCGATGTCAACTATCATACAACCGGTAGTCTGATAGATGTCACAGCCTGCGCCAACAGCACCGGCTTTAACTTCTTGTTCGATAAATACGTCCTGGATACCCATATCGTGAGCCAAGTTGATGAGTGCGGCACGCTCAACTACTGTAATCTCAGACGGGCAACAAAGCAAGATGGTTGATTTAGCCCAATCGATATCATCTGCTCTGTCAAGTTTTGAGAAGATATACTCAAGTAATGATTTCGTTGCATCGAGGTCTGCTACAACGCCGCCTTCAAGAGGTTTAACAACACGGATTTTATCGTGGGTTTTACCTGCCATGAGTTTTGCTGCGTGACCACAAGCAATGCATTTCTTTGTTGCTCTGTCGAAAGCAACGTATGATGGTTCGTTGAAAACGATACCTTGTTTTGCTATATAAACAAGCGTATTAGCAGTACCAAGGTCGATTCCGATTTGCAATACTTCTTTTGCCATACAAATTTTCCTCCAAAAGTTTTTGCCGTAAAATGAATTATTAATTTTTTAAAAACTTATGACCTATGCTTTCGGTTGCCGCCCAAAAGCTAATAATCTTTATTCCAAAATCTTGATTAGATGAAAAAAATTTCGGTCAAACGAAATTCATTCAACAAAATTAAGCCCACCGCGTCAGATTTGGGAACAATTATTATCGAAATCGGTCTCCGTTTTTATATCTAAGATTATTTTATTTCCTAATAAGTAGTTTGTCAATACCGAATTTAAAAAAAATTGCATATTTTTGCAACTTTTTTTCGTTTATGCATTAAATTTGCTTTACTTTTTGCCAAAAATGGGTAAAATACTTCTTTCAACGTTATATTGATTATAAGTTTTGTTATTTTTTGTCAGACGATTTGCACTCCGACCGTTTCGATTGCAGTTTTTGCAACTGTTTTTTATAGATTTTTCGTACTCTCCGTTTCGTTTTACCCTTCCGTTCGATTTTTTCGTTTCCGTTAATATGTTTTAAAAAACTACTTTTATACGTTCAAAACCTTTTATTGCAAAAGCGATGAAAAAGATTATCGATTTTGGTTTCAAAAAATTTGTCTATCTTTTATTTTATGTATCTTCGTCTAGGTTTCAAGGCGGTAACGTTTATATTTAAAGTGCGTGAACGATTTTACCCTGCCTCTTTGATTTTCAGTCGCGCCTTTTATCTATAGCCGCACCCTTACGTTTGCTTTTAATCGCGGCCGCAAAGCAATAACACGAAATCCAACATAAAACCTTAATATGAAACCGCAACACAAAATCGCACTATAAATCTGCAACGCATAACCGCAACGTAAAAACAAAACGGCGTTGCCTTGCAACGTCGTTTTGCCGTTTTTGAAGATTGATTATTTCTTTCTTTTCTTTGTCAACGTCGCATCGTCGAAAAAGAGATTCTCGGACATATCGCTGAATGTATTTTTGCGTCTGACCTCGCCGCCGGTAAGTTTTTTCATCCACGCTTCATAAGCGCGCTTTTCTTGCTCTCCTTGTTCCCTTCCCAGGTCATCCAACCACAAACACATTGCGACGTCTTCTTTCCACTTTTTACTTTGATTCTTTTTTACTTTGTGATATTCCGGCTGTATGCCTAAAATATCTCCCAGTAACAATTCGTCAAACATAATTACCCCCTTTTGCAAAGCCCTAAGGCAAACGTCACTTAATACCCCACCATTAATAAGACGTTATGCACGTTTTATTTTATATTAATATTATATTATAAATAAGAAAATAAAGCAATAATAATTCTGCATTTGGCGTAAGTTAATTTTTGCCATATAATAACGGCATTTTAATATAAAGGTCTGCCTGCTATGTTTCTGCAAATTGTTCGCACCGGCTTTTCCTTTTCGTTAGCAATAAGTTTTATCTCCGTTTAACGGCAAACGCCACCAAAGGCGGTTTTGATTTCAATTTAAACGATTATTTTTTTCTCCATCCTTATGTCTTTTGCCGAAAAGCATTTTAGGATTATAATCGTCTCGCAGAAAATAAAAATAAATAAGTATCATAAATTCTATAAGGGTTTCGGCAGATAAAACGATAAGAGCAAACCATTCGCTCAAAGCGAATCCCGCTCCGAATAACGCAATCGGAATGAAAAGCCATATAAACGCAAAACTCGACCTTTCAAGATACCATTTCGCTATAAGAAAATTTATAACGAAAAATATGAAAAACACCAATCCCAAAGCGAGATAAACGTTATCGAAAACTTTGTTGTAATAATATATGTACGTCAAATCCGAACTCCTTAATTTATGTTATACCCGTTAAACAATTAAAAATTGTTCAATATTGGCGTTTTGTGAATACTTTTGTCTTTTTGCCATTTTTTTGATATTTGACATTAACATACGCTGTGTGTATAATATAAAAAACAGGTATTTATTATAAAACAATGAACTCAAAAAAAATGAAATTGGCGGCCACTATAACCGGCTCGTTAGCAAATGCGTTTCTTGCAATTTTAAAATTGTACGTCGGATTGATTTCAAATTCGATAAGCATTTTATCAGACGGAATAAACAATTTTTGCGATATGTTCGGTTTTATAGGCGCTTCTATAGGTTTTGCAGTCAGCGACAAAAAACCGACGGAAAGATTTCCTTTCGGATTCGGAAGAGTAGAAAACATAGTGTCTTTGCTTATTTCCGTTTTGATTCTGGTTATCGGCGGTTTGTTTTGTTACGAATCTCTTGAAAGAGTTTTCATGCCGCTTCCTATCACTTTCAACTGGACGCACTTTGCGTTGATTGCAGTTTCGATTCCTGTAAAAGTCGGGCTTGCCGTTTTCTTCTATATCGTCGACAAAAAGTCGGATTCGCCGGTAATAAAAGTCGAAAAACTCGATTGCATTCTCGACGTATCGATTACTACCACCACCCTCTTAGGCTTCGGGCTGTCGCAAGTAACGAGTTTGCCTATCGACGGCGTCATAGGCGTTGCCGTGGCATGCGTAGTCGTCGTAACGGGAATAAAGCTTATCGCTAAAAACTTTGCAACGCTTATCGGTCGGAAATATCCGGAAAAAGAGTCTTCTTTAAAAGAACTCTCCGACAAATTCGACGCGAACGTAACGGATATAAAAATATTCGATTACGGAAATAAAGTTTTCGCCGTAGCCAAAACCGACTCGGAAGACGAAAATAAACTCTCGGAAATTAAAAAAGAATCTCTAAATAAGTTGGGAATAGAATTATATATTGACAAAGGAGAAAATTATGGCAAAGAAGAATGACGTAAACATCGATGAATCAACGGTTTCCGCCAAAGAAAAAACGTCTAAAAAACGTAAAGCCGAAGACGCGGACGTTTCGGAAGAAAAAACCGAAAAGACCGTAGTTGACGAATCGTCCGAAAACGGAACCGCAACGAAAAAGAAAAAGAAGAAAAAACGCGTAAAAAGAAAAGACCTTCCGCCGGAAGAGCGTAAACGTCTTTTGAAACGTGACCTTATTATAACAGGTTCGGTCTTGGGTGCGGTGCTTCTTTTCTTCATCATTTTGATTATCGTTTCGGCAGTAGGAACGAACGCCAATTTCAAAAAGGCTGCGGCTATGGCAAAAGTAGGCACTCGCTTCACTCAAACCGAAACGCCTGCCGACAAAACCTTGGCGGAACGAAACACTCTCTTCTGGGACGACGAATTGAATTGTTATACGTTCGTTACGCCTGACGACGATCCTTCAACGCCGGAAGTGGACGAAAGCGAATTGAGAATTTTACAGCTTACCGACGTACATATCGGAGCGGGAGCTTTTAGCACGAAAAAAGACGCTTGGGCAATCGAAGCGGTTGCGGAAGTCGTAAAAAAGGCTCAGCCTGACCTTGTCGTCGTAACGGGCGACGTCGCTTACCCTGTTCCTTTCCAAGCCGGAACTTTCAACAACCAAAAAGAAGCGGAAATGTTCGCAACTCTTATGGACTCTCTCGGCGTATATTGGACAATGACTTTCGGTAACCACGATACCGAAATATACAGCCTTTACACAAGAGAAGAAATCGTTGAAAGAGTTTATAATCAAAACAAATGGAAATATTGCATCTTTACGGAAGGCCCTTCCAACATCGACGGAAAAGGCAATCAGCTTATAAACGTTCAGAAAACGAACGGCGAAATCACTCAATCTCTTTATCTTGTCGACTCGCACAGCTATACCGACGGCGACTATTTCGGAATTGCCTGGAAATACGATAAGATTCACGACAATCAGGTTGAATGGTATGCTCAATGCGTTGAAAAGGTAAACGAAACGAACGTTGCACGCGGCTTTACGGGCGACGTAAAATCGCTTATGTTCTTCCATATACCGTTGGTACAATTCCAGACGGCATGGGACGAATTCGTAAACAACGGACATAAGAACACGGAAAACGTAACTTATTATTACGGCGTTGCCGGCGAAAAGGGCGAGAAATGCTATCCGGGTAAAGCGGACGGAAAAATGTTTGACAAGATACTCGAACTCGGAAGCACAAAAGGCGTTTTCTGCGGACACGACCATTACAACAACTTCTCTATCGATTATAAGGGCGTCAGACTGACTTACGGAATGAGCATCGACTATTTAGCATATCCTGGAATTTACAAAAAGATTGCTCAGCGCGGCGGCACTTTAATCACGGTAGAAAGCACAGGTTCGTTCGACGTAGCGCCGATTGCTTATCAGACAAGCGATATGACCTATATGTATGAATACCATAAACAATAAAGTCTTATAAAATACTCGTAGATTTTAGACAGACAAAACGCAAGCTATCGATTTTATTCAGATTAAACGCGTCGTAAAAAAATCTTCAGTTAAAACATTTAGCTTAATTTTCAAAACTACTTAATTTTAAAGCAGACCGTAAAAGGTCTGCTTTTATTATCCCTTTTTATTTATAATATCGCGTATAGTCTCCCGAATTATATCCCGAAGCTAACGTTCCGTAACCTTTTTATTCCGTTAAACTTATAGTCTCGCCTACATTTTTTGATATGCCGCTCTTTTTTAAATTACTTACTTTATATCTTTTATCGATATCTTTTATCGATAAAAAATTTAAAAAAATATCGATATATTTTTATCAAATGAGATAAAAGTCTTGACAATAATTTTATTTAAGACTATGTTTATTATAAGAGGTATTTATGGAAAACGAAAAAGCGTCTCGCGCTACAATATCGAGATTACCTAGATATTTAAGATATCTTCTCGAATGTAAAAGACAAGGAAAAACGAATATTTCTTCAACAACGATAGCAAACGATATGCAACTGAATTCCGTTCAGGTGCGAAAAGACCTTGCCATCATTTCAAGCGTTGCCGGAAAGCCTAAACTCGGTTTCGAGGTCGACCTTCTGATCAGCGATATAGAAGGATATCTCGGCTATAACAATACAAGCGAAGCCGTTATCGTCGGAGTCGGAAAACTCGGCAAAACCTTGCTCAGCTACGACGGATTCAAAAAATACGGTCTTCACATTGTAGCAGGTTTCGATGTTAATCCGGAAATCGTAGGGACGGAAATCAACAATGCCAAAATTTTTACGTTTGACGAACTGAGCGACTTTGTTAAAGCAAACAATATATACATCGGCATAATTACCACGCCTAAAGCGGTAGCTCAGAATATTGCCGACACTATGATTGCCGCAGGCATTAAAGCCATCTGGTCTTTTGCCCCATGCCATCTCAAAGTCCCTGAAAACATAGCTTTAAAACAAGAAGATATGGCGTCTTCTTTGGCGGTACTTTCAAAAAGACTGTCGGAAATTTTGAACAACGAAAATCAGGAGGGTTAATATGGACAACACTAATATCATTGCCAAAACCGAAACAAAACTTATTTTTCGTAAGGATAATCGGGTAGTAAAAGAATTCAACTCGCTTTTTTCGAAATCTAATATTTTAAACGAAGCATTGAACCATTCCATGGCAGAAGAATCGGGGCTCAACGTTCCTAAGCTTATCGATGTAAAACTCGAAGGCGATAATCGTAGCATCACAATGGAATACGTCCAAGGAAAGACTCTCGAATCCATTATGAATGACGCTCCTGAAAAGATGCGCCACAATATAGAATTTATGGTCGACGTAGAACTTGAAATGCATTCCAAAAAAATTGAGGGACTTAAAAAGCTTAAAATAAAATACGGCGACAGACTTTGCAAAGCGCCTTACGACGCTACCACAAGATACGAATTGTTCAGTCTTCTCGATAAATTGCCGACTCACGATAAACTTTGCCACGGCGACTTTAATCCATCCAATATTATGGTTAACGAAAAAGGGAATTATTTTATCCTCGACTGGTCGCACGCAACACAAGGAAACGCTTCGGCGGACGCAGCGCTTACCTATCTTGAATTTATCCTTAACGGCAAACGTGACGTTGCTGAGGTATATCTTGAAATATTCTGTCAAAAAAGCGACACTGCCGTGCAATACGTAAAAAAATGGCTTCCGATTGTAGCCGCCGTTACGGCAATTAAAACGAACGACGAAAGCAAAAGAGCAATTCTTGACGGCTACGTAAAAGAAGTTTTCAAAATAAACATATAATCAAAATAAACGTTTTATAAACTCATTATCGGATTAGTTATTTTACTACTCGATTCGACGAATTTTAAAGCCGCAGTCAAAACTCTGCGGCTTTTTTTGTCCGTTTTTTTTGCGCTTTTATTACAACCTTTCTTTCAACTGCACCTTTTTTACTTTGACCTCATCTTATCTAATTTAATGACCGCCCTATTTAATGACGCTATGTTTATGGCAAGTTTATTTTTCGTCGTTTTTCTCATTGCGTTTTTCTTTTATAAATCAAAATCCGAATTTTAACTAAGACCTGAATTTCAACGAAAAATTCCGAAAACATAAATATTCAAACTCAACTTACTCTTTGCCCTTTAACAATCGCCTTAAAAGGAGTAAAAATAATAAGCGCCGTAAACTTACAACGCTTATTTCTGACACATTTAGATTTCATCTTTAAATCGACATTCGATTGTTGAATTTAAAATTAATCAAACTTTTCAAAACATTCTTTATGACGTTTGAAATAGGTAAATCCCGAAAAGCCGATTCCCTTTAACATTTCTACGGTTTTATCGAAATCTTTATAAACGTCGCCTCTGTGAGCGTCGGAACCGAATGAAATCTTTCGACCGCCAAACTCAAAATACTTTTTCAATATCTCTTCGTTCGGGCAAAGCGCATGATGGGTATTCACTTCGAGCGTTTTGTCCAAAGCGATTATTTTTTTGAGAATGGCTTCCAGCAAATCGGAAAATTCGTCAAAGTGCATGATTTTATCTTCGTACTTTGCATTTCTGACGCAATATCCGATATGCCCCACTATATCGTAATGATACGAAACGTCAAGGCTTTTATAAACCTTTTTAAGATAAGAACGATAGGCGTCGTCTTTTTCCCGCCCCAAAAAGAAAT
Organism: Christensenellales bacterium; assembly: GCA_051883555.1. Classification (GTDB taxonomy): domain Bacteria; phylum Bacillota; class Clostridia; order Christensenellales; family CAG-917; genus CAG-917. The sequence continues at coordinate 49,894 of JBJETY010000052.1, read as the reverse complement.
CGGGAAAATACACGTCGTATCCTTCAACAAAGTGAACGCTGTTTATAACGGCGTCGAAAGGCTTTTCGTCAATTATCTTCTTATAGTCGTCCTTTGCGTTTTCGTCGTATCCCGCTTCGATTCCGAAACCTAAATAAAACTCTTCGCTATGCTTTTCCGACTCTTTTCTCGCCTCGTATAGATTTTTCTCGTATGCAGGCAAATTGAGCTGCGTCCAACCGTCCGGAGCGTTGTTATATTCTTTAAGCGCGTCAAGATCGAAATGGTCGGTTATGCAAAGATAACGTCCGCCGTCTGCTATTGCTCTGTTTACCATTTCCGAAATTTTCACCGAACCGTCGGCAGAAAACTCCGAATGCGTATGGCTGTCAACCTTTCTCATTATTTATCTTCCTTGATAAGTACCGCCTTAATTCTTCTGACGCCTGCAGAAGAACTTTGTTCTTTCACAATCCGGAATTGTCCGAGGTCGCCCGTGTTGTTTGCATGCGGTCCGCCGCAAATCTCTTTTGAGAAACCTATTGTATAGACTTTTACCCTTTCACCGTATTTCGAAGCGAATACGCCGATTGCACCGCTCTTTCTTGCTTCGTCTACCGTCATTTCCTCGCATTTGATATCAATCTTTTTCGCAATTTCCGCATTTACCCTTTCTTCGACTTTTGCAATCTCTTCTTTTGTCAAAGGTCTGTCGAAATTGAAATCGAATCTGAGTCTTTCAGCCGTAATATTGCTGCCCTTTTGCATAATGGTAGGGTCGCAAAGCACTTCTTTTAAAGCTGCGTTAAGCAAGTGAGTTGCCGAGTGAAGTTTTGCCGTTTCTTCGCCGCCATCGGCAAGACCGCCTTTAAATTTCTGGTCGGCGCCGAGTTTGGATTTTTCCTGATGCTCTTTAAACGCCTTATCGTAGCCGTCCACGTCAACGTCAAAGCCGTTTTCTTTGGCAAGCTCGACGGTCATTTCCAAAGGGAAACCGAACGTATCGTAAAGTCTGAACGCCGTCTTTCCCGGAACGGTCTTGGTAGGAATATGCGTAATAACTTTTTCAAATTCTTTAAGTCCCAATTCCAACGTCTTTGAAAAACGCTCTTCTTCGAGCTGCAATTCCGAAACAATCTTTTCGGCGTTGTTCTTAATCGATTCGTATACGCTTTCGTACTTTGCAATATAAAGTTTTGCAATCTCTTCAATAGCTCCTTGCGGAAGGTTGAGTTTAAGCGCATATCTTACGGCACGACGAATAAGTCTTCTCAATACGTAACCTTGATCGACGTTGGACGGAGTTATACCGTTTACGTCGCCGAGCATAAAGGTTGCCGTTCTTATATGGTCGGCAATTATTCTCATAGCCGTCATATCGTCGCCGCCGTCCGCATATTTCTTGCCCGACAACTCTTCGAGCTTTTTGATTACGAAATCGAATAAGTCCGTTTCGTATACGGATTTATAGCCGTTTAAGATGCAAAGCGTGCGTTCAAGGCCCATTCCCGTATCCACGTTTTTCTTTTCAAGCGGAGAGAGTTTTCCGTCCGCTCCTTTGAAATATTGCATAAATACGTTGTTCCATATTTCAAGATATTTTCCGCAATCGCATGCAGGACTGCAATCTTCGCTGCACTTCGGTTTGCCCGTGTCTATAAACATTTCCGTATCCGGTCCGCATGGTCCGGTAATTCCCGCAGGTCCCCACCAGTTATTCTTTTTAGGCAAAAAGAATATTCTTTCTTTCGGAAGTCCCAGACTCTCCCAAATCTTGGCGGATTCTTCGTCTCTAGGACAACTGTCGTCGCCCGCAAAAACGCTTACGGAAAGTCTTTCAAGCGGTATGCCCAAAACCTTAGTCAAAAATTCAAACGACCAGGTTATCGCTTCCTTTTTAAAATAATCGCCTAACGACCAGTTTCCGAGCATTTCGAAAAACGTACAGTGCGACGCGTCGCCGACCTCTTCGATATCGCCCGTTCTGACGCATATCTGCACGTCGGTAAGTCTTGTTCCCTGCGGATGTTTTTCACCGAGCAGATACGGCACAAGCGGATGCATACCTGCCGTTGTAAACAAGACCGTCGGGTCGTTTTCCGGTATGAGCGACGCGGACGGAATAATAGCGTGTCCGCGTTCTTTAAAAAATTCAAGATATTTTGCTCTAAGCTCGTTTGATGTCAATTTTTCCATTTTATCCTCTCGCTAACAAATAAAATCATATGTTCATTATTTTTCTTTTATAAATTTTCTTATTTTTCTTTCAAGCAGATAAGGCCGCTTTTTTTATTCGCTTTTTAGCTCTATCCGCTATTTAAGTTTAAAACTATTAGGTTTTAGCGCTATCAAATTTTACGTCTATTAGATTTTAGCACAAACTTTTAAAAGGTATCTATTTTAAAGATGAAATTTTCTTTTTATTTCTTCTTTCAATATTCCTTTTTCGCTGAATATTCCGTATAAAACGGCAAACAACAGCATACCGCCCGAACCGCACGCACAGATTATCGTCGGAATCCATACGTGAGTTTTTACGATAAGATTATATATGACGGGCAAAAGCCCCAATATCGCTACGAATATAAGGTTTAAAATAAACGGTCCTGCTTTCTTTACGGCAAGAGACAAAATCATAAGAAGTAGTCCCCCGAGCAGAATTATTATCGGTACCGCATAATTTGCCGCCCATCGTACATTCGGACTTAACTTCTCGAGCCCGTATGCGACAAGCACCAGAAACAAAATCTGAAGGAATATCTTTACCGCGGCGTTTCTTTTGGAAAATACCGTCTGAAACACGATAAAGAAATATGCCAGAAGAGCGATTACCGTCAGACTCCACAAAAGTTTATGCGGCAAAAGAAAGTTTACCGCAAGACAAACGACGCTTACCGCCAATGCTATTATAATATAAACGAGTCCGAATGTAACGTTTATTTTACGTTTTGTTTTTTTAATTATCGGAAACGCAAGGTCGTCGCCGTCAAGCGGCTTATGACAAAGAGGACATACCCTTGCATTGCCTTCGATTTCTACGTTGCAATGTTTACAGTACACTTTGCTCCTCCCTGAAATTAGACATGATTTTGACTTTAACTCCCTCTTCGGTGAGCGACGTGAAAAATCTCCTTTCCACTTCCGTTTCCGCTATGGTCCTCGTAAAACTTATCATAAGCGTATCGCCGTTCGAAATTGCTCCGCAATTTACGGGATTATTATTCGAAACGTTGAGATTGAAAAATACTTTGTTAAGCCCTGCCCCTTCAGGCATGTTTGCCACTCCGAGATTCGAAAAAATCATCGAATGCTTAGATTTAAAAAACAACCTTCCCAGACGGATAAAGAAATATTTTATAGGCAAAGGCAAAATCTTAAACACAAAAGTATTGATTCCGTTAACGGTCGTATTTATCTGTTTTTGCTGTTCCTCTTTAAGCGCTGCCTGCGCCATCTGTTCCCTTACGCAACCGATAATGTTTTCAAGGCTGTCGCAATTCTTCGGATAAACGTAAATTTTTGTGAACAGTACGAAATTCTTCAGCGTTATCGATTCGAATTGCTTTCTGAAATTTATCGGCACCATAATTACGCACGGGCGTTTTTTCTTTTTGTCGTTATCGTATATGGCTTTTATCAACTTTGCGCAAACAAGATGCGTGACGTTGCAATTATATTTTTTTGCCAGCTCCTTAAGTTGCGTTACGCTGATTTCTCCCGTAATGGAACCGTATCCTTCGCCGACGAATTTATGTCCGTCCACTACAAGCGGCCGCTGCCCCATAAACTTGTTGAGTTCTATATCTTTCAACTTCGTCTTTTGCGCATACCGTGCAAAGCTGTCTTCGAATTCCGCCGAAGAAGGCGTTTCCAATAAATCTATTACGTTTTCAGCCGACGGCGTTTTTCCGCATTTTTTAGCATAAGCAAAAATTATCGCTCTGAAAAACACCATAGCGCCCGTTCCGTCGGTAAGGCCGTGGAACATATCCAATGAAATTTTTTTTCCGAAATAACACAGACGGAATAAGTATCCGTTAGTTTTTTTAGTATCTATTTTTTTCAGCAATATTCCGTCGTCCTCAAAGACGTTGAAAGGCTCCGTATTTTCTTCAAGATAATACCAAAAAATTCCGGCTCTCTGTCGTACCTTATAGAGAGGAAATCTGACTATAACCTCGTTTAAAGCGTCTAAAAGCATCTCGGGATTGACTACGTCGTCCATAATTGCCGATATCCTGAATATGCTCTGTGCCGTACGGGTTGTCAGAACGGGATAAAAGCTGGCGGAATAATCCAGCTTAAACCATTTTAAAATTTTTTTCATAGAATTATCTTATTATTTATTAAGTTTGTTGTCAATCGAATTGTATCGGAATAAAATTGCCGTTAAAGTCATATATTGTCACAGAGTAAACGCAGGTGGAAAATGGAAGAGAAAAAAATTGTAAAATCGCACGGTTTAAAATATGAAAACGGAAAAAAGATTTCTTTGACGGGCATTAAAAACGTCGAGGGTTTTTCCGACCGACAGGTTGTCATGACGCTCGACAACGGAAAGGTTCTTACGATGGACGGAACGGGTCTTAGCGTTACGAATCTTGACGTAGACAACGGCAATCTCGAAATAGACGGCGAATTGTTCAAAATTGTATACGCTAGCGAACGCACTCCGAAATCCTTCCTTAAAAAGTTGTTCAAATGACGGTAAACGTTCCTTATCAGACTTTAGGCGCTCTGGTATGTTTAGGCGTCGGCGCAACGGCGGGGCTTTGCTTTTTTTGCCTGTCGCTCTTTAAATTTAAAAAAGCCGTCGCCTTTATTATCGATTTTTTAATCACGGCGGGTTCGTTTGCGCTGTTTATATTCTGTCTGCAAAAAACGCAAAACGGCGATATTAAATTTTATCACGTCGCGATTGCCGCGGCAGGCTTCTTGCTCGCTTTTTGTCCACTTAAAAAATTATCGTCTTTTGTTGCCGTAAGAAAAAAATTGAAAGCCGACAAAACGACGCTTAAAGCATAAAACGAAAAAATTCAATGCGTAAAATCAATTAAAACTATTTATAAACAGTTAAAACCTTTTAAGAAAAATCTTATAAAAGTTTTTAAAAAAATTTAAACGCTTTTATGGACGCTTTTAAAATTTCTTATTAAACTTTTTTAAATCACTTCTTAAACGGGTTTTTAATGTAATTTAAAATCTAAGGGACAAAACAAATTCAAGCTGTAAATAAACCGAAATCGTTAAATTAGCTACACTTACAAAAACAAACCGAAATTGCAGATTGGTTACACTTACAAAATAAACCTAAATCGCCGAATCAGCCGAAATGCAAATATGCTAAACACGCAAAATAATTATAAAGTCAAAAAATAAAATCGCCTTTCGGCGATTTTATTTTTCGTTATGCTTTTTTTATTTTAACAGAATGATTTAATTTCAACAAGATTAAATATAAATTTTAGTCGCTGTAAACTTGCTTTATTATCTTGTCGAATTTTTCCACTATCACGTCGTTTCCGTTAAGGAAAGTATTTACGACGCTGTTATAGTTTGCAGTGTTCTTTGCGTCTAAAAGAGCCTTTTCTATATTTGCTTTAATCGTAACGCCGTCTTCCGTTCCGTCATAGCTCACTACGTAATCGAGCGGAAGATTTCCCGAAACTGCGAAATCGTCGTTTGTTCCGTTAAGGCTCGTTCCGCCGTTTGCCTTATACGTTTCAACGTCGTAAGGAACGTAACTTGCATATATAATGAATATTCCGCAATATGCACTGGAAGTTGTGTTTTCATCGATAAAATTATCGCCGACAACGTAATAATCGGTCAAGTCCGTACCGCTTCCGACGTATGCCGCTCCCGTACCTTTTGCAATAAGGTCTCTTGCTCTCTCTTCGAATTCTGCGATATATCCGGAAGAGCCGACGTCTTCAGGGCAAACGAGATATCCGAGTCCGCCGTTGTTGCTGTCGCTCGAAACCGCGCCGCTATCGTCGCCTATAAGATACAACCAAGCCGTAACGACTTCGTTTCTCCAATAAATTTTCTGAGCCAAACTATATCCTAAACTGTCGCAAACGCTGTCAACTTGTTCGAGGCTTGCTTTATATTGGTCTACAACGCCGATTTGCGTACTGACCGTAAAGGCAGGCCATTCGGTAAGAAGATATGCCATCGACGGACAGATTTCTGCGTTATATTTAATAACCGGCTTGCCGTCTTCGGCAACGATTTCGATAAGTTTGTTATAATTTTCTTCCGTAAGCGTATCGGTTGCGTTGCACTCGTGTTCAGGGCAAGTCATAGGGTCGCAATCGCCGTCGCATTCATGTTTATCGCATTCGTATTCCGCGTCGTAAGCGTGATTTGAAATCTTTACCGTATGCTCTGCGACAAGTTTATCTCTTAATGCTTTTACCTGTTCGGCAGTGCTTGTTCCGCTTTCGATAAGGTCGGTGAGTTGTTTAAGTTCATCGTCGTCGAATTTAAGCAATATGTTAGTTACAAAACCGTATCTCTGACCTGCCGTCGTGTTAAGATTGTAAATCGTTTCCGAAAGAGCGGATTTGAGATTCGATGAATAGTTATCAGACGACTGAGTAAAGCTTTCTTTATTCTGACTGATAAGCGATTCGTATTTTGCGTTTATTTCTTCATCGCTTACGGTCTGATTCATATTCAAACAACGTTTGAATTTTTCAAGCAAAACCGACTCGTATTGTTCGTTAAGGAAATATTCGTAAGTGCGATAATTCTTTGCGATAGTATCTTTAAGCTGTTTTACGCCCTCTTCGAGGAAATCAAGATATTCTTGTTCGGTATATCCCGATTCCATATCCTTAAAGGTTAAGGTTGAAATATAATCGGCGTCGAAGAAATATTTTTCTCTTTCGATGGCAACTCCGACTTGCGGGTCGAACTCTTCTTCCGATTCGGTGGTTTCTCTGACCGTTCTAGGCTCGGTATATTCATACCACTTTGCATACAAAGTCAAATTTGCACTGACCGCCGTTTTGAAATTGTATTTGGTCGTATAGGCGTCGTCCGTAAACCAGCCGCCGAAAGTGTATCCGTCTTTCGTAGGCGCGGTAGGTTCGCTTGCCCACGTACCGTCTTTGACTTTTTGCGTGTCGACGTCGCTGCCGCCGTTGGAATTGAAATATACTTTGTATACTTTATCGCTGACCGCCGTCGGTTGTTCTTCCGTTTCGGAAGACGTGCCGGTATTTGCCTTTTTATCGGCAATCAAGCCTTCGATTACGCTGTCAAGCGATTTCTTCATATCTTCGTTCGTCGCTTTTATCGCCTTGTTGATTTCCGCGTCCGTCAAAAGCTTTTCGATTTCTACGCTTTCCGGAAGAGCGGTAATCGTTATGCCTTCGCAAGCGTTATCGATTAAATATGCTTTTGAAAACATCACAAGAGCTTTTCTCTGATAAAGCTGCTTTAAAAGCATTTCGGCTGTCTCGCTTTCGGACATTCCGTAATAGTTGACGTAAATATATCCGTAATTAGAATACGACGATTGCAAATCGCCTTTTAAAATATTTGCCGTCTGAGTAGAGTTTTTACCGTTTACGGTAGTCGAATAACTGACCGTTGCAACTACCTGATTGAAATCTCTTTCCTCGTTCTTTTTAAAAATTTCATCACAAGCCGTAAAAGCGACCGTGAGCATAGCGATTATTAAAATCAAAGCTAATAATTTAAATTTTTTCATATTAGTCTCCAATATATCTTAAACGTATGTATTATACACAACTTATCGTTAAAAAGCAACAAAAACTTAACCTAACAACCGCAGAAGAATCCGGCAATTCTGTCAAGCTTTTCTTCCGGCGTAAGGTCTGCCACGTTAAATACGAGCGTAGGCGGAATAGTCGACGTCAGCACGACCTTATCTCTGTTCTCGGAAACGGCTTTTATTATGCGGTCGTTCGAAAACACTTCGTCCCCCGTAAAGTTCACTCCTGCCCCTTTGCGATTGACGATTACGCTTTTTACTCCCAAACCTTTTATGCGGTTTTTTATCAAAGCTATGTTGATTAAATTCTTTATTCCCCTTTCAGGCGTTCCGTAACTCAACTCGATTTCGTTGAGCAAGTCGTTGCGTTCGTTTATCGACGAAACGGAAGCTATACGCTTATAAAGTTTGATTTTGTCGCGACTCGACACGTAATCGCTTGAAATATACGTCGTTGCGTCGATTTTGAAATCGATATTTTCTTCGTCGCTTTTAATGCCCGTCTTAATTTCTTTTATCGCGTCTTCGAGAATTTCAAGGTACATTTCGTATCCGACTTTTTCGATGTGTCCGTGTTGTTCCGCACCTAAAATATTTCCCGCGCCTCTTATCGAAAGGTCGGCAAGAGAAATTTTAAAGCCGCTGCCTATTTCGGTGTTATCGAGCAATGCGTCGAAACGCTTTTCTGCGTCCTCGGTCATGCTTCTTGACGGCGGAACGGTGAAATATGCTTTTGCCAAAGCGCCGCGTCTGCCGACACGTCCTCTCAGCTGATAAAGCTGACTTAATCCGAAATTCTGCGAATCGATAACTATAAGAGTGTTTGCGTCGGGTAAATCGATTCCGTTTTCAATAATCGTCGTAGCTACCAAAACGTCGAATTCCTTTTCATAAAACGCTTCAACCGTGTCTTCCAAAAGTCTGCCGCTCATCTGTCCGTGTGCAAAGCGTACCCGTATTCCGTCAAGCATTGACGACAACTTAAAAGTAAATTGCGATATGCTTTCTACTTTGTTATATAAAACGAAAACCTGTCCGCCTCTTGCAACTTCCGATTTTACGGCGTCCGCTACAAGTCCGTCCGAATATTCTACCACGTAAGTTTCGACAGGCAATCGCCCTAGCGGTGGAGTTTCTAAAAGAGATATATCCCTTACGCCCGACAGGGACATATTGAGCGTTCTCGGAATAGGCGTTGCAGAAAGCGTCAGAACGTTTATTCCCGGATTTCTTTCTTTAAGTTTTTCTTTATGTTCTACGCCGAAACGCTGTTCTTCGTCAAGCACAAGCAAACCCAAATCGAAAAACTCAACTTCTTTAGACAAAATACGGTGAGTGGCAATTATCATCTGAACGTCGCCGTTTTTCAATCCGTCTATTATTTCCTTTCTCTCCGCCGCCGTCTGAAAACGGGTAAGAAGTTCGAGTCTTATCCCGAACGGCTCTAATCTCGGTTTCAAGGTTTCGTAATGCTGTTTGGCAAGTATCGTCGTCGGCGCAAGAAGAGCCGCCTGTTTGCCTTCCATAACGGTTTTAAACATAGCTCTGAACGCAACTTCAGTTTTGCCGAATCCTACGTCGCCGCATATAAGTCGGTCTATAACTTTGCCCTTTTCCATTTCCTGTTTTATCGTAGCGATTGTCTCGAGCTGGTCGGGCGTTTCTTCGTATATAAACGCGTCTTCGAATTGTCTTTGCTTTATCGTATCCGCCTGATAGACGTGTCCCTTCATTTTTTCGCGTTCGGCATAAAGATTGACAAGATTTATTGCAATCTGTCTTACGGATTTTTTAACCTTTTCTTTTTCACGTTTGAATTCCTTGCCGCCGAGTTTGTTCAACGGCGGATTTTCTTCGCCGATAAACTTTGTGATATTGTCCATCTGGTCTATCGCAACGTAAAGATGGTCGCCGCCTTCGTATCGTATTGAAAGATATTCTTTCTTAAATTCTCCGACGTCGAATACCGCCGTGCCTTCGCATATTCCGACGCCGTGTACCGAATGGACTACGTAATCTCCCTCTTTCGGTGGCGCAAACGATTTCTTTCTCTTTACGACGACTCCGTCGCGACCTTTGCCAACAAGTTCGACGCTGCCTACGACAAGCAATTTCGAGTCGGGATATAAAAAGCCCTGCTCTATATCTTCATTGAATAGCGTAACTTTCCCCGCAATAGGCTCTCCCCCCGTTTGCGGCGATATTCCTTCGTCAAACAAGCTGTCTGCTACCGATTTCGCACGCTCCGAGTTTCTTGCAAATAACGCTATTTTGAATCCGTTTGCGGCAAAACCCTTTAAATCGGCGATAAGCGAAGGATAGTCGTAACAATATTTAGTCACCGCCTTCGATTTTAAATTCACGACGGAATCGGGAGTAAACAACGTATTGGTTAAACTAAGCGACGACAACCCTACGAGTTTTTTTTGCGTCAACTTGTTTTTTATCTCTCCGTACGAAGTCTTTGCGGTCGCATGCCTTTTCGTCACTTCTTCGGAATATACCATTGTTTTGAATCTGCCGTTAAACTCTTTATCGTAAAGCTGCAATTTTTCCTCTATGATTTTCGGCTCGTCGAAAACTACCGCCACGTCAAGGTCCAATAAGCTCTGAGTCCTCAGCATAGGCAAAAGATAAGAATACCTTCCGCAAAGCGGCCCTTCTTTTAATCCGCCTGCAAGCTCGTCGAATATCGCTCGCACTCTGCCCTGCGTAAGCTTATGCACGGCGCGCACTTCTTCGATATCTTCCCTATCGCATACGATATCGGACGACGGCGCAAGATAAACGCTTTTATAATCCCTTACTTTATCGCCCGACTCAAGATCTATTTCCTTTATGCTTTCAAGTTCGTCGTCGAAGAAACTGAGTCTTAACGGATTTTTTCTGCCATACGCGAATACGTCCACAACGTCGCCGCGGATAGAAAAATCGCCGAAGTCGGAAATTCCGTCCTGCCTTGTATATCCCGCCTTAGTCAGATTTTCGGATAGATTATAAAAGTTATAATTTTCACCTACTTTCAAATCCGTTACGTACTTTGAAAAAACGGATAAATCGCACACCTTTTCGGCAAGCATATCGACTGACGTCACGATTACGTCGTAATCGCCTTTTACTATTTGCGCCAAATTTTTTGCGTTTTGTCCGTCCTGCTCTTTAGAATAGTTTTTTCTGTATAGTAAAACGTCGTCACGGCTCGTTGCCGTGACGACTTTGTTTCCGTATTTTTCAAGTTCGAAAGCCGCTTTTTTTGCTTGCAATTTGTCGGCAACGACGTATATCCTTTTTTCTTTCATACAGCTTACGATATGAAGCTTGGCTCCTTCGCAAACTTTCAATACGTCGGTTTTGCCTGAAAAATCAAAATTTAAACCCGATACGTTTTCTCCTTCCAAAAACGAATACTTCATCTGTTCAACTCCTGCATAAGCATATTTAGCGTTGCTTTTCCGTCAATCCAACAAGACACCGCTTTCGCCGCTTTATCTATCGCACCGTTTATCTTTTCCTTGTCGTTATACGCAACGGGCGATAAAACCTTGTCTATCATGTTGACGGTCTTATTTTCGACGTCTTTATCCTTAAAGCCCACTCTGAGTCGATTGAACTTTTCGGTATGAATTTCGCTTACTATATTTCTCATTCCGTTGTGCGTGCCGCTAGAACCTTCGAGTCTGAGTCTCAGCTTTCCTACGGGAATATCTACGTCGTCGTAAATTACCATAAGGTCTTCGGGATACGCTCCGTATTTTCTCATAAGCTCTTTTACCGCTTCGCCCGACAAATTCATAAAAGTCTGCGGTTTTGCAATTACTATATCTTCGCCGTTGACGCTCTTAAAGGCGACTTTCGATTTGCATTCTTCTTTTGAAAATTTCATTCCGAGAATATCCGCAATTTTATCCACCGTCATAAATCCTAAATTGTGATAAGTATTTCTGTACTTCGGCGTTGGATTTCCGAGCCCTACTATAAGCTTCATTTTTACCTCTTCATCGCTTACGGCCTACGCTACGTGGATACGTCTTTCGTTATTTCTTTCGATTCGATTACCGAAAACGCACCGACGGTTATTCCGTCCGCTATATTAGTATTTTTTATATATGACTTTTCGATTTTAGCGTCGTCTCCTATAACGCTGTTTACGATTTCTGAAGACGTAATGCGGCTTTTGCCGATATAGCTGTTTCCCTTTATGCAAGTTACGCCTTCTATTCTTGCACCGCTCTTTATTATCACCGCGTCGTCTATTACAACGTGCGGAGAATCGATGTAAACTCCGTTGGACAGGTGTTTATCGATTATTCTGCGGCTCAATTCATTGTAAACCTTATATCTGTTTTTTGCCGAATCCGTTCGCAAAAATTCATCGATATTCAGAAAATAATTTTTTCCGTCGTTAAATCTGCTCACGGCATATCCGTTCAAAAAATTCATACGGCTCATTCTTTTAGACGATATCTGCCCGTACACGTATTCCAAAGTCGCTTTGGTTATAAGCGGCATATCCAGATACAATACGTAAGTTACGTCCGCTATCGGGTCAAGACTGTTGTTAAAATCGCTGCCCACTATTTCGACAGGATATCTTTCGAGTGCTCTCAAAACGTAGTCTCTGATTCTTCTGCCGAGCAACGTTTCCTTTGACGATTCCGTTTCAATCAAATAAATAAATTCTTTCAACATAGATTTATTCTATGCCGCAGATTTTAAATTGTTGACCGTAACGCAGAATTTAATGTTCTGTCCTGCCTGAATTATTTTCCCTTTAAAAATCTTTCCTTTTTGTTTTAAGGCAATTTGCATCGATAGGTCGTCACTTAAAAATCGATTTTAGTAAATATTTACTAACAGAGAAACCTTTATTCGCCGTTATAGCCGCGCTTTTAATTGTCGTCGGTTTAATTTTTTTCTTAATTCTTTTTTCGCTTTCTCCTGAAATATTCGCTTAGTATCTTTCCGCATTCCGCAGCCATATATCCGCCGCTACATTCGACGTTATGGTTGAACTTCCCCTTTTCAAATATATTTACGACGCTTCCCGCTCCGCCGCTCTTAGGGTCGTACGCGCCGAAATACACCGACTTTATACGCGATAGAAGTATTGCCATCGCGCACATCGGACAAGGCTCTAAAGTTACGTAAATTTCGCAGTCCTCCAGCCACCAGTTTTTCTCCGCCTTTGCCGCGTTTTCAATCGCTACCATTTCGGCATGGTGAGTTGCGACAAGGTCTCTTTCCTTGCGGTTTATCCCTTCGGCAACGATTTCTCCGTCTTTTACGATAACCGCTCCGACCGGAACTTCGTCCAGCTTGTCCGCCTCTTTAGCAAGCTCAAAGGCTCTTAACATAAACTTTTCATCATACATAATTAAACTCTCTGAGTACGTCCCGAATTTTTTCGTTTTGGTCGGCAAGTCGTTTTGCGTTTTCAATGCCTATAGGATGTCGCAAATTTTCGCTTCCTACTTCTATTGTCAGTCCTATGCCCAGACCTTCTTTGATAAACCAGTCTTTATGTCCGCCGTGACTGCCTTTTGCAATCTTATACGGATATCCGATTTTAGCGGAAAGAGATGCGGCAAAATCTCTACCCACGGCGTTTTCATAACCGTAATAGATTTCTTCGCCCAAAGAATGATAACATATAACGCATTTTTTATCAAGCGACAGACGTTTCAAAACTCTCGTTTCGCTTTCCGAAAAGGGAGTTTTTCCGATATAATTTTCGCCGGACGGCACGGTAATATTTTTCTCGCCTTTTCCCCAACCCGCGTCGAAATTTACGTTTAAATCTACGCATCTTGCGTTTGCTTTCCAAAGAGGAAGATAACTGCTTTTTATAACTCTCCTTTCGTCGTCGGAAAGTCTGTCTTCGAACTCGGCGTAAAAAGCCTTGCCCTCCGTTGCAAGTCTTACGCCGTCGGGATTTGCCATAGGCACGTATTCGACGGCGATATTGCCGAAACGACCGATTAAATCGAGCAACATAAAAGTCGTAACGTATTCTCGTGCATGTATCGCCGCCGTTATCAGAACTTTCGGCTTTACGTCGTAAGGCTTGACCGAATATATCGGAGCGTTTAAATGGCTAACTCCTTTTGCCATGACTAAAAACTTATCTTTCAGTTCGTTTAATTTTTTAATATAGCTTTCATAAACCGTCATAAAATTATATATGATAAAAATATATTCGAAATAACAAAGTTAAAACCGCTTTATCAAGTTTGCGTTTTCATACGCTCGTTATTTTGTTCGCTCGTTATTTTATTGAAAAACGCGCAAGGCTTATCTTCGATTGCGATTTCGAAGTCTGAAAATCGCCGCTAACGCGTTTTGCGACTGCCAAATTACAACGTATTTCATTTTTATTCCGACGGTTTAATTGTACTTTTCGACAAATTAATCTATAATGAGATTATGAGTTTCAGATTGTGTGCTTTCAGAAGCGGTAGCCGAGGAAACGCTACTTTAATAACGACCGACAAAACGGCAGTCCTTGTCGATTGCGGAATAAGTCTTACGGCTTTAGGTGAAGAACTTAGTTGTTTCAACCTTTCCGTAAACGACCTCGATTGTATTCTGATTACGCACGAACACAACGACCACGTTTCGGGTCTGAACAAAATCGCTTTGCACGCGCCCGTCGTATGCCACGACAGGACGTATGCGGAAATCGAAAAACGCATTGGCTATTCTCCTAACAGACGCATCGTCAAAAATTTCGATCTCGGTTTCGAAATAGGAAATATATCCGTTCAGCCTTTCCGCATACCGCACGACGCCGCTTATCCGGTTGCGTACAGTTTTTATCACAACGGAAAAAAAATTTCCGTTGCAACGGATATCGGGCATATAAACGACGGAATCGTCAATAATTTAAAGGGTTGCAACCTTCTTCTGCTCGAATCGAATTACGACGACAAAATGCTTAACGAAGGTAGTTATCCGTATTATTTAAAAAAGCGAATAGCCGGTCAGACGGGACATCTTTCCAACTCCGACAGCGGCGCTCTGTTGAAAAAAGTTTACGGCACACGACTTAATACCCTTTTGTTAGGGCATATATCGCAGGAGAACAATACACACTTTTTAGTCAAAGAAAACGCTGAAAACGTACTTGCGTCCCTAAATTCCGACGCTTCGGTTTTTACTTTGAGTCAAAACGAAAAATCTTTACTTTTCGAGGTAAAATGAAAAATAAATTCAATATAGCAGAAAGCGGAAATCTCTTTATCTTTGCCCTTATAGCAATGAGTCTCGTTTCCATAATAACGTCGCTTATCCCGTCGTCGATTTACTTCGGCGGCATTTCCGTCGTTAATTGGATAGGCTACGGGTTAACTCAGATTGCCGTTGTTCTCACGATTTTTATCTATTCGAAACTCAGAAAAACCAACTTTTTAAATGCGATAGATTTAACGAAAAAAATAAACGCAAAACAAGTTCTGTTGACTCCTTTTATAACAATATCCTGCCTTATCGCTTTCTTGCCGCTCGCTACCTGCTTTTCGGACTTGCTTTACGTGATGGGCTATAAAGGCGGAGTCGCTATTCCTACCGAACCTTCCGCCGCACCGTATATCGCAAGTATATTTATTATCGCTCTCCTTCCCGCTTTCGGCGAAGAATTCCTTTTAAGGGGCGCCATATTAAAAGGACTTAACGAAAAGGGCGTTTTCTTCGGAGTTTTCATAAGCGCCTTTCTGTTTGCATTTATGCATTTCAATCCTATGCAAACGGTTTATCAATTCTGTTTAGGCGCGGTACTCGCCGTCGTCGCCATATACTCGGGAAATATTGCATGCACGATAATCATTCATTTTTTAAACAACCTGACGTCGCTTACGATTTCCGCGTTTGCGCCTGATTTTCTCTCGTTCGATTTCGGCGGATATAACTATCTGATTTATCTTGCTATGTTCATTGTCGGAATGCTTCTGCTGGTTTTGTTTATGCTTCTATATTATATGGCAAGCGGTTTTAAAAACGAAAATTCTTCCGTCCTCGAATACGACGACTATTCTTTTACCTTCCATAGCGAATCGGAAAAGAAAGAGAACTTTTTCGTAACCTACTTTAAATGCTTAGGAGGAATTTTCACGAAAAAGGGTTGGACAAATTTTAAAAGCACGCTAAAAAACGGTATCGATTACGATTTAACCATGGAAAGTAAAACGCAAACGACTTCGGTTTACGTTGCAATAGGATTTGTTTCGCTGTGGTGGCTGATAAATTTAATTTTGGGGTTGATATGACGCAGAACTTGTTTTCAAAACGTTCAAAAGTATGGCTGATTTATCTTTTTGTAATAATACTCACGCTTATTGTGCGTATAGGGTTTTCGTTCGGCACGTCGCTCAACGACACTGAAATAGACGTCGTCTTTTCAACCGTCGTTCAAATTGTCGTTTTCGGAATCGTTCCCGTTACGCTCTATTCCCTTTTCGTCTCGAAAAACGTAAAATCTACTTTTTCCGATTTCGGATTTAAAAACACGTCTGTTAAAAACTGGTTACGCTCTATTGCTATCGGAATTGCAATGACTTTTTGCGCTACGTTCATCTCTATGATGTGGCACGTCTTTCTCAATCTTATCGGATTTAAATATTCTTCATCCGACACCGATTATTCAACCGTAGGTCTGTTATTCCTTCAAATTTTTATAACGGCAATCCTTCCCGGATTTTTCGAAGAACTCACTCACAGGGGATTGTTGTTCGCCGCTTTTTCGGAAGGAGAAAGAAAAAAGAATAAGTGGCTCATCGTAATCACTTCCGCTCTTATGTTCGCTATTATGCATCAGAACGTAAGACAAACAGCTTATACTTTCTTCGACGGAATTATTCTCGCTTTGATGTGCTATTACACGGGCAGCATATTCCCGTCTATGACCGTACATTTTCTCAACAATTTTTCCTCCGTTTTGTCGGGATATGCCGAACAAAATAACGGAGCGGTGTACGGTTTCGTCAACAGCTTTTACGACTTTCTTACCGACAGCATATGGGGGCTTATGATTTTCGTCGCTCTGTTCGCTCTCGCAATAGTTTTAATCGTTCTTCTCTTTAAAGATATGCACAAAGAATACGTTAAAACGGAATTGCTTAAAAAAGGGTCTGAAACGGATCCGTTTTCAGACGAAACTATAATAGACGAGCCTTTCATAGGAATTGACGTAAAACAAGATATATACGCAATCGTCACCGTTGTTCTCGGAGTCGTCGTTACGTTATTTACTCTTATATGGGGAATTTTAAGATGAAAATAAATATAGTCGCAGTCGGCAAAATTAAAGAAGATTTTTTAAAAGCCGCCGTTGAAGAATATAAAAAAAGAATATCGAGATTTGCGGAAATATCCGTTACGGAATTAACCGAAGCTCCGCCGTCTAAAAGCGAAGCGGAGCAAATTGCTTTTGAAAGCAACGAAATCGTTCCAAAACTTAAAGGAGTGATAATCGCAACCGATATAGCAGGCAAGCAGTTGTCCAGCAAAGAATTAAGTTCTTTTATCGAAAACAAATGCGTATCAGGCGAAAGCGAATTTACGTTTGTTATAGGCGGCTCGTACGGTCTTGACGAAAAAATCAAAAATTCGGCAGCTCTTAAACTTTCCTTTTCAAAAATGACCTTTCCGCACCAACTTTTCAGAGTAATGCTTTGCGAACAGATTTACAGAGCTTTAACGATAAAAAACAATATGCCCTATCATAAGTAATCGATAAAATAACGTCTATGTAAAGTATGGTTACGTTTGTATAAATGTTAACCCTCTCGCTTATAAAAGCATTATCTGATTTAACATAACTCTTTTTTAATAAATAATAACTTTTTGCTTCAATTCAAAATCCAAAACTATTGCAATAAAACATCAATCTTATTATCTTTTTTGTTATCTATAACAAATTCTAATATTAACAAAAAATCAAACCAATTATCCACTTCGAAAAAATAAGTTTTATTTGTTGTTTGAATTTGTAACATAGAATCAATCACATTTAGTGCAATTATATCTTTATTTTTTATTACACTTGAATTTTTTATCGCTGAGAAAATTATTTTATTACTGGTTAAACAAATCTTGCCCTTTGTTTTTTCGCAAACCTCTTGTTTAATAGAATGCCCCTTGTAGTTGCCTACTCTAAAGCTCACTCCTTTCATTACTCTAAGAGAAACACCCCTGCTTCCGCTTTCGTAACCCACTATTTCATTTTTAAATTTACAAAGCGATGCATCCCCTTCAAAATGGCAAACATCATCGTTAGCGAGTAAAATTGTTCCATCCGTTACTATTGGCAAACCGTTAATAGAAATTTCCTCTTCCTTTTCTTTCCATTTAAGTTGAAGCTCTTCTAATTCTTTTTGTTTATTCTCTTCTATTAAAGCCAGTTCTTGTTGCCTTTCTTCTTCACGATTTTTTCTCTTCTTAAAAGCATAAATAGTTATGCCAATTATTATTCCTACTACAACCAATCCACCTAAAATTTCCATATTTCTCTCCTAAAATAAAAAGTGCGCCAACCGAAGTTAACGCACCGAAGCACACAAACTCCAATTGTCGCCAAACAAATCAAAAGCAGAAGAGTGATAAATCTTTATAACCTAATCTGCGGAATTTGTAATTTTACCAAATTCATTTCAGATTAGGTTGTGCAGAAAATACATGGTATATCCTTTAAAAAAATCCGCTCTTTTAAATACATTCAATTAGTTTGGCATATTTAGTATAATATAAATAAATATTTTGTTGAAGTTTTATCTGTCCAAAAAATTGAACTCGACTTTTGATAAGTCGAGTTCAAAACCTATTTGCAACTATGCACTTTGCTATTTATAAAATTTTATCTATCTGAATTTATCTATACAAATTCGTTTTCAATTATTTAAATTTTTTAAAGTTAAATCTTTTTAAGTACTTCGCCGACGAGTTTCATATCGACCTTGCCTGCAAAATTCGATTTAAAATGTTTCATAACGCTCGGCACGGTTTTGTCGTCTAGCTTTTCTATTTCCGCTTTGATTTCATCTTCGCTCATAAGCTTAGGCATATATTTTTTTACCGTTTCAATCTGCCTGTCAAGGCTTGCAACCGATTCCGCTCTGCCTGCCTTGTTGAACGCTTCGCGTTCTTCTATAAGTTCTTTCTCTGCCTTTTGAAGAACGGATACGATATCCGCTTCGGAAATTTCTTTTCCCTGTGCTTTAAGTTCTATCGATTGCAACATAACTTTGTTTATGACGAGATTCAATGCCGAAACGCCGTCTTTATCGTGATTTTTCATTGCTTCGACTTTTGCTTTTTTCAATTCTTCCAACGTCATTTTTGTTTCTCCTTTATTTGAAAATTTATTGCTTTGTTTTATTGTGTTTAAATTTTATCTTTTATTCATTTAAAACTTTATTAGTTCTTATCCGCAGTAAACGCACCGTTATTCGTTTTTTGTCGATTTCTTATTTGCTTTGCTTTTTTGAGATTTTTTGCTTTTTCTCTTGCCGCGTTTTTCTTCCTTCTCGTTGCCTTCTTCGACAGGAGATACGTAATCGCGGTCAATATCGATTATGAAATTATACTGCATTCCCTCGTCGCCCTTGAATTTCTCGGAAAGCTCTTTTATTATATCCGAAACGGTTAACTTCACTTCAAAAGGCACTACCACGTCAAAAAGAATATTCGTTCTCTGCTTTCCTACGACGACGCGGAAATCGTGCAAATTTAGGTCGCCGTTTATATCCGAAAGAATTTGCAAACATTCTTCTTTGTACCTTTTTACAAGCGGATTGTCGACTTCAATCGGGTCCATATGCACCGACAAATGTATTCCCATTTCGTTTTTGAAATCCTGTTCGATTTTGTCTATCATTTCGTGAGAATCCATAACGTCAACGCTTGCCGACACTTCGATATGCACCATAACGAAATTTCTGCCTTCGCCGTAATTATGTATCATAAGGTCGTGTATACCCAATACTCCTTCGTAACTAGTCAATTTCTTTCTGATTTTCATGACAAGCTCTTCGTCAGGCTTTTCGCCTAAAAGAGGATTGATTGTGCTAGATATAAGTTTTATTCCCGAAATCAAAATGAAGATTGACACCGCAAGACCGAATATTCCGTCGATAGATACTTTTACTTCAGGCAGTTTATCTATCAAAATCGTAGCTACCAAAACGGCAGTCGTTGTTATAACGTCGTTTAAGCTGTCCACGCTCGACGCTTTTAAACTGTCGCTCGATACCGCTTTCGCAAAACGGCGATAGATGGTAAATTGCCAAAGTTTCATGGCTATTGCCACCGCTAATATCACGTAGGTTATTACGCTTACCGTCGTTTTTTCGGGATTGATGATTTTATCGATACTTTCTTTTCCGAAAAGAGCTCCCAAAAAGAATACGATAAGTGCGACAATCAAAGCCGTGATATATTCGTAGCGAGCATGCCCGTACGGGTGTTTTTCATCTGCAGGTTTATTTGCCATTTTAAAGCCGAACAAAGTAACAACGCTGCTTCCTGCGTCGGAAAGGTTGTTGATTGCGTCGGCAACGACCGTAATGCTTTTTCCGATTAAACCTACAACGAGTTTTCCAATACATAAAAGCGTGTTCGACACCAATCCGAACGTACCCGCAAGCATTCCGTAACGAAGTCTGACGTTCGGGTCAGATACGTTTTTATAATTTTTAATAAAAAGTTTTTCCAGCATTCTTTGACCTCTGAACAGGCATTTTTGCCTCTAAAAGATAATAGCACAACAGTTTTGCAAAGTAAATATATTTATTTATCTAAGTCGTTTAATATAATTACAAACGCCGCTATTTCAAATTGAAATTTTTAAAATTTGCTGAACCGATTAGAAAAAAGGGATAACCTACTCGTTATCCCTTTTACGCTAACAATAACTTTAAATTTCTTTACGCTTTACCGTTCGGATTTATACTGCCTTTGCAGATAGTCGTTTTATTTCTATACTTTTATTTGAAATATTTTACGCCCGATTCGAATATCTTCATATCGAAATTTCCGTCATAGTTTTTATACAAGTCCTTGCCTATTCTCTCGCTGTGTCCCATTTTACCCAAAACTCTGCCGTCAAGACTTGTAATTCCTTCTATCGCCATTTTGCTTCCGTTCGGATTAAACGGCGATTCCATCGTAGCGTTTCCCGAAAAATCGACGTATTGCGTTGCAATCTGTCCGTTGCTTACAAGCGTTGAAATTACGTCGTCGTTTGCTACGAACTTTCCTTCGCCGTGCGACACAGCAACCGAAAATACGTCGCCGACTTTAACCGCGTTAAACCACGGAGATTTGTTTGAAGCTACTCTTATATTTACCATCGTGGACACGTGTCTCGGCATAGTGTTGAACGTGAGCGTCGGAGAGTCTTTCGTCATAGGGACAATTTCTCCGAACGGCACAAGTCCCAATTTTATAAGCGCTTGAAATCCGTTGCATATACCGATTGCAAGTCCGTCTCTCTTGGAAAGCAATTCTATTACGGCTTCTTTGATTTTAGGATTTCTGAACGTCGTTGCGATAAACTTTCCGCTGCCGTCCGGCTCGTCGCCGCCCGAAAAACCTCCCGGGAATGCGATTATATTTGCCTTTTTTATTCTCTTTACTATTTCTTCTACGCTTTCTTCGACGTCTGAAGAGGTCAGATTTTTTACCACGAATATTTCCGCTTCCGCACCTGCCGCAGTAAAGCGACGCATTGTATCGAGTTCGCAGTTAGTGCCCGGGAAAGCAGGTATAAACACTTTCGGTTTCGCCGCCTTTACGTTTGAAACGTAAACGGATTTTGCTTTATAGCTTACGTTTTCCGCTTTGCCCGTTTCGGCTGTCTTTACGGGATAAATGGAATCCAGTTTGTTTACAAAGGCATTCGTCGCTTCTTCGATTGTCAATACCTGTCCGCCGGAAACGAAACCGCCGTCGGTCGTTTCGCCGATCAATATGCCGTCTAATCCTAACTCGGACGGATTATCGCAAGAAATTATAATTTCTCCGTAGTGTTCGGTAAATAAATCACCGTATACGAAATTAAAACCTAAACCGTTTCCTAAACAACTTTTTACAACCGTTGCGGCTATTCCGCCGTTTTCAACGACAGTAGCGAAATTTATCTTTTTATCTTTTATTCCGTTTGCGACGGCATTGTAAACTTCCTTTACGTTTGCAAAATCAGGAACGAAGTTTTTATCCTTTTTAAAAGGAATGAAAAACAATTTTTGTCCTTTTTCTTTTACCACGTTGGTTATAAGCCTGTCTACGTTTTGCGTAGCAAGCGCAAACGATATAAGCGTAGGCGGAACGTCGATATTTTCAAAACTTCCGCTCATGCTGTCCTTTCCGCCAATAGCTCCAATTCCTAACCCCATTTGCGTATAGAACGCTCCCATAAGAGCGGAAACGGGAACGCCCCAACGCTCGGAAGAATTACCAAGCTTCATAAAATATTCCTGCAAGGTCAGATAGGTTTTGTTAAGTTCGCAGCCGCATGCTATAAGTTTTGAAACGGAACATATAATCGAATAGATTGCTCCGACAAAAGGCGACGACTCCATAAGATAAGGCGAATATCCCCAACCGGCAACCGACGCCGTTTTGCAATCGTCCGTCGGCGCGACAAGCGCTCCGATAGCTATCGACGGCGTAAGCTGATTTTTTCCGCCGAACGGCATATATACCGTTCTCGAACCTATTGTCGAATCGAACGTTTCGCTAAGTCCCTTTTTGCAACATACGTTAAGGTCGCTTAAAGCCGATATAAGTCCTTCTTTAAAGCTGACAAGCTTTCTGTTGAAGAAGTTTGTCGTTTTGTCGTTTATCGTTGCGGTTGCTTCCTGTCTTACTCCGTTCGTATTTAAAAACTCGCGTTCTATATCTACAATCGTTTTGCCCTTAAAGGTCATTTTCATTCTGCCGTCGTCGGTAACCTTTGCAACAACCGTAGCTTGCAGATTTTCCGCCTTGGCAAGTTGAATAAATCTGTCTTTATCATTCGGCGAAATGCAGATTGCCATTCTTTCCTGCGATTCGCTGATTGCAAGTTCTGTGCCCGTCAAGCCTTCGTATTTAATAGGCACCTTATCAAGGTCGATTTCAAGCGAATCGGCAAGTTCTCCGATTGCAACGCAAACGCCGCCTGCTCCGAAATCGTTGCAACGCTTTATCATCTTGGTTGCTTCATCGTTTAAAAAGAGACGTTGAAGTTTTCTTTCTACAAGCGCGTTTCCTTTCTGGACTTCCGCACCGCACGTTTCAACGGATTTACTGTCGTGTGCCTTCGACGAGCCCGTTGCGCCGCCGCAACCGTCGCGACCGGTTTCACCGCCGAGCAAAATTATCAGATCGCCACTCTTAGGACAATATCTTATTATGTTTTCACGTTTGTTCGAACCTACGACAAAACCCGTTTCAAGTCTTTTTGCTTTATATCCTTCATGATATACTTCGTCTACTATTCCCGTAGCAAGTCCTATCTGATTGCCGTACGACGAAAAACCTTTCGCCGCCACTTTTGTAAGCACTCGTTGCGGAAGTTTTCCCTTTAAAACGTCCTTTTCAAGCGGGTCGGCAGCGCCCGTTATTCGCATGGCGTTATATACGTACGTTCTGCCCGAAAGCGGATCTCTTATCGCACCGCCGAGACAAGTCGCCGCTCCGCCGAACGGTTCTATTTCCGTCGGATGATTGTGCGTTTCGTTTTTAAACATAACAAGCCAATCTTCCGTTTTGTTTCCTATCGTCATCGGCACAATTATTGAACATGCGTTGATTTCGTCCGATTCGTCAAGCGCGTCAAGTTTTCCGTTGCGTTTAAGTTCTTTGACGGCAATGGTCGCCAAATCCATAAGGCATGGATATTTGTCAGGTTTTGCCTTGTATAAATCTTTAAACGTATTTTTATAAAGTTCGTACGCTTCGCCGATTTTTCCGTTTTCCGACTTTATTTCCACTTTCTTCAATTCCGTCAAGAAAGTCGTATGTCTGCAATGGTCCGACCAATAAGTATCTATAACTTTTATTTCGGTTTCCGTAGGGTTTCTGTGCTTCTTTTTGAAATATTTCTGAACGAAAATCAAATCGTCTATGCTCATAGCGAAACCGTTTTTCTTGTGATATTTCGCTATGCCCGATTTGCTCATTCTGATAAAACCTTTAACTTCCGAAACGTCAACCGTATCGAGTTTTTCTCTTTTTAACGTTTCGTACTTTTCAAGCCCGACTTGTTTTGCTTCAACGGGGTTTATAAGATATTTCTTGATTTTTTCTATTCCGCTTTCGCTTATTCCGCTTATAGCATAAACTGTTGCGACTTTAACAAGTGGTTTATCCTTTTGCGTAAGAAGCTGAATACATTGCGCCGCGCTGTCAGCTCTCTGGTCGTATTGTCCGTCAAGCAATCCGACAGCAAACACGTTTCCGCCAAGTTTGACGTCGCCTATATATACCTCGTCTACCGGCGCTTCCGAAAATACGTTCGCCACCGCCGCTTCGAACTCTTCTTTTGTTATACCCTCCACGTCGTAACGGAGAAGTATGCGAAGTCTGTCAGGCTTTATCCCGACTACCTCGTTAAGCTCTTTTATTAAAGACGCCGCATTGTTATTGTCTTTTTTTTCTACGTAAACTCTGTATACCATATAATTAACCTTTTATGTATTTATCCCCTATGTCTTTTCTGTAATGCACGTTTTCAAAGCTAACAGCCTTGCACGCTTCGTACGATTCCTGCCGCGCTTTTTTAAGACTATCCGAAACTGCGGTTACTCCGATAACTCTTCCTCCGTTCGTCACCAGTTTTCCGTCCGAAATTTTCGTTCCGCTATGATAAAGAGTAACGTTATCTTTAACGGCGCCAATCGAAATTTCTTTTCCTTTTTCGTATTGCTTCGGATACCCTCCGCTGCAAAGCATAACGCAAACCGCCGCTTCGTCGCTCCATTCGATTTTAATTTCACTCAATCTCTCGTCTATTATCGCTTCGAATATTTCTACAAGGTCGCTTTTTAAAAGCGGTAAAACCACTTGCGTTTCAGGGTCGCCGAAGCGTGCGTTATATTCAATGACTTTCACGCCATTATCCGTTACGATAAGTCCGAAATATAAAACGCCTTTAAACGTTCTTCCGAGATCGTTCATTGCGTTGACTGTCGGAAGAAGTATGTTTTGCATAACTTCCTTTTGCAATTCTTCGGTATAAAACGGTGCGGGAGCAATCGTTCCCATTCCGCCGGTGTTTAATCCCTTATCGCCGTCCAACGCGCGTTTATGGTCGCAACTTGAAATCATAGGATAGATTGTTTTTCCGTCGGTAAAAGTCAGTACCGAAACTTCTTTTCCGACAAGGAATTCTTCTATTACGACTTTAGAACCTGCCTTGCCGAATGCGCCGCCTATCATCATATCGTTTAACGCGGCTTCTGCGTTTTCAAAATTCTCGCAAATAACTACGCCCTTTCCGAGTGCAAGACCGTCCGCTTTTATGACGAGCGGATATTCTTGTTCCTTCACGTACTTTAACGCCTTGTCAAAATCGTCGAAACTTTCCGCGCTCGCCGTAGGGATATTGTAATCTTTCATCATCTGCTTTGAAAAACACTTCGACGCTTCGATTATCGCCGCCGCCGCATTAGGACCGAAAGCCCTGTGTCCGGCTTTTTCCAATTCGTCCACAAGTCCCATTGCAAGCGGATCGTCGGGAGCTACCACCGTAAGTCCGACGTTTTTATTTTCGTTTACAAATTTTACTATTCCTTTTATATCGCACGGGTCAACGTCTACAAGCTGTGCTATTTCGCCTATACCTGCATTTCCTTTTGCGGCATAAACTTTTCCGCATAAAGGAGATTCGATAAGTTTTTTTATTATTGCGTGTTCTCTGCCACCGTTTCCGACAACTAAAATATCCATATGTTTATGACCTTTTTGAAAATTGTTTTTTATGCGTTTATCGTCGTTTTGACTTTTAGCGTAAAATTTACCGCTCGAATCAATTCTGTCTATCAATGTTTAAAATGACGTTTGCCGACGAAAATCATCGCTATGCCGGCTTCGTCGCATGCCTTTATCGACAATTCGTCGTTTACGCTTCCGCCCGGCTGTATGATTGCCGTAATTCCCGCTTTCGCCGCCGCCTCAACACAATCAGGGAACGGGAAGAATGCGTCCGACGCCATAACGCAACCGCTAGCCTTTTCGCCGGCATGTTCTATGGCTTGATTCGTCGCCCATATTCTGTTTGTCTGTCCTGCGCCTATTCCTGCCGTCGCATAATCTTTTCCTATGACTATTGCGTTTGACTTCGTATGTTTTACAACTTTCCAACAGAAATCGAGCTGTTCCTTTTCCGCTTCCGTCGGTTGTTTCTTCGTTACGACTTTGACGTCCGCTTTATCGTAAAGTTCGACGTCGCCGTCCTGCATAAGCATTCCGCCGTATACCTTTTTCATGTCGATAAAGTTATCTCTTGCCCCGTTGATTTCAGGCAATTCGAGAAGTCTTATATTCTTCTTTTGTTCAAGAATTTCAAGCGCGTCCTTGTCAAAGCCTTTTGCTACGACTATCTCGACGAAAATCTTATTTATCTCTTCTGCCGTCGCCTTATCGACGATGCCGTTGATTGCAATAATTCCTCCGAAAATCGAAACCTTATCCGCTTCGTACGCTTTCATATACGCTTCGTATATCGTCTTTCCCGTTCCAACTCCGCACGGGTTCGCGTGCTTTACGGCTACAACTGCAGGCGTGTCGAATTCTCTTAAAAGTTCCAAAGCGCCGTTTGTGTCGTTGATATTGTTATAACTCAACTCCTTTCCGTGAAGTTGTTTTGCCTGCGTTATAGACGTAGCTTTCGGCAACTCGTCGCCGTAAAAAGCCGCACCCTGATGAGGATTTTCGCCGTAACGCATGTCCTGTGCCTTTCTGTAAGCAAGCGTAATCGTTTCAGGAAATTTTATATCGAGCTTCGACGCAAGATAATTTGAAATCAAACTGTCGTAAACTGCCGTGTGCGCAAAAACTTTATACATAAGATATTTCTTCGTTTCAAGACTGACTTCTCCGCCTTTGAGTTCTGAAAGTACTTTGGCGTAATCGGTCGGGTCAACCATAACTATAACGTCCTGGAAATTTTTTGCCGCACTTCTGAGCATTGTCGGACCGCCGATATCGATATTTTCAACCGCAGTCTGAAAATCAACGTCCTCTTTCATAATTGTCTTTTTAAACGGATAAAGGTTTACAACCACAATATCAATCGTATTGATATTGAGTTTTTCAAGCGACGCCATATGCTCGCTGTTCGAACGCATTGCAAGAAGTCCGGCATGAACGGCAGGATGTAAAGTTTTTACTCTTCCGTCAAGGCATTCGGGAAAGCCGGTAATTTCGCTGATTCCGATAACTTTTACGCCGTTCTCCGAAAGCGTCTTTTGCGTTCCGCCCGTCGATATGATTTCATATCCCAATGCTTCCAACTCTTTTGCAAGTTCAACTATTCCGTTTTTGTCCGATACGCTTATAAGTGCTCTTTTTTTCATTTTTATCTCCTTATTTACGCTTCTTAATTTATAACTTTTTAATTTGTTTTTTTATTCGTTTTTAATTGTTCTACCAAACTCGGTTTGACGGCAAAGGTCTTTTTTCGCCCGTATAAATACCGATTTTTGCCGTAATTTTTCAGACCGATTTTTAAAGCTTATATTTTCCTTCGACAAGTCCTTTTACGGCTTCCGGTAACATCTGATGCTCGATTTCGAGTATTCTTTTTTGCAAACTTTCCGCCGTATCTCCGTCTAAGACTTCAACCGCCCTTTGCATAATAATTTTTCCGGTATCTGCCCCTTCGTCGACGAAATGCACCGTCGCTCCCGAAATCTTTACGCCCCTTTTTATCGCCGCTTCATGGACTTTAAGTCCGTAATACCCTTTACCGCAAAAGGACGGAATAAGACTCGGATGTATGTTTATGATTCTGCCTTTCCACTTGGCTACGAATTTTTCGTCAAGTATCGAAAGATACCCTGCAAGCACGATAAAATCTATTTTTTCAGCGGTTAAAAAATCGTTTATTTTAGCGAACGTCTCTTCATAGGTGACGTTTTCTTTTTTAGCAAAAACCACGCTCTTTATTCCGTGTCTTTTTGCCCTATCCATTGCCCCGATTCCATCCTTCGACGCAACGAGCAAGGCAAGAGTGCAAAACGGCTCTTTTTCGTTAGCGTCGATAATTGATTGAAAATCCGTTCCGCCGCCGCTGCAAAACACCGCTACCCTTTTCACTTTAAAACAACTCCCTTGCCCACAATCGTTTTGCCGATTACGTGCGCCTTTTCTCCAAGGCTTTCAAGCTCTTTCAAAGTCTTATCTTTGTCGGCTTCGTCAACGACCAGAACCATTCCGATACCCATATTGAACGTATTGTAAAGCTGTTCGTCTTCAAGCTGTGATTTCTCTTTTATAATTTCAAACAGCGTGCTGAGCTTATAGCTGTCTCTGTAAATTTCACAACCTACGTTCTCAGGGAACACTCTCGGTATGTTTTCGATAAATCCGCCGCCCGTTATGTGAGCAATGCCCTTAATCTCGACTTTTTGCATAAGAGACAACACGGTTTTAACGTAAATTCTCGTAGGCTCTAAAAGCGCTTCGCCCACCGTCTTTCCCAATCTTTCATCGTATACGTTTACGTCGCTTTCGCTTTCGCCGAAAAGTTTTCTGATAAGCGAAAAACCGTTTGAATGTACGCCGCTGGATTCAAGACCTATAAGGCAATCGCCCGGCACGATATTCTTTCCGTTGATAACTTTTTGCTTATCGACTATGCCGACCGCAAAGCCTGCCATATCGTATTCGCCGTCAGGATAAAAAGACGGCATTTCGGCAGTCTCTCCGCCTATTAACGCACAGCCGGAAATTTTACAGCCGTCCGCTACTCCTTTTACAACAGACGCAACTTTTTCCGGGTCAAGTTTTCCCGTTGCGAAATAATCGAGGAA
The DNA here is from genome assembly GCA_051883555.1 of Christensenellales bacterium. Classification (GTDB taxonomy): domain Bacteria; phylum Bacillota; class Clostridia; order Christensenellales; family CAG-917; genus CAG-917. Next base: position 21,160 of record JBJETY010000052.1, on the reverse strand, counting down.
AAACAACGGTCTTGCTCCCTGGCATACGATATCGTTTACGCACATTGCCACGGCGTCTATTCCCACCGTATCGTGTTTGTCCGTTATGAAAGCATATTTAAGTTTCGTTCCGACGCCGTCGCAACCTGCAACGAGAACGGGCTCTTTTATCTTTTCGCCGCTGATATCGTAAAAACCGCCGAACGAACCTAAATCGCCAAGAACGTTTCCGTCATACGTTTCTTTGACGTGTTTCTTCATCAATTCTACCGCTTTATAACCGCGCGTTACGTCAACGCCGCTGTCGCTATATGAAATTGCCATAATAACTCCTTAATCGTCAAGCATGTGCTTGTCTTCTTTTTCCTTTTCGTTTTCTACAATATACGGATATTCTCCGTTGAAACAGCCGAGACAAAAATCGTTTTTGTCGCGGTGAACCGTCTGACACAATTCGTCGATCGTAAGATAATGTAAAGATTCGCAACCGATAAACTCGCGTATTTCTTCTTCCGTTCTGAACGCCCCGACAAGCTGCGAATAGTCGTTTGTGTCTATGCCGAAATAGCACGGATGTTTCGTTATAGGCGAACTGATTCTCAAATGCACTTCTTTTGCCCCTGCGTCTTTTAACATCTGCACAATCTTTTTACTTGTCGTACCGCGAACAATCGAATCGTCTATAAGCACTATTCTCTTTCCGCATACGTTACTGCGCAATGCGTTGAGTTTAATCTTTACGCTGTTTTCTCTCATACCCTGTTCAGGCTGAATGAAAGTTCTGCCGACGTATCTGTTCTTTGTCAACGCTTCGCCGTACGGAATACCCGATACTTCGCTATATCCCCTTGCCGCAACGACAGCGCTGTCAGGCACGCCTGCCACCATATCCGCTTCGACAGGATAATTTCTTGCCAGAATCTTGCCCGATTCCTTTCTCGATTCATATACGGAAACACCGTCAATTTCGCTGTCGGGACGGGCAAAATATACGTACTCGAAAATACAGTGTGCTTTCTTCTCGACAGGTTTGTCTATGCGGTAAAATTCAATTCCGCTTCCGTCAAAAACAAGCACTTCGCCCGGTTCGATATCCCTTACGAATTTTGCCCCGATGCTGTCAAGAGCACAGGTTTCGCTTGCAACGACGTATTTATCTCCGATTGTTCCGAAACACAACGGTCTTATTCCGTAAGGGTCGCGGACGGCAATAAGTTTGCCTTGTCCCATAATCACGAAAGAATAAGAGCCTTTAAAGTGTTTGCACGCTTTAAGCACGCCGTCGACGATTCCTTCATCGCTGTATTTATTGATGAGCGACGCCATAACTTCGCTGTCTATCGACGTCTGAAAAACGGCGTTTTCTTTTATAAGCTCGTTTCTTAATTCCTTTGCGTTGATAAGGTTTCCGTTGTGAGCCAAAGCCATCTTTCCGCATTTGCCGATGAAATATATCGGTTGCGCGTTGCAAAGTTTGCTCGCTCCCGTTGTCGAATATCTGACGTGTCCTATCGCTATGTTTCCGTCGGGAAGAGACGATATCCTTTCAGCCGTAAAAACTTCGGGGACCAATCCCATGTTTTTGTAATATTCGATTTTCTTGCCGTTGCCAACCGCAATGCCGCAACTTTCCTGTCCTCTGTGTTGCAGAGCGAAAAGTCCGTAATACGCCGTTGCGGCAACGTTGTAAGTTTCGGGCGAATGAATGCCTATTACTCCGCATTCTTCGCTGAAACTATCGAACGGCAATTTTTTCGTTCTTTCAGTTTGCATAATTCTCCTAAATCTTTTCTCCCATAAGTCTGGATAAAATTTCTGCATATGCTTCTTCGACGCCGCCCAAATCTCTGCGGAAACGGTCTTTGTCGAGTTTTTGTTTCGTGACGCTGTCCCAGAAACGACAAGTGTCCGGGCTTATTTCGTCTGCCAAAATTACGTCGCCGTCGAATCTGCCGAATTCAAGTTTAAAATCGATAAGCTCGATATTCGACTTTGCAAGAAACTCAGACAAGATTTCGTTTATCTTAAACGACATTTCCGTAATCTTTTTGATTTCTTCGTCGCTTGCAAGATTTATCGCCTTTATATGATAATCGTTTATCATAGGGTCGCCCAATTCATCGTTTTTATAGCAGAATTCCAGAACGGTGCTGTTAAGTTTCGTTCCCTCCTCGAGTCCCAATCTTTTTGCAAGGCTGCCTGCCGCTATATTTCTGACAATAACTTCTATAGGAACAATGGAAACTTTTTTAACAAGCGTTTCTCTGTCCGAAAGTTGCTCGATGTAATGCGTCTTTATTCCTTTGCCTTCAAGCATTTTCATAAGGAAATTGGTGACTTTGTTATTTACTACGCCTTTACCCGAAATAGTCCCTTTTTTAAGTCCGTTGAATGCGGTAGCGTCGTCTTTGTAATCTACAAGAACGACCTTTTCGTCGTCTGTTGCGTAAACCTTTTTTGCCTTACCTTCATAGAGCAATTCTTTCTTTTCCATTTTGTTTCTCCTTATATGTTTTTAAATAAAAAAGCTCCATAAGACCTTAGTCTTTCAGAGCTTTATCATCGTTTATTATTTTTTCAGCCATAGCTTTCTTGTAGTCTGACAATTTGGTCGCAAGAGTAGTATTTTCTATGGCAAGCATTTGAACTGCAAGTAACCCTGCATTTTGCCCCGCACCTACCCCCACGCATGCTACAGGCACGCCTTGCGGCATCTGCACGATAGAAAGTAAGCTGTCAAGTCCTCCCATCATGGAAGTCTGTATCGGCAGACCTATGACGGGTAAAGTAGTTCTCGCCGCTAAAACTCCGCCAAGGTGTGCGGCTTTCCCCGCCGCGGCAATGATTACGCCTATCCCTCTGTCTATGGCAGTCAACGCATATTCGTCTGCCTCATCGGGCGTTCGGTGTGCGGATATAATGCGGACCTCCGTTTCTACGCCAAAATCGCTCAAGACGTCTATCGCTTGTTTGACTACGTCGTAGTCGGATTTACTTCCCATTAAGATTCCAACTTTTTTCATAATCACCTCGAATTACACCTTAACTATAACAAATTTTAAAATTTCCGTCTACCAAAATTAAGATGAATTGCATTAATTTTTATTTTATTTTTCACTAAACCCGTTCCGCTCGGATATATGCGTTTTCTTATCAAATTTATAATTTCATAGCTTTAATTTAAATTATAATTCCATAGTTTTTTTAATTTATTCCATAATCTTTTTTTGAATTAAATTCAATAATCTTTATAAATCTTTTATTTAGCTCGTTTAAAATCAAAAAGTTCTCGAAACGTTTTAACTTTAAAATTTGCTCTTTTGTGATTTAAAATTTACTCTTCGGTGATTTTAATTTACTCTTCTGTGTCTTAAAATAAAAAACCGAAAGATAATAAATTTATCTTTCGGCTTCTTTAACGCTATACGGAATTTTAAATTCTTCGCTTTGCGTATCAATCCTACTATAGAACGTCGCTTTTATCGTTTTCAAACAAACCGTAGCGGTTTTGATAGCTTTTTGCTTGTTATTTATCTTCTTTTTCGGTTACGTCGAGTTTTATGCTTACGTCTTTAAGTTGCTGCTCCGTAACTTCGCAAGGCGCGTTCATAAGCAAATCCTGCGCATTTTTATTCATAGGGAAAGCAATGATTTCTCTTATGCTCGGTTCGTTAAGCAAAAGCATAACCATTCTGTCTACGCCCGGTGCAACGCCTGCGTGAGGAGGAGCGCCGAATTTAAACGCCGAGAACAATGCGTTGAATTTCTTTTCGATTACGTCGACTCCGTAACCTGCAATTTCAAACGCTTTAACCATAATCTTAGGGTCGTGATTTCTGACTGCGCCCGATGAAAGTTCAACGCCGTTGCAAACTATATCGTATTGATATGCCAGAATATCAAGCGGATTTTGAGATTCTAAAGCCTCCATTCCGCCTTGTGGCATACTGAACGGATTGTGCGAAAATTCTATTTCTCCCGTCTCCTCGTTTTCTTCGTACATGTGGAAATCGACTATCCAGCAAAAACGGTACGCTTCCTTTTCCAAAAGGTCTAATGCGTTTCCTATCTCGTTGCGCATAAATCCCGCAACTTTGACAACGGCTTTTTTATCTTCTGCAAACAGAGCGATAAAATCGTTTTTGGACAATGAAAGGTTTTGAGTAAGAGCAGCTTTAACAGGTTCTGCAAATTTTGCAAAACCGCCTGCAAAATTTCCGTTTTCGTCCGTCTTAAACCAATACATATTGGAAGCGCCGTTAAGTTTTGCCGTTTCGACAAAGCCGTCGATTTGCTTTCTCGTGCCTTTGAAATCGTTTACGACAATCGCTTTTATGGTTTTTCCTTCCATAAACGGCGCCGCTTTTTCAAGTTCGTCCGTTACGTCTTTTATTATAAGCGGATTTCTGAGATCCGGTTTATCGGAACAGTAGTCGCGCATTGCGTCGTCGTATTTAATGCGTCTGAAAGGCGCTTCGTCGACTTTCCAATTTGAAAACTCTTTAAACACTTCCGGTATAACGGCTTCCATTTCCTTGAACACGTCGTCTTGAGTCGCAAACGCCATTTCCATATCGAGCTGATAAAACTCGCCCGGACTGCGGTCGGCTCTTGCGTCTTCGTCACGGAAACACGGAGCAATCTGGAAATATCTGTCAAAGCCGCTTGTCATAAGAAGTTGTTTATATTGTTGCGGTGCTTGCGGAAGGGCATAAAATTTTCCCGGATGAAGTCTCGACGGCACGATAAAGTCTCTTGCGCCTTCAGGTGACGACGACGTCAGAATAGGAGTCGTAATTTCCAAAAATCCTCTTTCCGTCATGCGTCTTCTAAGACTTGCAACCACCTTGCTTCTGAAAGCAATCTTATCTTTGTTAAGCGGATTTCTTAAATCTAAAAAGCGGTATTTTAATCTTGTATCTTCTCTTGACTGCAAAGAAGTCGATATTTCAAACGGAAGCAATTCTTCGCACAAACCCAAAACCTCTATTTTCGTAGGTTCGATTTCTATAAGCCCCGTCGGAAGTTCTTTGTTAGGACTCGAACGACGAATTACTTTGCCGTCTACCATTATAGTAGATTCACGAGGAATATTTCTTATCTGTTCTTTCAATTCGTCGGTAGACGCAACAACCTGAGTCATACCGTAAAAATCGCGGAGTACGAAAAATACGACCGCTCCGAGGTCTCTGACCGAATGAAGCCAACCCGACAATCTGACGGTTTCGCCTTCGTTTTCTATTCTTAATTCATTGCAATTATGTGTTCTGTAATACATCTTTTCCCTTTTTGACCGACGCCGTTTTCAGTCTCGCCGATATTGCCAAGTTGAATCGTTTTGTCGTAAAAAATCGACTTGTCGGTTTTATATGATTTTGCTCTTTAAGTTTTTATCTTTCGGTCTTACCAAAAATATTAAATTTTCTTTACCGAAAAAACGTTTTATTTATCTTGCCGTCAAACGTTTGCCGTTTAAATTGCATATCGGATTTATCGGCAAATTTTACGGCGGTTTTAACTGCATTATACTGCATTATAAAATTATAACAATATAATTATAACAATATAATTCCCGCTTTCTGGCACACCTCGACCATTTCGTCAGGCCAAAGCGAAACTTGCACTTCGCCGATATGAGCCTTTTGCAAAATGAGCATACACAGTCTTGACTGTCCTATGCCGCCGCCGATTGTAAGCGGATATTCACCCGACAAAATGCCTTTGTGATACGAAAGATTGAGCCTTTCTTCGCAATCTGCGGCTTCGAGCTGAGTTCTTAAAGAAACGCCGTCGACTCTGATACCCATAGACGACAATTCGATTGATTCACCCAGCACTTCGTCCCAAAAAAGTATATCTCCGTTTAACTTCCAATCGTCGTAGTCAGGCGCTCTGCCGTCGTGTTTTTCGCCCGATTTCAATTCACCGCCGATGCCCATCAAAAACACCGTTTTATATTTTTTTGCAATGAGCGACTCTCTCTCTTTTGGCGTGTTGTCAGGGAACATATCTTCGAGTTCCTGCGTCGTAATAAATTTTACGTCGCGGCAAAGTTCGAGATCGATTTGCTTGAATACTTTTTTCGTTTCGTCAAGCGTATCGCAAATTGCTCCGACTATCTTTTGTACAATGCCTTGCAAAAACTCAACCTTTCTCTGTTCCGCCGTAATGACCATCTCCCAATCCCACTGGTCGACGTAAATAGAATGTTGATTGTCGCAGTGGTCGTCGCGACGTATCGCATTCATATCCGTATAAATGCCTTCGCCCGGTTTAAAGCCGTATTTTGCAAGAGCGACTCTTTTCCATTTTGCAAGAGAGTGAACAATTTCTGCCATTACGCCTTCTTGTTCTTTAATGTCAAAACGGACGGCCCTTTCTATTCCGTTAAGGTCGTCGTTAATTCCCGTTCTGCTTTTAACGAAAAGCGGCGCGGAAATTCTTTCAAGCCCGAGTGCTTCTTTAAAATTTTTCTGAAATGTATCTTTTACGAATTTCAAGGCTTTTTCCGTCTCTCTGACGGTAAGTTTTGAAACGTAATTCTGCGGTGTTTTCAATTTATACATAATTTACTCCATTAAATCTCCTGCCGTTCTGGAATAAAGCTGTACGTCGCGAATGTTGGATATTCCCGAAACGTACATCAATATTCTTTCAAGTCCCAATCCGAAACCGCTGTGAGGCACGCTTCCGAATTTTCTGAGTTCCATATAACCTTTATAATCGTCGAGATTCATATTTCTGTCTTTCATAGCTTGAAGCAATTTGTCAAAATCTGCTTCTCTTTCGCTGCATCCGATAATCTCACCTACGCCCGGAACAAGACAGTCCGTTGCCGCGACGGTAAGTCCGTCGTCGTTTTGTTTCATATAGAATGATTTTATCTTCTTAGGATAATTGATGACGAAAACAGGTTTTCCTAAAACTTTTTCCGTTATATATCTCTCGTGTTCCGTCTGAAGATCGCATCCCCATTCTACAGGGAATTTAAACTCTTCCTTAGATTCTTTCAGAATTTCGATTGCCTTGGTATATTCAAGAATTTCAAACTTGCTGTCGACAACGGATTGCAGTTTTGCCTTTAAACCCTTTTCAAAATTCTTTTCGAAAAAGTCTATTTCTTCAGGACAATTCTCAAGAGCAGATTTAATAATATGTTTTATCATATTTTCTGCAATTTCGATTATATCCGGTAATTTTGCAAAAGCAACTTCAGGTTCGACCTGCCAGAATTCCGCAGCGTGACGAGGAGTATTGCTGTTTTCCGCTCTGAACGTTGGTCCGAAGGTATAAATTTTACCCATAGCCATTGCAGCCACTTCACCTTCGAGCTGACCCGAAACGGTCAGACCTGCACGACGGCCGAAAAAGTCTTTTCTGAGATATTCTTCGACGTCCTTCGTATTTTTCATTTCATCGTATCCGAGACTGGTTACTCTGAATATTTCCCCCGCTCCTTCGCAATCGCTGCCGGTAAGAATCGGCGTATGCACGTAAACGAAATTATTTTTCTGGAAAAATTCGTGTATCGCAAACGAAATCTTGCTGCGAAGACGAAGCATAGCGTTAAAAGTATTTGTTCTGACTCTGAGATGAGGAATCGTACGCAAATACTCAAGCGTATGATATTTCTTTTGCAACGGATAATCTGAAGGGCAATCGCCTAAAAGCGTTATGCTCTTTGCGTTGATTTCCACAGTATCTTTTAAAACCGCTCCTTCAACTATTTCTCCGACTACCTCAACGGAAACTCCGGCTTTATTTATTTCTCCAAGCGTTTTTTCATCGAATTTCGATTTGTCTATTACCACTTGAAGATGATTTAAAGTCGTGCCGTCGTTCAATGCCAAAAACATCATTGTTTTTGAATCACGGTTTGTCCTTACCCAACCGCAAACGGTCACTTCTTTGTTTAGATAGTCTTTTGGATTGCTGAAAATGTTTTTAATGTCAATGTTTTTCATTTATTGCTCCTGAGCGAAAATAAGATTAAATCAATCTTTTTTTGTATCTGCTTATACATTTTTTTATTATATCCCATCGGCTATAAGTTGTAAAGTAAAGATTAAAATTAAGACTAAAAAAATTCAGGCATCGGCTTTGTTACGGCAAAATTTATCAATGTATAGCGTTTAAACAAATATAATAATTATGCAATAATCACAAATCGATTATCCTAACTAAGCTATCTTTTGCATAACTGTTTTTCATATAAATTCATTTTTTAAATAAACCTTTATTTATTCAAAACTTTTTTGTAAAAGCATTTTATATAAAACTATTTTTTATTTAATCTATTATTTATTCAAATTTATCTCATATAAAGTAATTTATAAAACCTTTTTATATAAAACTTTTTAATTCAAAAACATTACTTTTGTTAATCATATTTATATATAATCATAGCCAATACAAAATCGTTATTAGATAAAAAATAAGAACGGCGCTATTGCCGTTCTTATTTTTAACTATCTTGTCTGTTTTAAAACGATTGTCTGAGCAGATTAAGAAAAGGCTTGTCTGTCGGATTCTAATCTGTCTCCCGATCAAAACTTAAATCGTCACTTCCTATTTTAAACTTACTTTAAGTTCTTGAATTTTTGAGTTCTTATTTAAGTGTAGGAAGTTTTCCGCTCGTTATATTCCAGGTCGAACTTCCAAAGCCTAAAATCTGCGTATAGAAAGTAACTTGATTGTAAGCCGACTGCGTGACTATCGTACCTACCGTACATTCACAATCTTCGATTGTAAGCACCTGCGTTTGCGCTCTGTAACAATTTGTTACAGTGCCATCGTTCTTACCGACAAGTCCGCCGGCCCATTCTTTTGTAATCCAAACGTCCTTAGTGGAAGTTACGTTGCCTTTTGCAAAACATTTAACAATGCTTGCGCCTTCCGCATTTTCGCCGACCAAGCCGCCGATGCTCTTTTCACCGCTTGCGTTTCCGCTTGCATATGCATAACTGATTTTACCGCTGTTATATCCGACAAGTCCGCCAACCTTTTCGTTGCCTTTGACGTTTACTTGTGAATAGCAATTTACGACGCTGCCCGAGTTTTTGCCAACAAGTCCGCCAACGTTGTCCTTTCCGCTGATTGTACCCGTCGAATAGCATTTCTTAAGCGGACCTTCGTTTACCGCTGCAAATCCGCCGACAAAATCCGAGCCGCTCGTTTTGTCGTAAGCTCTTGCATAGCATCCGCTTATCACGCCTTTGTTAAGAGCCGTAAAGCTACCTGCATATGATTTGCAAACCGAAACCGCATTAGTTATCGTTGACTTAACGTAGGAATTTGCACTGCTGTCTGAAATCGTTCCTTTAAGGTTTGCTCCGGCAAATCCGCCTGCATAAGGATAAATTCTTACGTTGTTCGTCGTGACGTAAACGTTTGCAAGCGTCTTGCAATTTGAAATCGTTCCGCCGTTGTTGACTCCGACTACGCCTCCGACGTATCCGTTATATTCCGAAACGAAAAGCGCATTGCCTTTCATTTCGACATTCACTTCGCCATAGGTCGAACAATTTGAAATCGTTCCTTTATTTTCAGCCGCGATAATGCCGCAATAAATATTTTCCTTTGAGGAAGTATAATCGATTTCGGCTCTTATCGTCAGATTTTTGATTGTCCCGTTGTTAATTCCGATAAAACCGGTATATCCGCTATCGCCCGAAATCGTAAAGTTGCTGACGGTAAATCCGTTGCCTTCGATAATTCCGTTAAACTCGCTTACCGTATTGAATTCAACGCCCCTCATATCTATATCGTTCAAGAAATAGTAGTTTGAGTTTTTGTCGATAGATTTAATATCCGAAGCGGTCGTTACGTAAATATAATTTGAGTAAGTCTTTTCCCAAACGGCGCTCGCTTTAATCGTGTCCGTCGTCTTTATCGGCATCTTGTAGGTAAACACGCCGTTGTTTTCCGTCGTAACAAGCATTCCGTCGCTTAATGCGTATCCTTTAAACGTATAACCTAATTTCGTCAATGCCGGGATATTGTATTCTTCGACGTTTTCTTTGTTTGCGTTTTCTACCCATTGAGTAATTATCTCATAGACTTTTTTATTTCCGTCGTAAAGTTCGAGAATCGAAGTAATGATCTCTTCTTCCTCCTCTTCTTCTACGACAGGCGTTTCAGGTTCTGCAGGGACGTCTGTTTCCGCCTCGCCCTCGTCAGGAGTTTCGACAGGTTGCGTCGGCTCTTCTACGACAGGCGTTTCCGTCTCTTCCGAAACGTCAGGAGTTTCCGTTGTGCTTTCGCTTTCCGACGGAGTTTCGACAGGTGCGACGTATCCGTCGTCGTATGTTACGATAATCGTTTTGGATACCGTCTCGTCCGCTTTGAGCGTAACGGTTATAATTTCTTCGAATTGATGTTCAGTGGTCGTTATATAGAATTGACCGCCGTAATACGTAATATATCCCTTTTCGATTTCAAAGTTGACGTCTTTTCTTAAAGGACTTTCCGTTTCGATTCCGAATTCGCTTACTTTAAATTTATTGACTGCAAGTTTGTTAAGATTCGTAATAGGGCTTATCGTATCGATATTGCCGTTAAGCGTAATTCTCTTCGTCGTGTTTATGGTAGTTTCCGAATCGACGAAATTGGTATAAATCTCGTCGGTACCGAAATCGAAAAGTTTCACGCTGTAATCGTCTCCGACGATTTTGAAACCTACGAACACTTTTCCGTAAACTTCGTATCCGACGAACAAGCCGACTTCGCCGTAAAGTACACCTATTTCTTCATCGGTGTTTATATCGGTTTTCAAGGAAATTCCTTTGACGGTAAGATAAATGCCTGCGTCGCCTTTAATTCCGATTTTGATATTTTTAGACATACCGACAATCGAAAAATAAACGTCGATGCGAACGCCCGTCTTTACCGTAACCGCACCCATGAGCATTGTGTCGTTTGTGCTGTCTTTCGATTTGATATGATAGAATTCCTGGCTGTCTTCACCGTCTTTTTCTATCGAACGAACGCCCAACGTATCCGAGCTTTGCATTTCGAGGTCGGTGAAAATTTCGCCTTGTACGTTAACTCCGATAATCCATTTGAAACCTATGTTTGCCGTAATAGGAGTATTTGGAATAACGTACGTAAAGTCTTCGCAAAGCGGAACTTCAAAAGTCTTTCCGAATTGTTTTGCTTCGCCGAGAACTTTGCTAGGAATGTTCGAACGGTCCTGAAGAATAGCCGTTATTTCCGCTGCAAGTTGTTCGTCGTTTTCAATGAGAACGTCGTCTTCGGCGTCTTTCCACTGAACTGCAAGAGAAATTTTATGTTTCGTGTTCGCCGTAACGGCAAAATCGTAAGTTGTTTTTAAGCCCGTTTCGATGTTAGCTTTTACGTCGTAAGAAATAACTCCGTTATATTTAAGTTCGACGTAAAGTTTTCCCGTCTGGTCGCCTGCGGTATAACCGCCCTTATATGCTATTACGGCGTCGATGACTATATCGTTATTTTCGTTTACGTTGGCTTTAAATGAAATCGTAAAGTCGTTTAAATCAGGGAGAGAGAAGGACGCGTTCGCTTCGCTTACCTGTTCGATTGCGGAAACGAAACGCAGATACATATCGGATTCGCTAATAGACTGTTTAACCGCTTCTTCGTCGATTTTCTCAAGGTCAAGCAACGAGCAGTCGAATTTTTCAACCGTATATATATCGAGTTTTTCGTAAACTTCGTCTACCGTCGGTTCGCACAGGGTAAGCAAAAATTTACCGTCTACATACGTAATGTCCGTAACCTTCGAGTATTCGAATTCTTCCTGAGAGGAATATACCTTTAAAATGCTGTTCGGACCAATCGTTCCGTCGGCAACGATTATGCCGTTTTCTGCGATTTCGTATTCGCCGACTTTAATTTCTACGATAGTTTCCTTTTCTTCGCAGACCGAAACTATGTCTTTATGTATGGTAAAGTTCAATTCGTCGAATTCTTCTTTACCTATAAAGCTTACGCCTGCCTGAAGGATAGAAATCTTATAAGTTTCGCCTGCAATATAAAGTCCGTCTGCTTTAACTATCTTATAAAGACCGTAACCTTCGTCTTCAACGCTGATTGCGACAAGGTTTCCGTTGCGGTCTGTAACGGAAATAAATTCGCCTATATTTAATGATGTAAGTTCCTTTTCGGATTCAACGTCGAAAACACAGTCTGCGGAACAGTCGTTTATTTGTTGCGACGTGTCGTAAATTCCGTCCAGACTATCTAATATTGCAACTTCCGTCAATCCGGAATCTTCATCCGGGTCAACGACGCTGCTTGCGGCGTCATTGTTAACAGACTTATCCGTGTCGGCATTGCATGCGACCAAGACGCCTATTGACAAAATCAACAGCAAGACAACGACTAAAATTTTAGAATTTTTAAAAAGGTTTTTCATAATATCTCCCCTTTAATATGAACTAGCCCTTCTTATCGTATAACTTTCTTATTTAACCGACTTTTTTAGCTTGGGAAACGAAATAAAATGCCTACGCCGATTAAATAGCAGAATTCTCCTTTTTTATTCTATTCCTAAAATCCCCATAAGTCAATACCGAAACTGAAATTCGCATTCTAAAGAAATGCAAACAACGTCGTTTTAAGCGCGATTTTCGCCGTTTTTACCGTATTTTTTAACTTTTTGCTTTATGCCCCTCGTTTAGCCTATCTATATCGAAACATATATTTGCCCGTGCTTTAGTTAGTGCTTGACTTTATTCGCGTTCGACAATATAATTTAATCAGCTCGTTTTTCGGTGTGTTTAACCGTTAAAAAACGGCAATAATCGATAAGATAAACGGCGCCTTTTAACACTTGCTCTAACTTTATTCCGCCGTTTGATTTATACCTATTATATTATTGTTTCGGAGCGATTATGGAATACGACGTAATTATTATCGGCGGCGGTCCTGCCGGACTTACCGCTGCAATTTACACAACAAGAGGCGGACTTAAAACCGCTATCATCGAAAAGCAATCGGCAGGCGGTCAGATTTCTCTGTCGGGCGAAGTGGAAAATTATCCTGCCGTAGAAAAAACGAGCGGTTTCGAACTTGCCATGAAAATGATGACTCAAGCGGAATCTTTCGGCGCGGAATTTATATACGACGACGTGCTTTCAGTCGACTATGACGAAAAGACGATTTCCTTGGCAAGCGGTACGCAACTGAAATCAAAAACGATAATCGTAGCAACGGGCGCAAAACCTCGTATACTCGGACTCGACGGCGAAAAAAGGCTTACCGGACAGGGCGTTTCCTATTGCGCTACTTGCGACGGTGCGTTTTTCAAAGGTAAAACCGTTGCCGTTACGGGCGGCGGCAATACGGCGGTGGAAGACGCGCTTTATCTTAAAAATTTCGCTAAAAAGGTTTATCTCATTCATCGTCGAGATTCGCTTAGGGCAGAAAAAGCTTTGCAAAACGCTCTCTTTAACAGCGATATAGAAATTTTATGGAATAAGGCCGTAAACGATATAAACGGCGAAAATAAAGTAGAAAGCGTTACGCTGACCGACACAAAAAACGGCGAAAAAATCGATCTCACAGTTGACGGACTTTTTATTGCGATAGGTCAGGTTCCGCAAACTTCTCTCTGTGCAAACTTAACTCTCGATTCACAAGGCTACGTAATAACGAAAGAAGATATGTCTACCGATTTCAAAGGCGTTTACGTTGCCGGCGATTTGAGACAGAAACCTTTAAGACAAGTCGTCACGGCTTGTAGCGACGGTGCAATTGCCGCCGCATCGGCAATCAAATATATTTCCGAAAATTAAAATTTTTTCGTTTTATGAATTAAATTATAATTTCGTTATATAATTCAAATTATAATTTCATTTTATAAATCAAATTGTAATTTAAATTATATCTCAAAACCGCATTTATTCATTCACGCCTAATCGCGTAAAGACGCATAAATGCGGTTTTTTGTTTTTATGCCTTCTTTTTAACGCTTTCTAACAATACCTAAACTATAAGCAGATAAGTGATTTTCACCGAATTTCCGTATATAAACTCTCAATTTTTAACAAAAGTGCAATTTTTTATCATTTTGATTTCAAGTTTTGTTAAAAAAAGCAAGTTTTGGACGTTTTTTTTCCAACTTTTTATCAATTTTAAAAATTTTTTTATTTTTTTTATTATTTTTTGTTGACATATACATATTTCAGTGTTATTATCTAGCTGTAATCAAGAGACGAAAGTCTTTGATATAAATAGCTCATAATTTTCCCCCTTATCATAAAGACGAAACGGCACGATATATATTGTGTCGTTTTGTTTTTCCGATTTTTTTATAAAAATAAAAAGGGACGACGTCCCTTTTTAAACGCTATGCGAATTTATCTAACGCTATGCGTATTATTCTAACGCTATGCGTATTATTCTTCGTTTAACGATTTTATTTTTTTCCGCCGAGATATACAATCAAAACGGCGATATCCGCAGGAGAAACTCCCGATATTCTGCTTGCCTGACCCAGACTTTGCGGACGTATCTTTTCAAGTTTTTGTCTTGCCTCGATTCTAAGCCCCTTGATTTCCGAATAATCGATATCGGGCGGTAGAACTTTATCTTCTAAACGTTTCTGCTCGCTTATCGCTTTTTCCTGTTTTTTAAGATATCCGTCGTATTTTTTCTCAACACAGAGAGCTTCGATAACTCTGTCGTCATAATCGGTAAACAATCCCAATTCTTTGAGCCATTTCGACTGAAAACGAGGTCTTTTTAAAACGTCGAACAGCGTTGCTCCGCCCGTGTGTTCTTCTTCGAGCCTTCTGAAAATTTCTTCTCTTATTTCTTTCGGAAGTTGTTCGTCCTTTACGGCGTCCAACTTCGCCATCTGCTCTTTTTTATTTTTAAGCCGCTCCATTCTTTCTGCAGAAGCGAGTCCTAAATTATACGATTTTTTGGTAAGTCTTACGTCAGCGTTGTCCTGTCTTAAATAAATTCTGTGTTCCGCTCTTGCCGTCATCATTCTGTACGGTTCGTTTGTGCCTTTCGTAACTAAGTCGTCGATTAAAACTCCGATATACGCTTCGTCTCGGTGCAAAATAAACGGCTCTTTATTCAACACATACATTGCGGCGTTTATGCCTGCGATAAGTCCTTGGGCGGCGGCTTCTTCATAACCGCTGCTTCCGTTTATCTGTCCGCCCGAATAAAGACCTTTTATTCTTTTTACTTTGAGCGAACTATCCAGTTCCAGCGGATTTATGCAATCGTACTCTATTGCATAAGCGTACTTTGCAAAACGGCAGTTTTCAAGTCCTGAAATTGTCCGATACATTTTCTCCTGAACGTCGTGCGGAAGTGAACTGCTCATTCCCTGAATATACATTTCCTCGCTGTTTCTTCCTTCAGGCTCAACGAATATCTGATGCCTTTCCTTATCCTTAAATCGCATTACCTTATCTTCGATTGAAGGACAATATCTAGGGCCTACTCCCTTTATATCCCCGTTATAAAGCGGAGACCTTCCGATGTTTTCTCTTATAATTCTGTGCGTTTCCTCATTCGTATAGGTAAGATAACACGGTTCGACGTTGTCGATTTTTCCGTCCGTCATAAACGAAAAAGGAGAAACGTCCTCGCCGTTTTGAATTTCCATTTTGTCGTAATCAATGCTGTCGCGATAAATTCTTGCAGGCGTACCCGTCTTAAACCTTCTTATATCGATGCCGAGATTGATTAAACTGTCCGTCAGTTTGGTTGCCGGCGGAAAACCGCTAGGCCCGGACGAAATACTGTGCGAACCGGTAATTATCCTTCCGTGAAGATAAACGCCCGTGCAAAGTACAACTGCCTTTGCAGCGTATTTCTCCCCGTTTATGACAACTCCGACCACTTTTTCGCCGTCGCTTAAAATTTCCTCCGCTTCGCCCTCAACGACAGTAAGTCTGTCCTTTTCTTTAAGCAACTCCGCCATGACGTTCTTATGATATTCCGCTTTATCCGCCTGACCCCTTAGAGAAAATACGGCAGGACCTTTTGCCGTATTGAGCATTTTTATCTGCAAAAGAGATTTATCGGCAAGTATGCCCATCATTCCGCCTAATGCGTCGATTTCTCTTACAAGATGCCCTTTTGCCGTTCCGCCGATAGCAGGATTACACGGCATAAGCCCTATCGCGTCAATCGATAGGGTAACCATAACCGTATTTAAACCTAGTTTTGCCGTTGCCGCCGCCGCTTCGATACCCGCGTGGCCGCCGCCAATGACTATTACGTCACATTCCATTTTTCCGTTTTACCTTTTTTGTTTATTGCTTCGCCGCTTTAATTGCGGATTTCATCATTTTAACGTTTACTTTCCCACGCAGAAGTTTTTGAATATTGCGTCAATCACTTCTTCGCTTGCATTGTTACCCGTTATTTCGCCAAGGCAATTCAACGCTTCTTTTAAATCGATGAGTATGCAATCTATAGGCACGGAAACGTCGATTGCGTCTATCGATTGTTTTGACCTTATCAAAGACGAAAGATGCCTTTGCGACGTGATAACTTCGCCGTTTGTCGTTTCGCCCGATATAAAAAGCTTTACAACGTCGCTCAAAAGAAGGTCGACTCCTTCGCCCGTCTTTGCGGATATAAAATAGTCGTTTCCGCGTTTACCGAATTTTCTACCCGACTTATCGCATTTGTTATATACGTTAAATATCGGCTTATCGCCCTTTTCCATTATCGGCGCGCCTTTTGCGACGTCGTCGATTACGTTTAAGATTACGTCGGCTGTTTTTGCCGTTTCCTTCGACTTTTCGATGCCGAATTTTTCAACCGGGTCGTCGCTTTCTCTGATTCCTGCGGTATCGATAAAATTGATTTTGACTCCGTCGACTTCCGTTGTAACTTCTATTACGTCTCGGGTCGTGCCGGCAATATCCGTAACGATTGCTCTGTCTTTTCCTACAAGTCTGTTTAAAAGCGATGACTTTCCTACGTTCGCTTCGCCTATAAGCGCAACGTCTATACCCTGCTTTATGATTTTACCTTTGTTCGCAGACTTTATCAAATCATCAAGACGGCCGCTGACAAGTTCTTTGATTTTCGGAATTTCAGGAAGCACTTCGTCTTCCATCTCTTCGGGATAGTCAAGACTTGCTTCAAGCGAAGAAATAAGATTTATAAGTTCTTCTTCTAAATTACCGACTTCTTTAGCAAGATATCCCTGCATCAATCTGAAACCGGCTCTGAGCGAAGCGGCACTGTCGGCATTTATCATGTCGATTACGCCTTCGGCGTCGGATAACATAAGTTTTCCGTTTAAAAACGCGCGTTTGGTAAACTCCCCTCGCTCTGCGGGAATCGCGCCGTGTTTTACGCACTCGCTTACCACACCTTCAAGCAACCTAACGCCGCCGTGAAGTTGAAACTCTACCGTATCTTCTCCCGTAAACGATTTCGGCGATTTAAAATATACCATATATCCCTTATCGGAAAAATCCGCGCCGTTAAAATATCCGAAATACATATAATTCGGTTTTATATCGGATATAGAAAAAGACTCAGCCGTAAAGACCTTGTCCGCTATTGTAAGCGAGTCTTCTCCGCTAAGTCTGACTATACCTATACCCCCTTTTCCCAACGGGGTAGAAATTGCCACTATCGTTTTCAAAAATTAAAATCCTCTTTTATATCCGAAACTTTTAAATTTTGGCATTCCTTTTTTCTTAAAATCGCCGCCGTTTCCGTTTGTCGTCTGAGTGCGGACGTTTTTCGGTATAATGACGATATGACGATTAGGTTCTTCGCCTTCGCTTGTCGTTGTAGCCTTTGCGCTGTCTTGAAGAGCGGAATGTATAATTCGTCTTTCAAAAGGATTCATAGGTTCCAAAGAAACCTTTCTGCCCGTGCGATACGCTTTTTCCGCAAGTCTGTTTGCAAGAGTGATTAAAGTCAATTCTCTTTTTTCTCTGTAATTTCCGGTGTTAACCACAACCTTTTTAAATTGCTTGTTCTGATTTAAAACCGTAAGCGTAAGATACTGAATTGCGTCGAGCGTTTCTCCTCTGTATCCGATTGCGAGCGACGCGTCGTCGCCTTCGATGTCGACGTAAATAACGCCGTCAACTTCGGTCACAATCGGTTCTGCTTTAATGTTCATTTTTTTAAGAAGTTCCTCTACGAACTTTTCGGTAAGTTCGACAGGAGTCGATTTCGTTGTCATTTATTCCACCTTCGCTCAAAAAGAGCATAATGATAAATTCTGTTTCGTTTCGTGCCTTTCCGTCTGCCGTCAGACGTAAATATTCGGCACTATTATTTTATCGAATTCTTTCAAAAGTTTTCACGTCGGAATATTAGCCGAAAGAAAACTTAAAATTCTGCAAGTAATAATTTTCATCGTCAGCTCAAAGCCGTAACTACTGCTTTCCGCTTAGCGTAACCCCATTTTCTTTTCTTTGCTTTTGTCAATAAGTTTAGCGCACAAATTGAATAAAAGCTGGAACAGTATGGAATATAGCGTCGATACGAAAATGTATATCGTAAACGCCGCCGAATAAAGGAGCGCGAATATACCCATCATGACAGGCATAATCCATTGCATCATTTTTGTAGACGCCTGTCCTGCCTGTGCGTTAGGTTGTTTGCCTTGCGACTTTTGCATCATAAACTGCGACAAAATGTTAAGACCTATGGACAATAACGGGAAAATCAAAAGTCCGTTCCACTTTCCGTCTTTGCCGTAACCGCCCGTACCGAGAACTTTTCCCATAACGGTTTCATATTCGGTAATCATTACGCCTTCGATTTTTGCGCCCGACATACCCGACTGTCCCGAAAAACTTTGATAATCAGGAACGGCGTATACCCAGCTGTCCTGTGCGAAAACGTTCCATATCCATAAGAATTTAGGTCTTTCGTAATTTTCAAGAACCGCGGTTTGCGCAAGGTCGATTGCTTTTGCTTCCGCACGCGCGTCGCAACCGTTTACGATGACAAGCTGTCCTTCCGTGAAACTTTCCGTTTCTCCCGCAAGAATTTTCTCTGCGTCCGCTTCCGAAAAACCTGCTGCCTGAAGTTCCGCCTTCATGGCGATTTCGTATTCTGCGTCGTGTTCGGAATAATACGTCGTTCTTGCCGACTGATATACAAGAGCGTTCTGATATGAAACCATCTGTCTGAAACCTGCAAAAACGATAAAGAAAACTACAAGCGTAATTATCGTAGGAAGGCAAGCGCCCAAAGTCGAGTACTTCTCTCTTTTATAAATCGCCATCTGTTCTTGCTGATAACGCTGTTTATCGTCGCCGCATTTTTCGGCAAGAGCGTCAAGTTGCGGTTTGATACGCTCCATAATTTTAGCGTTCTTTCGCATAATGTGTTTCTGCCAGAAATCGAACGGCGTCGTGATGAGCTTAAGTATAATGGTAAAGACAACTACCGTCCAACCGAAGTTGCCTATGCCTTCTTGAAGAATAATCAAAAATTTGGCAATAAAATGCGTCGGTTCCCCAACCGTTTTTTGATTTGCCATATTGATTGTATCGCTGTTGCTGTTACAAGCCGTAAGAATACACAACGTGCAAAACACCAAGATTGCAAGAAGATAAATTTTTATTTTTCTCTTTCGCTCTAAACTTAAATGAGCCATTTGCATTTTCCTCTATAATTTTCGGGAACGGGGTCAAAACCGCCGCGGTTGAAAGGATTGCATCTCATCAACCTGCCCCATCCCATCAGAACGCCTTTTACCGTCCCGTGTTTTTTTATTGCGTCGTACATATACATAGAACACGTAGGCGTGTAAATACATTGGTTGCCCGTGATTGGCGAAATCAACAATTTATAAAGTTTCAATAAGAAAAAACAGATATATTTCATTTATTCACAATCAAACCGACTTTATCTAAAAGAGAAATCAGCTCCTGCCCCACCTCGTTGCAATTTAAAGAAGCTATACCCTCTCTCGGAATAATTACGTATGTATATCCGTGGTCTATTCTGTCAAGATTCAAACGAAAGTTCTCTCTTAAATATCTTTTAATTCTGTTTCTGGTAACGCTGTTTCCGACGTGCTTACTTACAGATAAACCCACCTTTAAACCGCGGGTGGATTTAACGTATCTTATAATAAGGTATTTACTTTTTGCAAATGCTCCTTTTTTGTAAACGTATCGGAACGCGCCGTTTGATTTAAGTCGATACTTTCGTTGCATTATTACGCCGTAAGTTTAGCTCTTCCTCTCGCTCTTCTTCTTGCCAAAACGTTTCTGCCGCTTTTAGTACTCATTCTTTCTCTGAATCCATGTACCTTTTTAGCCTGACGCTTTTTAGGTTGATATGTTTGTTTCATTTATTGTACCTCCAATAGGATTAATTTAAATAATATCGCTTGCCTATTATATAGGAAATCGTAAATCTAGTCAAGCGTTTTACATTGCATCGGGCGCGTCTATGCCTAGAAGAGCAAGTCCTACGGCAATGACGTTTTTGACGGCTTTTGTAAGTACAAGCCTTGCTTCCTTGTCTCCCGACTTTGCCGTTACGATTTTATGCGAAATGTAAAATTTATTGAATTTTTCCGCTAAGTCGACGATATATCTCGTTACCACGCACGGTTCGCGAGTTTCCGCCGCCTTTTTTACCGCGTCCGAAAAACCTATTATACATTTTGCGACGGCAATTCCTTCGTCGTTTGCTATTCCGTCAAGATTGATAAGCGAATAATCTATCTCTCCGCCCTTCTTTAAAACGGAACAGCATCTTGCGTGCGTATACTGCACGTAAGGCGCGGTTTCGCCGTCAAAGTTGAGTACCTTGTCGAAAGAGAAGGTTATGTCCTTAATGCGGTTGTTCCAAAGTGCGGAAAATATAACCGCTCCCACGCCGACGCTCTCCGCCGTTTTGGCAACGTCCACGCCCTCCGTCTTCTTTTCTTCGATTATCGCTCTTGCTTTTTCAACGGCTTTGTCGAGCACGTCGGAAAGCCAGACTACTCTGCCGAGTCTCGTTTTCATTGCACCGTCTTCGAGCGATACCATTCCGAAAGCCACGTGTTCCATATCTTTCGCCTTTTCAAAGCCCATCAGTTCGAGCACTTTGAAAAGCTGTTTGAAATGAAGATTCTGTTGATACGCCACAACGTACAAGCATTTATAAAAATCATACGTCTTAGCCCTGTAATAGGCGGCGGCAATGTCTCTTGTCGCATATAAAGTGGCGCCGTCTCCTTTGACAAGCA